>VAYJ01000073.1 GCA_005888465.1 Actinomycetota bacterium
CTCGTGTTCTCGACGACGTGTCTCTCGGTCTCGCAGCCGGCCAGGGACTGACCCTCCTCGGCTCGAACGGCGCGGGCAAGACGACGCTTCTCCGCATCCTGGCCACGCTGCTGCGCCCGACCTCGGGCGCCCTTCTCGTCGCGGGAGTCGATCCCGCGCGCGAGCCGGAAAGGGCGCGAGCGGCCATCGGCATGGTCGGCCACGGCGCCTGGGTCTACGAAGATCTGACCGCGCTCGAGAACTTGCGGTTCTGGGCGGTGATGGGCGGGCAGGCCGCAGGGCCCGCCGCGCTGCGCGCGGCGCTCGAGGCGGTCGAGCTCGGCGGCTCGGCCGCGCAGCGGGCCCGCACTTTTTCCGCGGGCATGAAGCGCCGGCTCGCCCTCGCCCGCGTGCTCCTCGGCCGCGCGCGCCTCCTCCTCCTGGACGAGCCCTTCACCGGGCTCGACCGCGCGGGTCGAAAGTGGCTGGCCGAGTTCCTCCTGGACTTCAAGAGCCGCGGTGGGGCCTTCGTCGTGGCCACCCACAGCTTCGACGCCGGCCTGGGCGTGGGCGACCGCGTGGCCATACTCTCGGGTGGCCGCATCGTTCTCGACCGCCCCGCCGCCGAGCTCGGCCGCGAAGATCTCCACCGCCTCTACGATGACCTCGCGCTCGGTCCGGGATCGGCGCCGTGAGCGCCTACCTCCGGCGGGCCTGGATCGTAGTCTGGAAGGACGTGCTGACCGAGCGGCGCAGCAAGGAGAGCCTCAACGCCCTCCTGTTCTTCTCGGTGCTGCTCCTCTTCATCTTCCAGTTCGCCCTCGGGCCGGAGCGCGCCCGCGTGGAGACCGCGCTGCCGGGGCTGCTCTGGCTGGGCTTCATCCTGGCCGGCGTGCTCGGGCTCGGGCGCAGCTTTCTTGTCGAGCAAGAAAACGATTGCTGGGAGGGGCTCGTCCTCACGCCCGGGGACAAGTCGGCCATCTACCTCGGCAAGCTGGCCGGCAACGTCCTCGTGATGGCCGTGGTCGAGGCGGCGCTGCTCGTGCTCTTCCCGGTCTTCTTCGGCCTCGACCTCACCGGCGCGCTGCCGCGGCTCGTCGTGGTGCTGGCCCTCGGCACCCTCGGCCTCGCCGCGGTCGGCACGCTCTTCGGCGCCATCACCGCCCAGGTGCGCGCCCGCGAGCTACTCTTTCCCGTCCTTCTCCTGCCCGCCCAGGTGCCCGTGCTCCTGGGCGCGGTGAGCGCGACGGAGATCGTCCTGGCCGGGCAGCCCCTGGCCGAGGCCGCACAGTGGCTCAAGCTCCTGGCCGCCGCCGACGTGGTCTATCTCGTGGTCGGCCTCCTCACCTTCGAGTTCGTCCTCGAGGGCGCGTGAGGGCCTGGAGGGCGTCGAACCGTTGACGAGCCCTGTCTCGTGCCTTTACACTCGACGTCGTCCCGTTGACCCGCGCGTGAAGGAGACTGGATGCAGGAGAACTCCGTGAACCCAGTGCGGCCCCAGCTTGAGCCCCGAGCGCGCAAGGAGAAGGCATGACGCGCGCGCTCGGATGGTTGGCTGCCCTGGCGCTCGTCATCGGCCTGGGCGCCGCGTTCGGCTATGCACCGCGCGAGGCCGTGCAGGGCAATGTCCAGCGCATCATGTACCTGCACGTGCCGGCCGTGCTCACGGCCTACCTCGCCTTCGCGCTCGTCTTCGCGGGCAGCCTCGGGTATCTCTTCACGCGCCGCCTGGGCTGGGACCGCCTCGCGGTGGCCGCGGCCGAGCCCGGCGTCCTCTTCACGGGCCTCACCATCGTATCCGGCTCCATCTGGGGCAAGCCGACCTGGGGCACGTGGTGGACGTGGGACGCGCGATTGACGTCGACAGCCGTGCTCTTCCTGGTCTATGTCGGCTACCTGCTGCTCCGCGGCATGGTGGACGAGCCCGACCGGCGGGCGCGTTATGCGGCAGTGGTCGGCATCCTGGGCGCGGCGAACATCCCCATCGTGCATTTTTCCGTGAAGTGGTGGCGGGCCCTCCACCAGCCGTCCACCATTCTCGGGCCCGAGCCTTCGCCCATTGCCGCGCCCATCGCTCTCACCCTGCTCGTCAACTGGATCGCTTTCACTCTCCTTTTCCTCTACTTCCTCGCGCGTCGGGCCGAGATCGCCCGGCTCGAGGAGTCCCATGCCGGATAACTGGGGCTATGTCTTCGCGGCCTATGGCCTGGCCGTGATCGCGCTCGGCGCCTACTGGCGTCGCCTCGCTCGCCGCGCGAAGAGCCTCGCCGGCCCGGGCGGAAGTGAATGACCACGCAGCGAAAGTTCGTGGCCGGCGGCCTCGTCATCGTCGCCGCCCTCGGCTACTTGATCTGGTCCGGCGTGACGCAATCCGTGGTCTACTTCGTGACGCCGAGCGAGCTCCTGGCCGCGCCTGTCGCCAACAAGACCTACCGGCTGGGCGGGATGGTGCTGCCGGGCTCTCTCAAGTGGGAGCCGAAGACCCTCAGCCTTGCCTTCACCCTCTCGGACGGCAAGGGGCAGGTCTCCGTCAGGCACCGCGGGGCGCCCCCCGATCTCTTCGCCGAGGGCCGCGGGGCCGTGGTCGAGGGCTCCTGGGCGCGCGAGGGATATTTCCAGGCCTCGCTCATCCTGGCCAAGCACTCGGAGGAATACAAGGCACCCCATGACGGCGCCGACCCCGGCTACAAGGAGCTGCTTCGCACGTTGAGACGCGAGCCGCGCACCGACGAGAAACCGCCCCGATGAGGGCCATAGGCCCGAAGAGGCCACGGAGTTACGTGAACAGCAGGAGGAGCGCACACCCGATGAGGGCCAGAGGCCCGAAGAGGCCACGGAGTTACGTGAACAGCAGGAGGAGCGCACAGCCGAAGACGGCCACAGGCTCGAAGAGGCCACGGAGTTACGTCATGGCCCGGGAGGCAGAGCAAACTCAATGATTCCTGAGCTGGGCTATGCGGCGACGGTGGTCGGCTTCGTGCTGGCCCTCTACGGCGCCATCGCCGCTGTGATTGGCGTCCGGACCGGTCAAGCGAACTGGCTGCGCACGGGCGAGCGGGCCGCGATAGGCGTCTGGCTGCTCATCACCGCCTGCATTGCCCTCATGCTATACGCCTTCCTGACGTTCGACTTTTCCGTGCGCTACGTCGCCGTGAACACGAACCGCGGCACGCCCTTCTACTACCGCATCACCGCACTCTGGGGCGCCCTCGAGGGCTCCATCGTGCTCTGGGCGTGGATGCTCTCGGTCTACACGCTGATCGTGGTCGTTCGCTACCGGCGCCGGCAGCCCGAGCTCTATCCCTGGGTCCTCTCGGTCATGCTGGGCATCCTCGCCTTCTTTCTCCTCGTGATGAGCATCCCCGCCCCGCCCTTCGAGCGCCTGTCTCCCATTCCGCCCGACGGGCGCGGCCTGAATCCGCTCCTCGAGGACTCCGGCATGATCACGCACCCCGTGGCCCTCTACCTGGGCTTCACGGGCTTCAGCGTCCCCTTCGCCTTTGCCATGGCCGCTCTCCTCGTGGGGCGCACGGGCGACGAGTGGATCACCATCACCCGGCGCTGGACCATCGTGGCCTGGTACTTCCTCTCCCTCGGCCTCCTCATCGGTGGATGGTGGAGCTACCACGTGCTCGGCTGGGGTGGCTACTGGGCCTGGGATCCTGTGGAGAACGCGGCCTTCATGCCCTGGCTCACGGGCACGGCGTTCCTGCACTCGGTGATGATCCAGGAGCGTCGGCGGATGCTCAAGCTCTGGAACCTGACCCTGATCATCCTGACCTTCGGCCTCACCCTCTTCGGGACCTTTCTCACGCGCTCGGGCATCATCGGCTCCGTCCACTCCTTCACCCAGGGCTCCATCGGCGTCTTCTTCCTGGCCTTCCTGGCCTTGGCCCTCCTGGGCGCCTTCTCGCTGCTCGCGTGGCGGACGGACGGGCTGCGGGCCCAGGGCGAGCTCGACTCGGCCGTCTCGCGCGAGTCCGTCTTTCTCCTGAATAACCTCTTCCTGATCGCGGCCACGTTCACCGTCTTCTTCGGGACGGTCTTCCCGCTGCTCTCGGAAGCCGTGCGCGGCGTCAAGGTCAGCGTGGGCGCGCCCTTCTTCAACCTCGTGAACATCCCGATCTTCCTGGCCCTGCTCTTTCTCATGGGCGTGGGCCCGCTCATTGCCTGGCGCCGCGCGTCCGCCGAGAACCTCAAGCGCAACTTCCTCAAGCCGGTCCTGGCCGGCATCGTGGCCGCGGCCGTCCTGAGACTCTTCGGGGTGGGCAATGTCCTCGTGCTCACGGCCATGGCCCTCGTGGTCTTCGTGGCCGGTACCATCGCGCTCGATTATGGCCGCGCCGTTCGCGCGCGCCGGCGGAGCGGCGACGGGTGGGGCGCCGCCACCTGGGGGCTCTTGCTCAGGCAGAACCGGCGCTATGGCGGCTTCATCGTCCACCTGGGCATCCTCGTCGTCGCGCTTGGGGTGGCGGGATCCCAGGCCTGGCAGATACAGACCGAGGTCACCCTCGACAAGGGCCAGAGCGTCGAGGTGGATGGCTACCGGACGCGCTACCGCGTGCGCTTCGACGGGCTCTCGGCGTCCGAGGAGTCCAACCACGGCAAGGTCACGGGCACCTTCACGCTGACGGATGGACGCGGGAAGGAGGAGGTGCTCTCGCCGGGACGGAAGTTCTACCCCCAGGAGCAGACGCCCATCGCCGCCGTGGACTACCGTCTGGGTATCTTCGAGGACGTCTATCTGGTCCTGGGCGACTTCGCGCGCGACGGCTCTCAGGCCACCATCAAGCTCCAGGTCAACCGCATGGTGTCCTGGCTCTGGATCGGCGGGCTCGTGCTCACGCTGGGAGCGGCGCTCGCCATCCTGCCCGATCACCGGAAGCCCGCGTGAAGGGAGGCTGGCTGCGCTGGATCATCCCGGCCGCGGTCGTGCCCGTGCTGGTCCTCTTGGCTTATGGGTTCTGGACGAACCCGCGCGAGATCCCCTCGCCGCTCCTCGGCCGGCCCGCGGCGCCCTTCGTGCTCACGACCTTCGACAAGGCGCCCCTCACCCTGCAGGACCTCCGCGGCAAGGTGGTGCTCATCAACTTCTGGGCTTCATGGTGCATCCCCGCCTGCTACGACGAGGCGCCCGCGCTCGAGCGAACCTGGCTCGCCTACAAGGACAAGGGCGTGATGGTGATTGGCGTCAACGTGCAGGACACCGAGGAGCCGGCGCGGAAATTCCTGGCCCGCTTCCAGCACTCCTTCCCGAATGCCCCCGATCCCAGGGGCTATGTTGCCGTGGAGTATGGGGTCTATGGCGTGCCCGAGACGTTTTTCATCGACCGCCGCGGCCGCGTGCGCTTCAAGCACGTGGGCGCCCTCACCGACGAGACCGCGCGCAAGCGCCTCGACTCGCTCCTCGAGGAGCCCTCATGATCCGTCTTGTCCTCACCGTGCTCGCCGCCTCGGCCCTGCTGAGCGCGGAGGCGCCCGCCGCCGTGCCTGTGGATGAGCGCGTCGTCCACGAGCTGGCGGCCCAGCTCCGCTGCGTGGTCTGTCAGACTCTCTCGGTGGCCGACTCGCCCTCGGAGACGGCGAACCAGATGCGTCAGATCATCCGCGAGCGCCTGGCCGCCGGCGAGACTCCGGAGCAGGTGCGCCAGTACTTCGTCCAGAGATACGGGGAATGGATCCTGCTCGCGCCCCCCAAGGAAGGGTTCAACCTCCTCGTCTGGGTGGTGCCTTTCGTCGGGCTCGGTGCCGGACTGGTGCTTGTCGTCATCGTCCTCCGACGGTGGAGCCGGAATCCCGCCACCGTCTCGTCGACGCCGGTGGATCCCGCTATGCGCGAGCGCATCAGACGGGAGATGTCCGGGGGCGGCCATCCGTGATTCTCGAGCTGAGACGCGGCCCGCATGTCAGCGGCGAGGCGAGGGCTGAGACTTGACGGCGCAGTGGATCACCATCCTTGCCGTCGCCCTGCCCGCCCTCGTCATCGTCCTCTGGCCGCTCGTGGGCGCGCGCTCGCGATCCCAGCAATCGTCACCGCGCTTCGACGACCGGCTGGAGCTCGAGGAGGCCAAGGCCTCCGCCTATCAAGCCCTCGCCGAGCTCGACTTCGACCACGAGACGGGCTCGCTCTCCCACGACGACTACCGATCGCTGAGGGACAGGTATGAAAGCCGCGCCGCCGAGGTCATCGCTCAGCTCGACGCCATGGGCCCGGTGATCAGGCCGAGGGCGGCCGATCCGGCGCCCGTCGCGCCGCGCCCATGGACCCGTCGTCCGGCCACCCTCGCCGTGGGCGGCCTGGCCCTGCTGGCCCTGGGCGTCGGGCTCGGCGTCGGCATCAACCGCTACACGACACCGGCGGACACCATGGTTCCGCCCGAGAGCCGGCTGCCCGTACCCATGAGCCCCGATCCCGGGCCGCTGCTCCAGGGCAAGTCGGGCGCACCGATGAGGGCCATCCCCCCCGAGATGCTGGCGGGGATGCTGCGGGCGGCCCGTCAGAGCCTGACGGAAGGTCGTTATCCGGAAGCCATCGCGGCCTATCAGGCCGTGCTGAAGCGAGACGAGAAGAACGTCGACGCCATGACGCATCTGGCCCTCATCGTGGCCATGGGGGGGCATGGCGATGCCGCGCTCGAGACCTTCGACAAGGCGCTGAAGATCAACCCGGACTATGCCCCGGCCCTTCTCTACCGAGGCCAGGTCCTCTACGAGCTCAAGCAGGACTATGCCGGCGCCATCAAGGCCTGGCAGCGCTTCATCGCGCTGGCTCCGCCCGGCGAGGAGCGCGATCGCGTCACCGCCCTCATCCAAGACGCCCAGCGGGAAGCCAAGCAGAAGACGCCCGCGAAGTAGTCGCACGCGGATTTCAAGGGCCCGAGCGCCAGTCCCAGCCGGCCGCCTCCAACTCCAGGAGAGCAGCGAAGCGGCCGCCGCGGGCAGCAAGCTCGGCGGGCGGCCCCTCTTCAACGAGGTACCCCCTGTCGAGGACGATGATGCGGTCGGCCTCCAGTGCCGTGGAGAGCCGATGCGCGACCGTCAGCACACCGCATCCCTGCGCGAGTACCGAGGCCCGCAGCGCGGCCCGGAAGGCGGCATCGCTGGCACTGTCGATCGCGGCGGTGGCCTCATCGAAGAGCAGCACCGCTGGTCTCCCCGCGAGGGCGCGCGCGAGGGCAAGCAGTTGCTGCTGTCCCGCCGAGAGATGCGTTCCTGCCCCACCGCCGCTTCCGCTCAGCCCCGTGTGGTAGCCCTGCGGCAGCGCGCGAATGAAGGCGTCCGCTCCCGCGATGCGGCACGCCTCGTACACCGCCGCCTCCGGTACGGAGGTGTCGCTGAGCGTGAGGTTCTCCATCACCGTGCCGGAGAACAGTTGCACGACCTGCGGCACGACGCCCAGCACCCGGCGGCGTTCCGATTCATCGAGCCCTGTGGGGTCGCGGCCCGCGACACGGATGCTCCCGCTCCATGGCTGGTAGAGGCCGGCCACCAGGTGCAGCGCGCTCGTCTTGCCTGCCCCGGTGCGTCCGACGAGGGCCACGTGTTCGCCACGCTTCACGTCGAGGGAAATCCCGTGCAGCACGGGTTGGCCCCCGGCGTAGCCAAACTCCACGCGACTCAGCACGATCGGCCGCGGCCCGACCTCGCGGCCGTCACCCGCGATCACCGGCGCCGTTCCGTCGGGCGGCAGGGCGAGAGTGCCGAAGATGCGTTCTGCCCCGGCCATGGCCCCTTGCACGGTCTGCCACTCCTCGCCTAGCGCAGTAATCGGCTGGAAGAAGCGCTGCATGAGAATGAGGAAGGCCGTCAGGGTGCCCAGGGAGACGCCGAATGCCGCGAGCGCCTGTTGCGTACCAGCCCACAGCAACGCGGCCACCGCGAGCGCCGAGAGGATCGCGGTCGTTGGAGTATAGACGGAGGAGAAGAACGACGAACGGTTGGAGGCGGCCAGTCCGCGGCGGAGGATCTGGCGGAACCCGGCCACGAACTCAGGCACGCGCCCGAAGGCCCGGATCACCTCGGTGCTCCGAAGGTTCTCTTGGAGGCATGCGTTGATCGCTCCCACCGCTCGCCGGTTCTCCCGCTCGGCCTGTCGCACCCGCCGTTGGAGAAACCGCGTGACGAAGGCCAGCGGCGGCACGACCAGAGCGGCCACCAGGCTGAGGGGAACGCTGAGCGCGAACATCGCCACCGTGATCGTGGCCAGCCGTACGAGGTTGGCCAAGAGCAGTGCGACGTTCGAGGAAAAGACCGTATCGAGGGTTTCGACGTCGGCGGTGCAGCGGCTGATGACGTCACCCATGGGGACTCGATCGAAGTAGCTCGTCGGGAGTCGCTGCACGTGCGCGAACAGCCGCACGCGCAGAGCGCTCAAGACGCCCTGGGCGATGGTGGCCGCGAGGTAGTTGTACAGAAACGTCATCACCTGGACGGCGGCGGCCGCGGTCAGGTACAGGAAGGCAAGGAACAGCAACCCATCCGGCCGCTGAACGGTCAGATGGGCGTCGACGATCGTGCGGATGACGAGAGGCGGCACCAGCTCGACGGCGGCCGCGGCCAGCACCGACACGGCCACGAGCGCGACGCGGGCGCGCCACGGCCGCAACAGGCTGAGAAGGCTTCTCAGGAGGGACCAGGTCTGGTCCTCGACGGCGTTCCGGGCGAGCCCGAGGCTGCTCACCTGAGCGCTCCGTTTCCCGCCGTCATCTCGGCCACCCGCTGGGCCCGGTAGATCCGCCCATACAGGCCCCGGGACTCGACCAATTCGGCATGCGTTCCCTTTTCCTCGATCTTGCCCTCGCGAAGGACCATCACCGCATCCGCATACGGGAAGGCGGCTAGGCGGTGCGAGCACACCACGATGGTGACGCGCTGTTCGAGAGGAGCGTCAGGACCGAACGCGTGGCGGAGCGCCGCCACAATTCGGGCCTCCGTGGCGACGTCAACGGCGGAGAACGGGTCATCCAGGACGAGCAGTCCGGGATAGCCGGGCGCCGCCGCCGCCATCGCGCGCGCCAGGCCCACCCGCTGGCGCTGGCCACCAGAAATGCGTATGCCCAGCTCGCCGATGTCCGTGTCGAGCCCATGCGGAAAGGCGCGCACGTCTTCTTCGAGAACGGCGAGCCGCATCGCGCGCATGAGGAAGTCGTCGCCGGCGGCCGCCCCCTCCGGCGTGAGGGTGACGTTTTCCCGCAGCGAGCCGGAGAACAAGAGCGCATTCTGAGGCAGGTAGCCGATCAAGCCCGTGCGCTCACTGGCTGGCAACTCCTCGACGGGCCGGCCATCGATGAGCACGCTGCCGGACTCCAGCGGATACAGGCCGAGGATCGCCCGCGTGAGCGCAGTCTTGCCAGAGCCCACCGGACCCGTGACGCCAATCAATGCGCCGGCGGGGATGTCGAAGCTCAGGCCGTGCAACGCCGGCGTCGTGGCGCCGGGATACCGAAAGGTGACGCCGCACAGCGATAGGGCGGCCGGTCCGACGGGCCGCGTCCTCGTGCGGATAATTGCGCGGGTCACGCCTGCCAGATGTCCGGCATGGAATGACGCGCGCGGCGGCTCGCCCTCGACCGTCAGGGCGGGGGCGAGGAGTGGCCGCAACCGCGCATATGCGGCGGCGCCGCTCTGGAGGGAGTTGACGAGCTGGGGGATCCGATGGCCGCGGTTGACGAATCGGAGGAACAGCTCGAGGTACGCCACGAACGCGCCCACCGTCATTGCGCCGCCCACGACCTGCTCGCTCCCCTGCCAGACAATCAGGAAGACCCCGGCGGTCATGAGGGTGGTGTAGACGGGCTGGAGGCCACCTCTGAGGCGGACCACGCTCAGATTGCGCTCGGCACACCGCCCGGACAGCGCCGCCACACGCTCCACGGAGGCGCTGGCACGGCCGAACAGGCGCAGGACTCGGATGCCGGCCAAGTGCTCCTGAATCGCCGACGTGAGATCGGCGATCGCTTCCCGCGCCCTGGTGGAGCGACCCGTCACCCAGCGGCCCGCGGCATGCGCCAGGAGCATGGCGAGGGGCACCGGGGAGAGCGCGAGCAGGGTGAGGCGCGGGTCGATGACGAGCATGGCTGCCACAAAGGACAGGGAGAAGAGCACGGTGTCCCAGGTCTCGATGGTGAACTCTCGTACGCCGACGCCAAGCACCTCGACGTCACCGACGAGCCGGGCCATCAGATCCCCGAGGGGCGTCCGTTGCAGATCCGCCATGGGCCACGCCAGCACTCCGCGGAACGCGTCCGCTCGAACGTTCGCGCGTATCCTCGCGTTGGCGGTCATGAGCCACCAGCGTTTGCCGATGCGAGGTACCTCGGTCAGCAGGGTGCCGCCGATGAAGGCGAGGGCCGCCCAGCCGACATCGACGGCCGTGGCTTCGCCCCTCTCCAGGGACAGCACTCGGTCGATGGCACGGCCAAGAAGGATCGCGGGCAGGACGACGGCGGTATTCATGATGATGCCGGACACGGAGCCCAGGACGAGCTGGCCCGCCACCTGTCGGAAGTACGGCCGCATCCCCCAGAGAAAGGCAAACACGAGGCAGGCCTAGGGCGCTAAACGGGTCCGAACCTTGAGATGCGCCGTCGCGGTGGCGGCAGTTTCGGCGTGGCCGCCGTCGCGCGCAGTACGCCGTCGTGCGTCGGCCCTCGCCGGACGCGGCGGAGGGGTGTCGTCAGGGCGAGCAACCGTGGCTGGTCTCTCGTCCTCTTATTTCACGAACACCCATTCAGGCTTGAGGAGCGGGAATGCGATGAGGCCGATGATCGCCGTCACGGCCACGAGCAGGGGGTTGCTGACCTTCCAGCGGAACAGGACGATGAGGCTGGCGATGGCCACGAGAGCGGTGAGCCAGTCGCCGATGGCGATCTTCCCCAGCAAGACGCAGGCACCGAGAATGGTGCCGATGGCCGCGGCGTAGGCGCCCTTGATGAAGCCCTGGACGTTCGGGTTTTGACGGTAGCGCCTCAGGATGGGCGCGACGATGAGGATGAACAGAAACGACGGCAGGAAGATTCCGATCGTCGCCGTGATCGATCCCCAGAACCCGTCGAGGAGCGAGCCCCCGAACCGCGCGCCCACGAGATAGCCCACGAAGGTCGCCGTGATCACGACCGGGCCTGGGCTGATCATGCCCATGGCCACGGCCACGAGAAAATCGCGCTCGTTCAGCCAGTGCGTCTGCTGCACGAGGCCCTTCTCGAGGAAGGGCACGATGACGAGGCCGCTCCCGAAGGTCAGGGAGCCCGCCTTGAGAAAAAAGACGCCCAGCTCGCCGAGGACCTTGCCGATGCCGCCCGGGGCGGCGCCTGCCGCGGCAAGCGGCACCGCAAAGAGAAACGCGCGTGTCGTCGACGTGGTCGAGCGCGCCCGGAACAGCGAGCCGTAGTAGAGGAGGCCGACGATGCCACACCCGATGAAGACCAACGCGACTTCGGCCTGGACGGCCACCGTGATGGCGAAGGCCGCCACCGCGAGCGCCCACTCGATCCAGTCCTTCATCCCGAGCTTGGTGAGCCGGTAGCAGGAGTGCAGAATCAGCGCGATCACCGCGGGACTGACCCCGTAGAAGATCGCTTTCACCAGTGAGAGGCCGCCGAAGTAGACGTAGAGCGCGCCCAGGACGGTCACGATCACGAAGTTCGGCAGGATGAAGGCCCAGCCCCCTGCCCACGCGCCCCAGAAGCCGCCCCGGATGTACGCGATCCAGATGCCGACCTGGATGGCGAGCGGCCCCGGCAGCGACTGACACACGGCGATGCCCTCGCGCATCTCCTCTTTCGTCAGCCACTTCTTATCGCCGACCAGCTCGCGCTCCATCTGACCGACGAGCGCGACGGGGCCGCCGAATCCCACGAGGCCCAGCCGCAGGAAGTACCGAACGAGATCGCGTATGGGAATGCGGTCGGGTGTCTTCTCAGCTTCCATAGATCATCCTCCCGTGGCGTGGTTTCATGGGAGTGTAACGCTTGACGGGCATGGTATCAAGGGTTACGGGAGACTCGATGCGCTGGCTGACCCTCTTGACGACCTTGCCCCCCACCCCGACCCGGCATCGCGTCGGGGTGTGGAGAAAGTTGCAGCGGATGGGGGCCGTGCGGCTGCGTGGGGCGGGCTGGATCCTGCCCGAGACGCCCGAGACGACCGAGCTCTTCCAGTGGCTCGTCCAGGAAATCCAGTCCGTCCGCGGCGAGGCGACGCTGCTTCGCGTCGATCGAGTCGAGCCGATGACCGACCCGGAGATCGCCGCCCTGTTCCACAAGGCCCGGAGCGTCGAGTATCAGGCGGTGATGCAACGAACCACCGCCGATCGATCCCGCGGCTCCGCGGCAAGCTCGACGGTCTGAAGCGTGAGCTGGACCGGATTCAGTCCATCGACTACCTGAAGGCGCCGGCGGGAGCGCGCGCCCGCAGCCTCTGGGAGACGGCCGCCAAGCGGCTGCGCGCCGCGGAAACACGTCCGCGCGCGACAGGGGGCGGGCGCCACCGCACGTCGCTGCCCCCGCGGGGGAGCACCTGGGTAACGCGTCCGCGACCGCACATCGACCGGATCGCCTCCGCCTGGCTCATCAAGCGCTTCTGCGATCCCGACGCGAAGTTCGCCTTCGCCGATGCCGCCGATGCCGCGCGCAAGGGGATCCCGTTCGATGTCCTCGGCGCCGACTTCGGCCATCACGGTGAGGACTGCACGTTCGAGACCGTCGTCAAGCGCTTCGGGATCAAGGACCGGCGCGTCACGGTGATCGCCGAGATCGTTCACGAGGCCGACCTGCACGACGGCAAGTTCACCCGCAACGAGGCCGCGGGGCTCGATCTCGCGGTCAACGGTCTCGTCGAGGCGACGCCGGACGACCACGAGCTCCTCGAGCGCGGGATGGCGATCTTCGAAGGCCTCTACACCGTGTTGAAGCAGAAGGCATAGCAGAGCCGATCACGGCGAATCCTCGACCATGAACCGTGATCAACGCACAACGTTGGGCGCCGACGGGAGCGCCCCTCCTGTCCCTGGACCATCACCGAGAAACGGGGAGAGACACGACATGAAAAAGACAGCGTTGACGCTGGCGTTCCTTGTGGCGTGGATGTTCACGGTGCCGATGGCCTGGGCGCAAAAGTCCGCCGACGCGGAGCATGCGGAACTCGCCAAGGCGCTGCGGGACGCAAAGATCTCGCTGCAGCGCGGGCTCACGGCGAGCACGAAGGAAGGCAAGCCGATTTCCGCGAAGTATGAGGTGGAGCACGGGAAGCTCCAGTTGTCCGTGTACACGATGAAGGGGGAGAAGTTCTCCGAGGTCATCGTGGACCACAAGACGGGCAAGGTGGCGAAGGCCGAGCCGATCACGAGCGGCGACGATCTCACGGCGGCGAAGGCCCAGAGCGAGGCGATGGCCAAGGCAAAGCGATCCCTCGATGCGGCGGCGTCCGAGGCCGTGAAGGAGAACAAGGGGTATCGCGTCGTCAGCGTGATGCCCGCCCTGAAGGACGGTCATCCCGTGGCCGACGTCACGCTCGTCAAGGGTACCGAGTGGAAAACCGTGGCTGAGAAGCTGGATTAGGGAATCAGCAGTGCGGGACGTAATCATGTCGCGAAGAGGGCTGTTCAAGATCGCGTTGACCGGGTTCGGAGCATACGGTTTGGGCTCATCGCCCTCCGCGAGGGCCGCTCCGCCGGAAATCAAGGTGCCCGACGGCGTCACTGAGCAGAAGTTCGACTTCGATACGAAGGGAATCGAGGGCTGGACGCTGGTGCGAGGCCAGTGGGTGGTCGAGGACTTCGCGGGTGCACCGATTGGCAAGAAGGCCTTGGTGCAGCGCGCCACCAGGAATGAGTTCAATGTGATCGTGGCGCCGGCCGGTCCGTTCACCGACGTGGATATATCGGTCAAATTCGACCCCTTATCAGGCAAGGAAGACGCCTCGGGCGGTATCGTGTTTCGCTTCACCGACGGCAAGTATTACGTTGTCCGAGCCAATGCCCTCGAAGGCAATTTCCGGCTGTACTACTACGACGGGGGCCGCCGTCAACTAGCGAGCGCCAGCGTCAAGCCTCCGGCGCTCGCCCAGTGGCACCTGCTGCGGGTCGTTGCCGTCGGTGACCACATCCAGGGCTGGCTCGACGTCGCCTTGCTGCTCGACCACCGGGACTCGCGCTTCAAGTCAGGTCGAGTAGGGCTGTGGACAAAGGCCGATTCGATCACGGCGTTCAATGACTTCACCATTCGTGGTGTGACGGGAGGCGCTTGATGAGACAGGCAATGCAGCACGCGCTCTTGATACTCGCGCTGGCGGTGATCGTCGGCGGGCCGGAACTGGCGCTTGCGTCGGAGCCCGACTGGAAGGCGGTGGAGGCGGCGTTAGGCAAGTCGGGACAGGCGCAGCCAGGCGGCGTCTTTCGCATCGGGATGCCCCGTACCGATCTCGCCGTCACCGTGAAGGGTGTGCCCGTCAAGGCCGGATTCGCGCTCGGATCGTACGCCGCCTTCAAGCCGGTGGGGGATCAGGTGATGGTGATGGGCGACCTCGTCCTCCTCGATCAGGAGGTGCCCGCCGTGATGGCCGGCCTGTTCAAAGGGGGGCTCGAGGTCACCGCCGTCCACAACCACTTGAACGACATGTCGCCGCACGTGATGTACATGCACTACGGGGGCCACGGCGACGCCGTCAAGCTGGCGACGGCGCTCCGCCAGGCCTTGTCCGCCAGCGGCACGCCGCTCGGCGGCGGGGGCGCGGCGGCCGCCCCGGCGGCGGGGCCTGGCCTCGACACCAAGCAGATCGAGCAGGCCCTGGGGCGAACGGGAAGGGCGATGGACGGCGGGGTATTCCAGGTGACCGTCCCCCGGGCGGAAGTGATCACGGAGATGGGGGTGCAGTTGCTGCCTGCCATGGGTGTGACGACGGTGATGAACTTCCAGCCGACCGCCAACGGCAAGGCGGCTATCACCGGAGACTTCGTCTTGATCGACAAGGAGGTCAACGCCGTCGCCCGGATCCTGGTATGGACACACCGCGGCTCTTCTATATGCACTTCTGGGCGAATGACGATCCCGTCAAGCTTGCCCAGGGGCTCAAGGCGGCCCTGGGCCAGACCAACAGCGCGAACCCGTAGGGCGCCACGCCACGGAAAGGATCCGTCCCATGAAATGGGTCACCCGAGAGAAGGCGCGCGTCGATCGCATCGCATGCCCCTGGCTCATCACACGCTTCATCGACAAGGAGCCAGCGTTCCTCTTCTGACGGATCCCGCGCTTCGCGAGCTTGCCCTGATCGTACGCGGGGCCGACACGGAGGCGCGTGAGCTCACGCCAGAATCCGCGGGCCTGTATGCGGTGGCGACCGGGTTTCAGGCCATCGCGCGGGACGACTTCGACAACATGAAACTGCAGTTCCCGGTCTACGACGCGCTGTATGACTATTGCCGGGCGCGGTTGACGGCGGCAAAGTAAACGACGGCAAGACGCAGGGGGGTCCATGATTCTCGAGCAGATTGCTGAAGTGCCGCTTCCCGCCCACGACAAGCCCGGCGGCTTCGATCATGCGGCGGTGCACGGACCACGGGGGCAGCTCTACGTTGCCCACACGGCGAACAATGCCGTGGACGTCATCGACTGCTCGACGCATGCGTATCTCGGTTCCATCTCCGGTCTCGAGGGTATCGCCGGCGCGCTGGTCTGTGAGGATCAGGACCTCGTGTTCACGTCAAACCGCGGCGAAGACACCGTGGGGATCTTCCCGGCGGGTCAGCCGGAGGCCCTGGCCAAGGTGAAGGTGGGGCTGAGGCCGAACGGTCTCGCCTACGACGCCGACCGTCGCCTGCTGCTGGCGGCGAATGTGGGGGATCCGGCGAGCCCGGGCTCGTTCACGGTGTCAATGGTTGACGTGGACGCTCGAGCGATGATCGCCAATGTTCCCGTGGCCGGCCGAACCCGCTGGGTGGTCTTTGATCCTGGCACGGCCTGGTTCTACGTCAACATCGCCGATCCGCCCCAGATTGCGGTCGTGGACGCCACGAATCCGGGCTCCGTGGCCCGTATCTTTCCTGTCCCAGCTGCCGGTCCCCATGGCTTGGACCTGGATGTGGCAACCCGTCGGCTGTTCTGCGCCTGCGACGGCAAGACACTGGTCGTCCTTGGTTCCAAGTCGGGTGCCGAGCTGGCCCAGGCGGAGCTTGCCGGTATCCCCGATGTGATTTTCTTCAACCGGGAACGGCGGCATCTGTACGTAGCCATTGGCGATCCGGGGCTGATCGAAGTGTTCGAGACTGACCAGATGCGGCGCCTGGAAACGGTGCGCACGGAAGCGGGCGCCCACACGCTCGGGTTCGACCACATGCGGAACACGCTTTACGCGTTTCTGCCCGATACCCATCGGGCCATGGTCTACGCTGACCGAGGCTAACCAGATAGACGCGATCGTCCAGGGGTCGATGGAACGGCTCAGCCCGATCCTGATGACCGCCCTCGTCACCGGCATCGGCCTGATCCCCCTGGCCCTCGGTGCCGGCGCGCCGGGCAAGGAGATCCAGCAGCCCATGGCCATCGTCATCCTCGGCGGGATCGTCACATCCACGGTGCTCAACATGGTGGTCATTCCCGCGCTCTATCTCAAGTACGGCCGCGCCGAGCCCCGGCGGCGTCGCGAGGAGCCCGCCATCGGCGCGGCGGCCGTCTCGGACTAGCGAGCGCGTCTCGGCAGCCGTCCGCCTGGCACGGTCGAGGTCGGAGTCGGTCACCACGCGGGCGACGCTCATCGGCGCGATCGTTCTTTTGGGAGCGATCGTCTTGTGGATCGTCTTCATTCTTCCCGCATACTGGGACTGAGTCGAAGACGGAGCTGACCCGACATGCCTGTCCTCCAGGCCCTGCTCGCGGCTGCGACGTTCGGGCTGAGCGCCCCGCTGGCGAAGCGGCTGCTCGACGCCGCCTCGCCTCTCTTCTTGGCGGGACTTCTCTACCTTGGCGCCGGCGTGTTCCTCACCGCGGTGCGGGCCGTGACGCGGTCGCGGCGCTCGCCGAGAGCCCTCCAGCTGCGCGAGTGGGTGATCCTCGTCGGCGTGGTGCTGTCGGGCGGCGTTCTCGCGCCGCCGCTTCTGCTCTGGGGCCTCGCCCGGAGCACGGCGAGCGCATCGTCGTTGCTACTGAACTTCGAGGTCGTCTTCACGGTGCTCCTGGCGGGTGTCGTCTTCCGCGAGCATCTTGGCGGCCGCGTGATCGTCGCCTCGATCATCCTGGCCACCGGCGGCATCGTGCTCGGCTGGCCCTCCGGGCATCTTGACCTGCCGCTAGCGTCACTCGCGGTGGCCGGCGCGTGCCTGCTGTGGGCCATCGACAACAACCTGACCCGTCTCATCGCTGAGGCCGATGCCGCCCTTGTGGCCCAGGTCAAGGGCTTGGCGGCCGGCACCGTGAACGTTGCCCTGGCGCTTGCCGCCGGCCACGCCGTGCCGCCACCGGCATCGATTGCCATCAGCCTCGTGATCGGCGCGGTCAGCTACGGCACGAGCCTCGTGCTCTTCATCCTTGCCATGCGGGGCCTCGGGGCCGCGCGGACGGGCGCCTACTTCGCCCTGGGCCCGTTCTTCGGCGCCCTCGGCGGGGTCGTGCTGCTCGGCGAGCCGCTGACCGGCCGGCTGGCCCTGACCGGTACCCTGATGGCGGTCGGGGCTTGGCTGCTGCTCCGAGAGCGGCACTCGCATCGCCACCATCACGAGGCAGGGACGCACACGCA
>VAYJ01000198.1 GCA_005888465.1 Actinomycetota bacterium
GATCGCCGAGCCGGCGCGTCGCATCAGCGTAGCGTGCCGCACGGCGCCAGATTCTATCAGCACGGTCCTTCGGCCCCGCTCGCTAGTCCGTTCGGTCAAAAGTGGGTCCCCCACGGTTGGGTTGCGTCCTTCGACCGTGAAGTCCGGCGCGCGCTCATCCGATGCGAAAGCCAAGGAGGCTCGACGTGGCTATCGCTCGCGCGCACATCGAACAGATCGTCCGACCCACCTGGTTCCCAAGAATCCAACGAAGCCGGATGATCGGCATCCTGCTGGGCGCCGCGCTTGCGGGGGGATTGATCGTCCCCGCGAAAGCCGCCGACCCGGGGACGCTCCAGACCGCCGTGGACCGCACGACTGCCGGGGCGGAGTCTCCGGGCCCCATTCCCCTCGTCGCCGTGCCGGTCTCGGCGCGCACGCACGTGCTGTTCGGCGCGTGGGTGAAGCCGCAGGACAACCAGGCGCCACAGGACGCGCTGGCTGCCATGGAGTCCGAGATCGGACGCACCTACGACGTCTACCACTACTACCACGGCTGGCAAAACCCCCTGCTCTCCGACCAGGGGTTGTGGGCGAGCAGCCATGGGAGCAAGCTCTTGATCAACTGGAAGGCCGCGCTCGAGTGGTCCGGCGGGAAGAGCAACGGCGCGGGGGCGGGCTACGTTCGCTGGGCGGACATCGCGGCCGGTAAGCAGGACGCCGTCATCCGGGCGCGTGCGCGTGAGCTGAAGGGCTTCAAGAAGGTCGTCTACCTGAACTTCCATCACGAGCCGGAGGACGATCGGGACATCCCGGGAGAGCGCAAGGCGGGCTCGCCCGTGCAGTTCGTCGCCGCGTGGCGACACATCTGGACGGTCTTCCACAGCATGCGCGTCACCAACGTCCGCTGGGTCTGGATCATGATGGGCACCACGTTCAAGGACGGCGGCGCCAAGAAGTGGTACCCCGGTGACAAGTATGTCGACATCGTCGGCGACGACGCGTACAACTGGTTCAACACCAACCACCGCGGCGCCTCGTGGACCTCGTTCAAGACCGCGTTCCAGCCCGGCTATTCCTACGCGGTGTCGAAGGGCAAGCCGCTCTGGGTCACCGAGGTCGGCGTCCAGGAGGACCCGGCCCGGCCCGGCCGCAAGGCGGCATGGTTCCGCTCCATGGAGAGCCAGATCAAGGCTTGGCCGGACCTCCGCGCGCTCATCTACTTCATGGGCGGCGAGAACGGGTGGTGGGTCGACTCCTCGTCGTCGGCGCTCGCCGCGTACAAGGCGATCGCGCGAGACCCGCTCTTCAACTAGTGCCTGATCAGAAGTCCCGACGCCCCGCGAAGTGCGCGCCGACCTCCGGCCGGGTGAGCTGGTAGAGCGCCAGGCGCTGGCCGCCCGGCGTGCGGAACGAGCAGCACGGCCCCTGCGGAATCTCGAACGTCTCCTCCCGGGTCCATCCACGCCCCTCGAGTGCCGTGAGCTCGGCCGGCAGGTCCGCCACGCGATAGACGAGGATCGGCGCGTCGCCTCCGAGATGGTCGGCGAGCAGGACGAGCGGCGGGGTCGGCGTGAGCTCGACGGCCGCGACTCTGGCGCCCATCCCGTCGACCGCGAACACGACCCTCCCGCCGAGCACTTCCTCGAAGTAGCGCACGTCACCGGCCACATCCCGAGTAGGCATATAGAGGAAGTCGAGCTGCTCGAACCCCATGCCGAGCCGGATGATCCCATGTCGGTGGTCCGCGGTAGAGTTCCCCTTCACCCCGACGGAAGGGAGCCGCGATGCCATCCAGGCCAAACCACTTCGAGATTCCCGTGGACGACCCCGACCGCGCCGAGAAGTTCTACGGCACCGTGTTCGGATGGACCTTCAACCGGTACGACGGTGCGCCGCAGTACTACGGGCTGGCCGCAACGGGCGACTCCAACCCCGGCATCGACGGGGCGCTCTTCCAGCGGACCCAGGGCTCGGGCACCACGATCACGATGGGCGTGGATTCAATCGAGGACGCGCTCGAGCAGATCAAGTCGGCCGGTGGATCCGTCGTGCTCGGCAAGACACCTGTCCCGGGCATGGGCTACTTCGCCACGTGCACCGACACGGAGGGCAACGCGTTCGGCATCTTCGCGAACGACACGAACGCAACGATGTAGCGAGCGGTCAGCCGGAGGCCGCGCGGAGCCACTCCAGCGCGGCCTCCGCCGCGTGCAACACCGAGACGTGGCCGTCGCCGGGACGGACCCACAGCCCCGCCGACGGGACCCTGCGCGCCAACCACACACTGTGCGAGCTCGGCACGACGCGATCCCGGCCGCCGTGTACCAGCAGCGTCGGCACCGCGAGGTCCGCGGGATCGAACCCCCATGGGGCCACGGCAGCCAAGTCGTCGTCGATCAAACCGCCCGGTCCCGCGCGAACGGCCGGCCGCACCACGTCGAGCAGCCACGACCAGTCCCCCGCGAGCGCGGCCTGATCCTCCGGGGTGAACCCGGGATCCAGATCGGCCCCCGACGCCTCGAACGCCTCCTTCGCTTCGCGACCCTCCGCCGCCGCGTGCAGAGCGGCGTCGGTCGCGGGCCCCATCCCCGCGAACCAGTCCAACCCCTCGGCGCCGAACGGCGCGAGGCCCGAGATGCTGACTACGCCAGTCACGCGATTGGGCAACAGCGCACCGCACGCGAGCGCATGCGGGCCGCCCCCCGAATGGCCAATAGCGCCGAATCGTTCGATCCCGAGCTCGTCGGCTACCCGCGCGACCAACTCGGCCGCCGAGGCGACATACCTCCCCGGATGCGGCGTCGAACCCCCGTAGCCCGGCCGGTCGTAGGAGACCCAACGGATCCCGAGCCGCTCCGCCGCCGCGAACAGTGGGACCGGCGGCGCGCCGATGTTGGGAGACCCGTGATGCCAGAAGACCGCCATGTCGCCACTGCCCGTGTCGTAGCTATGCAGCGTTGCTCTGTCGCGGAGTGACAGATCACGTTCGATGATCTTC
>VAYJ01000199.1 GCA_005888465.1 Actinomycetota bacterium
CCAGGGGTGCCTCGGCGCTTCCGGTCCCGACGCTCAGCGCGACGTCCGCGGCCAGAGAGCCGATGCTCTTCAGCCGCGACACCTTCCGCCCCTCCATCGAGACCTCGAACCGACTCCGGGCTGGCACCCGCCAGCCTTCGCTGAGGCTAGGCCCGCTCTCATCACTCACGAGGCTGTCCCTCTGGTGCCTCAACGCGAAACCCAAACCGCCCCCGGAAGTCCTCGAAGCACTCTCGGCAGATCCAGTGATAGTTGTCGTCGGTCACGAAGCCCTCCAGCTTCGAGTTCGGATCGTCTTCGAACACATGATCGCAAAAGTGAACCCAGCAGAACTCACAGTGGTCGTGATCCCACCCCCCGACGTAAGGCCACCACGTCTCCCATCGCAAGTGGGCTCCCTGCAGGCAGCGATCCTGCGCCTGTAGTCGCCAGTCGTCGTCTGCCATCGCTGACATTCTCGGCGGTGCTGAGCGCGAGCCTTACCTCGGGTCATCGCGGCATTCTCCCTGGTCGTTGGCAGCGTCGAACCCGGGACGCGAGCATGCGCACCGTCCACCCGGAGTGGGTGTCCTATGGGCCGCACCTCGGCTCGCACGCACCGCCTGACGCGATCGACTCCATCTGAGCCCAGAGCGTGTCGATCGCGGCGGGCCTGCGGCAAGGGCCATAGCTGATCTGCCGCCCGCTGACGAGCTGGATGATCAGGTCGCCACCGCCTGAGCAACTAAACCTCTGCCAGAGGGGATGCGGAAGCGGAATGGGAATAGAGTCTCGGATCGCGTCCATTGGATGCCGGGGGTCGGTTGGGCCGAATCCAAGGACCGGACCCTCAGGAGGACGGGCTGAATGCTCACGCTGACGATGTCTGAAGGATTGATTTGAATGGGCGCGTGCATCCGCACGATGACGTACGTGCCCGCTCCGGCAGTGAGGATCACGATCGACGCGACGACCAATGCTTTCTTCCTCATCGCCCCACCCTGCCCCTCGTTTCAGTTCTACGATGATCGGGCGGTCGCCGGGTTCTACCTCCACGCGCAAAGCCCGCCGAACCCGGGAGGGGTGCGTCCGCACCGTCCACGATCAGGGTCGATCCTTCCGCAACCGCTCGATGTCCTGGAACTACCCTAGCCAGCGAACCATGCCCACGAGCCGAGCTTGAATGAACCGGCCAGGTCGTACGCGAGCGATGCAGCGCCACCGCTGGCCGGAACGGTCCAGACTTGGTCGTTCCCCCTGATGAACGCGATGACGGTGCCATCGGCGGACCAGATCGGAGCTCCGTCTGCCTCTTGCGTCAATTGTCGAAGCCCGGATCCATCGGCACGCATCGTGTACACGCCGCTGTCGGCTGGGCCTTGTGGCGCGAACGTGATCCGCGTGCCGTCGGGCGACCAGCTCAAGCCAGACATGATCCCGTTGAACCGGTAGATGAGCCTCGGCGAGCCGCCCACATCCACGATGTAGATACCCGGTTGGCCGCCCCCGCCGTCACAGTCGCGGCCGAAGGCCAGGGTGGTTCCGTTTGGCGCCCATGCCGACGGGAGATCTGAACAGGTGTTCCCCGACCACGTCACCTGCTGAAGGCCTGACCCATCGGAGCGAATGGTGTAGAGGTCTCCGGGTCCCGTGGCGAACGCTACTTGATCCCCAGTGGCCGACCAACTTGGATTCATGGGATCGCCGAGTCCCGTCACCACCCTTGAAGCGCCCGTCTTGCTGTCCACGACAAGAAGTTGGCCCTGGCCCTCAGAGATGCCACGGCCCACGATGAGGTGCGAACCGTCCGGAGACCAAGCGATTCCGGTCTCACCCTCTCGCGTCGTCCCCGGGATGGCCTTGGGAGCGTTGGCTCCGGTCATGAGGAAGATCGCGTTCTTCTGCGAAACCTCATCGAACCCCGCGATCGCCACCGTTCCGGCCAACCCGGTTGGGGTGGGCGTGGGTGATGACGTGGCCGAGCCTAGGGACCTGGTCCAATCGAACCCTGACACCTGAAGGCTGTCGGTCGCGGCGAATCGCCCGACGACCTTGCCTGTGGTCGGTTCGATGAAAAGAATCCCGCCCGACTGGACGACTCCCAACACGCTGCCATCCGGAGCCCACGCAGCTGCTCGGGCATTCCCGAGCAATAGCCGCTCACCTGTTCCGTCCGGAGCCATCGTCCGGACCGAGGAGATGCGCTTGACAGGGTCCCATAGGGTCAGCGCGATCGTGCCTCCATCTGGTGACCACAAGACGTTGCCCTCTTCGTTCCAAATCTTCGTAGGAGTGCTGCCATCGAGCCGGCCCGTGTACACACCTGACGTGGCCGGCTCCGTGGTGCCTGCTCCGTCAACACAGTCACGAACAAATACGAGCTGGGTTCCGTCGGGCGCCCAGGCGACGCCGTAGTCGCTGCATTGCAGGCCAGGGAACGTCACCTGCCGCAGACCTGACCCATCGGGGTGGATGACGTAGATCCGATCGTGCTGGGTGTGAAAGGCGATGAGATCGCCGCGTGGGGACCAGGCTGCCTGGAATGGGACGTCGAAGGTCGTCACGAGGGACTCGTGCCCGTTCCTCGTGTCGATCGTGATGAGCTCGCCGGTCGGGTACTCGGACGTAACGCGAGTCGCTGCGATGTGAAAACCGTCGGGCGACCAGGAGCCGATGTCCGCCTGGTTGTTGAGCTGGCGGATCCGGCCGTCCTGAGTGACGACGTACAAATGATGGCCCTGGTTTGTTCCGACCGGTCGGCCGGTCACGATCAGCGTTCCGCGAAAGACGAAGGGCGCGGTGAGTCCGGGCGAGGGTGAAACCGTTGGGTGGTGACCTTTGACCCGACCGACCCGGGAGAGCGACCACCACGCGCCGACGCCGCCCACCGCGAAGACGGCGAACGCCAGGAGCGCCGCCAGCACGCGACCGCGGCTTCTTGAGGGGACCGGCCGTTGACGCTCGGCGTGTTCTGCCGAGCTCGTCGCGCCACCGCTCAGGCATCGTCCTTGCTCCCTCCCGCCAAGATCGCTTGGAGTCGGCGTCGACCGCGGTACAAGTGGACCCGGGCAGCCGTACTCGAGATGCCGATCAAATGGGCGACCTCGCTCAACGGCTTGTCCGCTTCGTAATGAAGCACGATCGCGGCGCGCTGGGTCGGTGACAGCTTGCGGAGGGCCTGCACCAGGTCTCCGAGACCCTCGGGGATTGGGTCGACGGCTGCATCCGGCATGGGATGGTTCTTGGCCTGCCGTTTCATTTCCGCTCGCGCGGCGCGGAAGGCGACGCGGTAGAGCCATGGGACGGGATCGCGGATCTGTGTCCAGTGTTCGAGCGCCCGCGCGAAGGCTTCGGCCACCGCGTCATCCGCGAGGTCTCCTCGGCCACCCGTGAAGGCATAGATGGTTCGCCAAAGTACCGGGCTGGCCTCCCGGAAGACCCCCTCGATGTCCGCGTTGACCTCGATCCCCGTCTCGGCTGCGACTTGATTTCACACCCTAATAGAGCGGATAGCTAAGCCAAATGTGAACGGCCGAGGTGCCCATCCTTGGGGAGTCCTGCCCGATCACAAGCCTCACGCGGCTCCAGGCCGTGGCCCGGCATCGCGTCCGGTCGAAGTGCCCTAGGTGCCCTCCACGACGAACACTCCTGTCGTCGCGTCGATCACGGTGCCCCATGTCGTCGCGAAGCAGCTCGGCCGCGGCAAGGGCGACACGCCGGGAGGCGGAGTGGGGAGGTAGGGCCCGTGGCTCGGGACGCAGATCCCCGTCCATTCGATCCCGTAGTAGAGCCGCCACCCCGTTCCCCAGCGGAGCGGGGTGGCGTCGGCAGAACCGAGGACGACCTGGACCGTCTTGGCATCATTCCAGCCGCCCCCGGCTCGACGCAGAGCCTCGTCGAAGGAGATGATGCTTTTCAGGCTGAAGCCGTCAACCGACTTGAAAGCGCCCGAAGTCTGACTGCCAGTGAGGATGAGGTTCGGAAGTCGGGTGGCGTGGCAGCCAGGGAACACGTCCTCGCATGGGGTAGCGGCGGGAGGAATGGGCGTCCCAGAGCGGGAGGACAACGCCAAGGAGAGGAGAAGCGTGATGAGCGCGGCTGTGGTGAGCAAGGCGGCGATCCGCCACCGCATGCGAAGGCGCACGGCCACCTCCTCCCTGGCTCGATGGGTGATCGAGCTGCTCAGGCCATCATTGTGCCGCTGGCGGGGAGACGCGGCTACGCTCCAAGTCTAGAAAGATGAAGGGAGCCGACGGATTGCCTCCCAGTGCTTTCTGGCGAGCTCACATGAACGATATGAGGCAGGCTCGACTTCATGAAGCGTATGGATAGGACCAAGGCTACGTGAGCGTCCCGCACCATTGGCAATCGCGCCTGGAGTCCGGAACCTCGGGCGGGCAGGCGTCACGTTTCAATGCCCCTCTCTCCTATCCCGTCAAAGGGGGTGGTGCGTGTCGGCGCTGACCCCCCGCATCCAGGGATGGACATCATCCTGATCCCTGGGTTCTGGCTCGACGCCTCGTCTTGGGACGAGGTCGCGCCGTCGCTCGAACGGGCCGGCCATCGGGTCCGTGCGCTCACGCTGCCCGGCCTCGAGTCGAAGGACGCGGATCGGCGCGCCGTCGTCTCGGTGGTCGATGAGATCGAAGGCCCGGTCGTGCTCGTGGGACACTCGGGCGGCGGCGGCATCGCGCATGCAGTGGTCGACGCGCGTCCCGATCGGGTCGCCCGGGTCGTCTACGTCGATTCGGGGCCACTCGGTGACGGTGGGGCGATCAACGACGAGATGACCGTGGAGAACGGCGAGATCCCGCTCGACCTGTCGGAGTTCCCTCCGGAGGAGCTGCGCGACATGGACGACGAGCTGCTCGCGTCGTTCCGCGCGTGGGCGATCCCGCAACCTGCTGGGGTCGCGACCGATCGGCAGGAGTTGCACGACGAGCGACGCTACGATGTGCCGGCCACGGTGATCACGTGCGCGTTCCCGAGCGAACAGCTGAAGACGTGGATCGCGCAAGGGGCCCCCTTCGTGGCGGAGCTCGCGGCGCTCCGCGAGGTCGAGTTCGTGGACCTGCCGACCGGCCACTGGCCGCAGTTCACCAAGCCGAAGGAGCTGGCACAGGCGATCCTGGTCGCGATCGATCGGACCTGAACCCGGCACGGCCCAAGGTGAACCGGTTCGCTGCCGATATCTGCCAGTGTGACGCTGGGGGATCAGTTCGGGTCCGTCCTTGATGCTGCCCGCTCGGGCGCCGAGTGGGCCTTGACCGCCCTCTACCGCGACCTGCACGCCGATCTCCTTCGCTACCTGCGGAGCCAGGAGCCGAACGAGGCCGAGGACCTCGAGTCCCAGACGTGGCTCGACGCCGCGGGGGGCCTTGCCTCGTTCGACGGTGCCGAGGTCGACCTCCGGCGCTGGATGTTCACGATCGCGCGTCGGCGGCTGATCGACCTCCGGCGCCAGCAGATGCGCCGCCGGACCGACCCGGTCGCCCCCGACGAGCTGCCGTCCAAGCCTGCGGGCGACGACGTCGAGGCCGAGGCGCTCACCCGGATCTCGACCGAGGAGGCGCTCGCGATGATCGCGGCTCTCCCACCGGAGCAGGCGGAGGTCGTCCTCCTGCGGGTGCTCGGCGGCTTCAGCGCCGCCGAGGTCGGGGCCATGACCGGCCGACGGCCCGGGACGGTCCGGGTCGTTCAGCACCGGGCGCTCGCCCGTCTGGCCCGTGACCTGGCCAAAAGGCGGGTAACGGAGCACCCCATTCAGGCGATGTAGCAGTCGAATATGGACAAGGAGCGTCTCGACGCGCGCACGGTGGACCGCATCCTCTCCGGGAAGATGGAGCCCGGCGAGGGTGGGGCCAGAGTCGCCGCGCTCACGAACCTTCTTCGCGCGGCCGCCACCCCCGGTGGGGCTGTGGCCGACCCCGGAGCCGACCTGCTCGCGGCGATGTCGGCGGCCGTCGTCGCCGGCGCCGGCTCGTCGGTACCGGCTCCTAGGGCGACGAGTCGGGCGCGCCGGAGGCATCGGATCAGGGCTAGGGCGGCCGCTGTCGCCTTCGCCCTGACGCTCGCCCTCGGCACTGGCCTCGCTTACGCGGGAGCCCTCGGACCCCTGCAGTCGGCCGCCGCACACGTCCTGCACACGTTCGGCCTGAACGTCCATGCCCACCACGGCGGCACGGCACCGTCGCCGGTCGGCCCGGACGTGACCGGACCCGCGGGTGTCGGGCTCTGCAACGCGTTTGCCTCGGGACAGGGCGGGACGAACGGCGGGAAAAACGACTCCGTCGCCTTCCAGAACCTGCAGATCGCCGCCACGGCCGCCGGCCAGACGGTGGACGAGTTCTGCGCTTCCCTTGCGCCATCCGGGTCGGAGCACTCGGGATCCCACAAGGTCGGCAACGACAACGGTCAGGGGAACGGCAAGGGCAAAGACGACAACCAGGGCCAGAACGAACAGGGGAACGGCGGCAACGGCGGCGGGAACGACCAAGGCTCCGGCGGTGGCGGCAACGACCAGGGCGGCAACAGCGGCACCGGCGGCGGGAACGACCAAGGCTCCGGCGGTGGCGGCAGCCAGGGCGGCGGCAACAGCAGCAACGGCTAGCACCAGCCGCACAGCCCGACCCCAGCCCACCCGATCCCTCTCGCCTCGAAACGGCATACCCTGTCCGGCATGCCGGAACCGATCGAAGCACCGTCCGCCACGCGGCCGCGCCGGTGCGCCAACCATCCCGCCATCGCGAGCGCGGGAGCCTGCGCGCGGTGCGGACGCTCCCTTTGCGCCGTTTGCGCGACCCCGGTCCGCGGCAGCCTGATCGGGCCCGAATGCCTGGCCGCGATCCTCGACGAGGGAACTCCCTCGACCCCGCCCACACTGGTGGTGCCGAACCGGGGCGACGCGCTCACGATCGCGGGCTTCGCGATCGTGGTGCTCGCTTCGGTGCTTCCCTGGTCCCGATTCGGTGACAGCTCGCGCTTCTTCGCGGCCTGGACCCTGCACTGGTCGCTCGTCGCCGTCGCGGGCGCGCTGATCGGGCTTGCGGCGGCCCTCTACGCATGGCGGCGGCCCGAGCGCCCGCTCGCCGCGGCGACGGTGACCGGCGCGCTCGGGGTCGTCGTGTTCGTCGCGGCGCAGCTGCACTACCAGCACCCGCCGCCGCTCTCGATCGGATCGCCTGCGCCGCTCATCGCCATGATGGGCGCCGCGATCGCTGTGATCGGCGCCGTGCTGAAGGGGCTCGCGGTCGTTCGGGCCGGGCGGGTCGGGGTCGGGCCGGGGAGCCTGCGCTAGGGCTCCGGCGGCGGGGCCGGCAGCCGAGGGGCGGCCTCGAATCCGTACGAGGACCCACCTTCGGGCACGCTCGCGGGCACGCCCGGCCGGATGATCCCGCCGATCGCGCCGCCCGCGACGCCCCACGCCAGGCCGACCAGGGTCCCGATCACCAGGTCCGGACCGAGCCGAAACACGAACGAGATCCCGCCTACCTGGGCGTGCGCCGCGAAGCGCAGGCTGAGCGAGGCGAGGATGCCCACGGCGAGCAGCAACAGCGCGAAGACCACGCCGGAGAGGGCCCCGACGGCCGCACCGACGCGGCGGTCGGGCGCCTTGGCCCGCCTCGCGGCCGCCATGCCCCCGAGAACGGTCGCCGCCGCCGGCACCAGCAGGAACAGCAGGTAGGCCCGCGGCGCTGCGGGGAGGGCCGGGATCCCCGAGGGCCCCCCTGCCAATGCCGGCCCGATGGCGCCTAGGGCCGAGCGCGAGGGGAAGTGCTGGTACGACACGGCGCAGTACGACACGTCGGCTCCCTGGACGTTCGCGAAGACCCCCAGGCACGAACCCATCGAGGGAAACAGCGCGAGGGCGGCTCGGTTCGGCACCGTGAGCACGGTGAAGACCGTCCCCCCAACGGCGTCGCTCCCGCTCGAGGTGGGGATGTTGTAGGCGATCGGGCGGGCACCGGGCTTCACCGCTGCAAGCACCAGCAACCCGACGAACGAGAGCGCAAGCCCGGCGAGCAGCATGCGCCACCCGCCGAAGACGACCGCTCGGGCCCGGGTCATGCTCTCGGGCTCGTCCTGCGGGGGG
>VAYJ01000196.1 GCA_005888465.1 Actinomycetota bacterium
CACGCCTCGTCGTCGCGGACTTGGACGACGTGCGCGTGGGCGAGTTCGAGGGGCGCCCGGTCGAGGACCTGCGCGTGTGGCAGCGCACGCACGCGCTCACCGAGCCGATCCCCGGCGGCGGGGAGAGCCGCGTCGATTCGATCACGCGCTACTGCGGGGCGTTCCAGTCGCTCCTCGCGAGCACCGAATCGAGCCTCCTGGTCGTCGCGCACGGTCTGCCGATCACCGCCGTCCTGCTCGCGATCCAGGGCCAGGACGTTCCCGAGACGCTCGAGGGCGTCCAGGTCGCTTACGCGGATCCGCACATCGTGAGCGCGAGCGACCTCGCCGGCGCCGTCCGGTTCCTGCGGGATTGGGTGCGGCGAGCGACTCAGGCGACCGTGTAGTCCCGGGCCTTCAGGATCGAGTGGCTGATGAGCTCGGCGGAGGAGCCCTTCGGCAGGTAGCAGTAGGCGCCGACCTCCTCCGCCGCGATGCGCAGGCCGAAGTCGTCGAACGCGGTCAGGATGATGACCTGGACGCTCGGCTGGCGCTTGCGGATCGCCTGGGTGGATTCGATCCCGCCCAGCACCGGCATCCGCAGGTCCATGAGCACGACATGAGGGTTGGTCTGTTCGGCCTGCTCGATCGCCTCGGCCCCGTCGGCGGCCTCGCCGACCACGCTGAACTCGAGCGATTCGAGCACCTCGCGAAGGGCCTCCCGGTGGTAGGCATCGTCATCCACCAGCAGGACACGCACGCCTGCCCCGGACTCCGGTTCCCACTTCATGCCTACACAATCGGCTCGAAGGGCTCCCGAGTTCACCCGGCGCGGGCCCGAACCTCCGCACGGGGGAGCGAGACCGTGATACGGGTGCCGCCGGCCGGCGAGGACTCGATGCCCCAGGTACCGCCCGCCATCTCGACCCGCTCGCGCATGGCGATCAGCCCGAAGTGCCCGTCGTTCGCCAGGCGCGGCATCTCCGAGGTGTCGAAGCCGTCTCCGTCGTCCCGGATCTCGAGCGTCACGGCGCCGGCGACCGGCGCGAGCGTCACCCAGGCGTGACGGGCGCCCGCGTGGCGCACCACGTTCGTGAGCGCCTCCTGTGCCACCCGGAAGAGCACGGTCTCCTGCGTCGAGTCGAGACGCCCCTCGAGGGTCGAGCGCACGGTGCACGTGACCGAGGTGGAGGTCTGGATCGCGTTCAGGTGGTCCATCAGAGCGGCCTCCAGCCCGCGTTCGTCGAGGGCCGGAGGACGCAGCTCGCGCATGATGCGCCGGAGGGCGTCGATCTCCTCGGTCAAGCGCTCCTGGATGGGACGAACCCGCGACCGCAGGTCCTCGGATGCCTGAGGTCGTCGCAGGGCGAGCCCGAGGGTCTCGAGCTTGAGCGCCACCGCCGACAGGTGCTGGATCGGGCCGTCGTGCAGCTCCATCGCGATCACCGATCGTTCCTGCTCGGTCGCCTGCACCGTGCGGTCGAGCAGGCGCGCGCGTTCGGCCTGTAGCGTCTGCAGCTGCACCTCGATCCTCTTGCGTTCGGTGATGTCGAAGAGCACTCCCTGATGGAACAGGGGCCTCCCGACCGCGTCGCGGACGAGCATCGCATCGTCCCGGATCCACACGATCCGACCGTCCTTCGCGCGCATCCGGTATTCGACCGAAAGCGACCCGCCCGTCTCGCGACTCCGCGCCTCCGCGACGCGGTACGCCCCTTCGTCGTCGGGCTCGATGATCCGGTCGAAGAGCGTGGCGTCCCGGATCCAGTCCTTGGCGGGATAGCCGAGGATCCGCTCGACCTGGGGGCTCACGTAGAGCCAGCGGCCCGCGGCCTCGAACTCCGCCACGTAGACGGCGCCGGGGAGCTGTTCGACGAGCGCCTGATACCGGGCCCGCGTGCGGCCGAGGTCACGGGATCGCCGGACCCCCTGGACGACCAACAGGAAGACCACGAGAACGAGCACCGCGGCGATCCGATCGCCCAGGTCGACGTGCATGGCGAGGATGCCGGCGACCACTCCGAGGCCGGCAAGGGCCAGGGCCAGCCACCAGCGAGGCACGGCAGACGCCGCTCGCCGCTCAGGCATCGTCTCCATGAATGTCGACGACGCCCCCAGGGCGATTGAGTCGTGCAGCCCGTCAGCGGCTGGCGGCGCGCTGGTACTGGCGAACCGAGAGCGGGACGAAGATCGCCAGGATGATCGCCACCCAGATGAGCGTGTAGAGGTCGGGGTGCCGGAGCGACCAGGCGGAGGGCCGGGGCAGGTTGCCGGTGTTCCCGAACGCCTGACGAACCGACTGCGCGACCGATGACACGGGATTCCAGTCGGCAAACGTCTTGAGGGGACCCGGTAGGAGATCGCCCCGCACGAACGTGTTCGCGATGAAGGTCAGCGGGAAGATGACCATGAAGGACGCGTTGTTGACGACCTCGACCCTGCCCACCTTCAGCCCGACGAAGGCCATGACCCACGACATCGCATAGGCGAACAGCAGCAGGAGCAAGTACCCCCAAATCGCGTGGAGCGGGCCCGTCCGCACGCGCCACCCGACGATGAGCCCGGTGATCGACATCACCGCGATCGACGTCGAGTTGTACGCGATGTCGCTCGCGGTCCTTCCCACCAG
>VAYJ01000197.1 GCA_005888465.1 Actinomycetota bacterium
AGCCGGCCCGGGCCGGGGACGGCGGGCGGCCCACGGTGCGGTGGCACATCAATCCCATGGTTCGCCGGGCCCGACACACCGAACCGGCCCGGCGACCAACTGCCAAAACTGCCAAAACCAGCAGCCCGCCCTCGTGAGCCCTCGCGGGCCTGAACGCACGGACCGGTCGCGAAGAGCTCGTCAAGCGCTGGCTGCGCGTGCCCGTGCAGATACGCGGCGATACAGCCCTTGGCAAGGGCGTCCGTCACCCGTAGGATAACCGTCCGTCATGCGCGACTCACGGCGCCACGAGGGAGCGTCTTAGATTGGGCAGGACACGCAAAGACGCCCGTACCCGGTCCTCACACGAGGGGCATGTGGCGGCAGGCGAGCTTGTCCAGAAGATCATTGAGCGCCGGGTCGACGAACTGACGCGTCTCATCTGGAAGGCTCACCCTGGGAATGCGTACCTGCGGAGTGCGCGGCTGGGGCCGGGGAAGCCAGGGGATGCGGCCTCATCCTCGTATGAGGACACCATGCGGCCCGTGCGCCGGAAGCTCAGACTGCTCTGGCTCGTCGAGGTCCTATGCGAGTACGTCATTCCTGCGCTCGTGTCGAACTATCCGTCCGTCACCCGAAAGGACTTCGTTGCGCTCCTGCGTGCCACGTGGCCCGCGTCTCGGGGTCCGCGAGCCAAACGGATGTTTGACCCCGAACTCGTGCGAGCCGCTCATGGCGCCTTGATGCACGAGCACCCTCATTGGAGTAGCCGAGCCGCCACCGATACCCTCGCCGACCGCCTCATGGTCACGCCCCGCACGATTCAAGCGCACCTCCGGATCGCAAGAAAGAACCGGTAGTTTTCTCGCCACGACCTCTCCTCCTTCCATTTCTCCTGTGGCAGACTCAAGACCGTGGAGATACGCGCGAAAGATCCCCGCGCGTTCGCGGTGTCAGATCAACGTCGCATCGTGTGCAGGAGCGGCCACCCCATGACGCGGAGAGGACGTGCCATGTCACCCAAGAATTCCGAGGTCAAGAGCCCCGAGACCCAGCTGGCGGTCATGTCGGGGCAGCTGGCCGGCCTGCCGAAGCGCGTCACCGACGCCCGCGCCGCCCAGCCGTCCCTCCGCCGGCCCCAGGGGGGCCGGTCATGACGATCGCGGCGATCTACGGACGCAAGAGCGCCGAGGACGAGCGCAGCGCCGACGACGGGCGCTCGGTGGACCGGCAGGTCGCCCTGGCCCGGGAGTTCGCGGGGCGGCAGGGGTGGGCCGTCGCCGAGTCGTGGGTCATCACCGAGGAGGCGTCCGGGGCGGACTTCACGCGGGCCGGGCTCATTCGGCTCCTCGCGGGGGCGCGGCAGCGGCCGCGGCCCTTCGACGTCCTCGTGGTCATGGCGGTTGACCGGCTGGGGCGCGAGCAGGTGCGCACGGCAGCCCTCGTGCAGGCGCTGCACGAGGCGGGCGTCGCCGTCTGGACCTACCAGGACGGGCGCGAGGTCTCATTCGACACGCCCGTGGAGAAGTTCATGCTCGGCGTGCACGGGTTCGGCGCCGAGGAGTACCGGCACCAGGTCAAGCTGAAGACGCGCGAGGCGTTGCACCGCAAAGCCGCTCGCGGCCACGCGACCGGGTCGCGGACCTACGGGTACCGGCTCGTCCGCCAGGGGGAGCACACCGAGCGGGAGATCGACGCCGCCGAGGCCGCAGTGGTCACGCGCGTGTTCGAGTTATCGGCCGAGGGCTACGGCGACCAGCGCATCGTGGGCCTCCTGTCGGCCGACCGGGTGCCCGCACCCGGGTCGCGGGGGCTGTGGTCGAAGGAAATTCTCCGCACGATGCTGCGAAACGAGCTCTACCGCGGGGTGGCCATCTACGGCAAGAGCAAGAGCGTCGACAAAGGGGGCTCGGCGAGCAAGCGAGAGTGGGTGCCGAAGAAGGACTGGACCCGCGCCGAGGTCCCGCACCTCAGGATCATCGACGACGCGCTGTGGCAGCGGGTGCAGGCGCGCAAGCAGAAGACGCGCGCGTACTTCGTGCGCCCCCCCGACGGGCGCCTGGTCGGCAAGCCGGAGGCCGGGATCGTCGCCTCGCGCATGCTCAACGGCATCGCCCGCTGCGCATGCGGCGGCGCGTTGACGTACATGGGGAAGAAGGGCCCGCGCCCGAGGTATTACTGCATCGAGAGATCCCACCGCGGGCCGGCCGCCTGCGCGAACCGCCACGGCGTCCCGATGGACACCCTCGACCGGGCGGTGCTCACGTGCGTGCTCGACGACCTCCTGAGCGATCGCGAGAGACTCTGGACGCTCATCCAGGAAAACGACGAACGCAACAAGCGTGAGCGGGAGGTGCAGAAGGCCGGGCGGCCTGATGCCGCGAAGCACATTCAGCAGCTCGAGACGGAGATCGGGCGCTTGGTCGCCGCGCTGGCCTCGGGCAAGGCATCATCGGACATCGCCGCCGCCATCGCCGAGCGCCGGGCCAAGGTGGAGGCGCTCACGGCCGCGCCAGAGCCCAAGCCGCTCGACCGGCAGTCCTTCCTGACTGGCTACGGCGCGTTCAGGGTGCTCCTCAACCAGCGTCACCCAGTACAGGTGCGTCAGACCCTCCGGAAGCTCGGCATCGATCGGATCGTCGTCCGTCGGGGACAGGATGGTAAGTCCTGGAATTTCGAGGGCGTGGCCGACGTGAGCTCCCTCCTAAACAGCTGACTCGCAACCCGCATCGGCCACTCGTGACGGGCCACGAGAATTTGGTTCTTCGCTTCGGAAGCGCGCAGAAGATACGGGTCCACGGGGGATGCCCCCTGCCCCCTCCGCCGCCGCTCGCTGATCAAGCGCCGAAAGCCAACGCGAGTCCGTGGCCGCGATCTGGTGAACCCAGCGGGAGGGCGGGGCTGGGAGGTGCCGGGCGGCGGGTTGCCGTCGGGAGCGAATCCGACGAGCCGTAGCGCGCCCCGAAGCGCAGGGCACCTCCGCCGCGCGAGCCGGCCTGCGCAGCAGGTCGGCGCGCGACCCCCGTCTCGGGGGATGGGGGGCCAGGCGGAGGTGCCTTCGCTAGTGTGGCGCGCGAGGCGAGGAGGTTTGAGCGGACGACGGCAATCCGCCGCCCGGCACCTCCCAGCCCCGCCCGCCCAATGACCGCGGGAGTCTACGAGCGCGTGGGCGCTACGGGGATGGCGTCTAGCGTTTCGCGGACGACACGGGCGAGGTCGCCGGGACGGAAGGGCTTCTGGAGAAAGGAGCCGGGAGGGTCGACCATGCCGTGGGCCGCCACCATCTGGTCGGCATAGCCCGAGATGTAGAGCAGGCTCAGGCGTGGGCAGGACTTCATCACCTCGCTCGCGAGGGCGGTTCCGCCCATGGCCGGCATCACCATGTCCGTGATCAGCAGGTGGACATCCGTGGCGTGACGCTCGGCGATGAGGAGCGCTTCCAGGGGATCGCCCGTCTCGAGCACGGTATAACCGCACTTCCTGAGGACGTCTGCGGCAAGGCGGCGCACCTCTTCCTCGTCCTCGACGAGCAGCAGCGTCTCGCTGCCCCTCACGAGCGGCGTGACGGTGTCCGGGGCCTCCTCGGCCGCCGGCTCCTCGATGCACGGCAGATAGATCGTGAAGGTCGTGCCGCGGCCCACGGTGCTGTCGACCCCGATGTGCCCGCCCGTCTGATGGACGATGCCGTGCACGGTGGACAGACCGAGCCCGGTGCCCTTGCCGACTTCCTTCGTGGTGAAGAACGGCTCGAAGATCCGGCGCAGGGTCGCCTGGTCCAGTCCGCATCCAGAATCCTGCACGGTCAGGGTCGAGTATTCCCCCGCGGGGACATGTCCCTGATCGTGCCGGACCACATCCGGCACTCGCAGCCGCTGGACCGCGATGCGCACCATGCCGCCTTCCGGCATGGCATCGCGGGCATTGACCACCAGGTTGACGATTACTTGGTCGAGCTGGCCGGGATCCGCCATGACACGACCTGGCTCCACGCCGGGCGCGATGATCAGCTCGATGTGCTCGCCGATCAAGCGTCGCAGGATGGGCGCCACGTTCTGCATGAGGGCGTTGAGATCGACGGGACGCGGCTGCAACACCTGCTTGCGGCTGAAGGCGAGGAGCTGGCGGGTGAGGGCGGCCGCCCGCTCCGCCGTGCGCGTGATGAGCTCGAGGTCGTGGCGTGTCTCCCGGTCCAGGCTCGTCAGCTCGAGAGCCAGGCTGCTGCGCCCCGTGATCACGGTGAGAAGGTTGTTGAAGTCGTGGGCGATGCCTCCCGCGAGCTGGCCGATGGCCTCCATCTTCTGCGACTGCAGGAGCTGCTGCTCCAGAGCCTTGCGCTGGGTGATGTCGGCGAGCACGCCCATGCTGCCGACGTGGCGCCCGTGCGTGTCGAGCAACGGAGCGACGGAAAGGACCACGTCGACGAGGGAGCCGTCCTTGCGGCGCCGCTGGGTCTCGAGGCCAGTCACCGATCGTCCCAGGCGGTACTGACCGAAGAGATCCTTGAGCTCATCCGGACGGTCGTCCGGGATCGTAGGCAGCGCCTTGTCGATGACCTCCTCTTCCGTCCATCCAAAGAGCGTGGTGGCCGCGATATTCCAATTCTTGACGAGCCCGTCGGCGTCGATCGCGATGATGGCGAGCGGTGAGGCGTCGATGAGCACTCGGAGCCGCTCGCTCGTCCCCCGGAGCGCTTCCTGCGTGCGGCGCTGCTCGTCGAACAATCGGGCGTTTTCCAGGGCGATCGCCGCCTGATCCGCGAAGGTCTGGAGCAGCGTCACCTCTTCCTCGAAGAATGGTCGATCGATTCTGTCTCCGATGCAGAGCACGCCGATGATCGCCCCCTTCGCCCACAGAGGGACGGCGAGAACGGATCGTGCCTGGGCGACCTCCAGACGATCCTGGAAATCTCCCGACCGGGCGATCGTCGAATCCGTCTGGATGTCCCTCGTAGAGAGGGGCCGGCCCTCTCTGGCCACGCGACCCATCAGCCCCATGCCTGGCGGCAGCACATGACCGGGCTTGAATGCGCCACGCGCGCCGCCGCTGGCCGCGATGGCGCGCAAGGAGCCGTTCGGCTCCAGCACGCGGAGCACCGCGATCTGCGCATCGAAGAGGGGCAGCACGCTTTCCACGGTTTGATCGCCGACGGCACTCATCTCCAGGGTCTCGGTCAGGCGGCGAGCCACGCGGGCCAGTTCGGCGGCCACGCGGCGCGCCCGCTCCGTCTGCGCGTGGACCCGCGCATTGTGAAAGGCCAGCCCGGCATGGTCGGCGAAGGCCTGGACCAGTCGGACGTCCTCGGCGCTGAAGGCGCGTCCGGGCCGGTCCGAGACGCCGATGGCCCCTATGATCTGGCCGTGCACGAGCAGAGGCACGGCGAGGACGGCGCGATAGCGGGCTTGCTCGATCCGGCGCCGCCCCTCCGGGCTGATCGCGATGGCGGGATCGTTGAGGATGTCGGCAGAGGCCACGGGCTCGCGCCGCGCCACGGCAAGGCCGACCGCTCCCGCACCGCGGGCCCACACCAATCCGTCTTCAAAACCGGGGCCGACGTCGCCCGCCACCGCCACGCCGATGAGCTGCTGAGTTTGCTCGTCGAGTCGATACAGCGCCGTGGCGTAAGCTTGAAGCAAGCCTTTCAAGGACTCCACGATTCGCTGCTCAACTTCACCGGGATCAAGAGACTGGGAGAGCAGCCGGGTAGTCTCGGCGAGGCTCTCCGCGAACTGGCGCCGCCGCTCCGCTTCCTCCAGAAGCTGGCGATTGCGCTCCTCGACCAGGAATCGCTCGGCGCCGGCGGTCTCGAGCGCGCGGCCCACCTCATCGACTTCGTGCAGGGCGGACAGGCGCGTCTCGGGCGTCTCACCCCGGAGCAGCTCGCCGGCCGAGTGGGCCAGTGAGCGAATGGGCCCCACGATGCGCT
>VAYJ01000074.1:0-18695 GCA_005888465.1 Actinomycetota bacterium
GATGGAATAGCGGACGGACACGCCGCTTCGCTGGTTGACCTGCGGCGAGCGCCGGAGCTCGGCCGTGAGCGCCGCCAGGACCTCCTTGATGAACGCCGGGACGCGGACCGGGATCCCCGCCTCCGCCGCCGGGGCGCGCGCCTCCTGCTCCATGATCGCGATCTCGTCCCCGAGCGTCTCGGGGTAGTGCGTTCGGACCTGCGTGCCGAACCGATCTTTGAGCGGCGAGACGATCCGGCCACGATGCGTGTAGTCCTCGGGGTTCGCGGTCGCCACCAGGAGCAGGTCGAGCGGCAAGCGGATCTGATATCCGCGGATCTGGACGTCGCGCTCCTCCAGGATGTTGAAGAGCGCCACCTGGATGCGCTCGGGGAGGTCGGGCAACTCGTTCACGGCCACGATGCCACGGTGGGTCCTGGGGATCAGCCCGTAGTGGATCGTGAGCTCGTCGGAGAGGTAGCGGCCCTCGGCCACGCGGATCGGGTCGACGTCGCCGATCAGGTCGGCAACGCTCGTGTCGGGCGTCGCGAGCTTCTCCGCGTAGCGGCGGTCGCGCGCAAGCCACGCGATGGCCACGTCGTCGCCGTGCTCGCCGACCATCGACCGGCAGCGCGCGCAGATGGGACGGAACGGATGATCGTTCACCTCGCAGCCCTCGACGACCGGGATCCACTCGTCCAGGAGGTCGACCAGATGGCGGATGAGGCGCGTCTTCGCCTGCCCACGCTCGCCGAGCAGGATTAGGTCGTGGCCGGCGAGGATCCCACGTTCGAGGGCGGGGAGCACCGAGTCGTCGAACCCGACGATCGACGGGAACAGCGGCGCGCCGCCGCGAAGCCGCGCCAGCAGGTTCGTACGCAACTCGTCCTTGACCGACTGATCGGCGTATCCCGAGGCTCGGAGCGATCCGATCGTGGATGGGCGGCGGGCATCCGGGAACATCCGGACCAGGGTACCCGCAAAACGCGGGTCCGGCTCAGCCGGCGTCGGTCGTGGCGGGGGTGGACGGCCGAACGGTCTGGTCGTCGAGGCCGGTCTTGAAGTCGCGGGCGAAACGCAACATGTCGCGAATGATCGAGGGCGGGCAGCCCTTGATCAGGTAGCAGTACACACCGACCTCCTCGGCGCCACGCTTCAGGCCCGGGTCCTCGTACGCGGACAGGATGATCACCTGGATGGTCGGCCGGGCCGCCTTGATGACTCGCGTCGCCTCGATCCCGTCCATCCGGGGCATGCGCAGGTCCATGAGCACCACCTCGGGGAGGAGCTGCTCCGTGAGCGACACCGCTTCCTCGCCGTCGCCGGCCTCACCCACCACCTCGAACCCATCGTCGATGAGGAAGTCGCGGAGCATCTCCCGGAACCCCTGGTCGTCGTCCACGACGAGCACCCGGGGCGCCGCCTCCTCGACTCCGGGACCAGCTGCCGCGAGCTCCGCAGCGGGGTCCCTGGGCGGGAACGTCTGAGCGACCGAGGGCGCGGCGAGGGGGTCCGGCCACCTGGATGCCGACCAGCTCATCGGCCCCCCTCCCATGGCAGCACCACGCGCACGCGAGTGCCCTGCCCGGGCATGGAATCGATCTCCCACGTTCCGCCGATCATCTCGACGCGCTCCCGCATGGCAAGCATGCCGAAGTGATCCCCGCCGGAGTGGTGGCGGCTCGGCTGGAACCCGATGCCGTCATCCTGGATCTCCAGGACGACGGACCCGTTGTTCCGACCGAGGATCACTCTGGCGTGCTTGGCCTTCGCGTGCTTCACCACGTTCTGCAACGCCTCCTGCGACACGCGGTACAACACGGTCTCGAGGGTCGGCGTGAGCCGGCCGTCGAGCCGTCCCTGCACCGTGCACTCAACCCCCGTGTCCTCCTGGATCGCCTCCGCGCGGTCGCGCAGGGCATCCTCCAGCCCTCGCTGGTCCAGCACCGGAGGCCGCAGCCTGCTCATCATGCCACGCAATTCTTTGACTTCTTCGAACACGGAGCCCTGGATTTCCGCGAGGAGTTCGAGCGAGCCCTTCGCGTCGCCCTGGTTCTGCCGGGTCCGCACCCGCTCGAGCCCATACCCAAGCCGCGCCAGGCGCTGCACCGGCCCGTCGTGCAGCTCGGCCGCAAGGCGCGTGCGCTCCTCCTCCGCGGCCCGGAGCGTCCGGTCCAGGAGCCGGCGACGTTCGTACTGGGTCGAGCGCTCGCGGGAGAGCAGGAGCGAGAGCTGCTCGTTCTGGTCATCGATCTTCGAGGCGAAGCGCCAGGCGATGGGCAGCAGCAGCAGGTAGAGGATCCCAAGCGCGCCGACCAACGTGAAGATGGTGTGCGTGAAGAGCGTGGCCTCGGCGGCCGTGATCGTGGCCGCATCCGTCGAGAGCTCGACGACGGCGACCGGGGCGACGCCCGTCGTCCGCGTGGGGTCCTTGAACACGGGGACGTAGGTCTCCAGGACCCGCCGGGGGAAGGTCGGCTGGTCCAGGATCCCTCGGGTGTCGTTGTCGACGAGCTCGCTCGCCGTCGCGCCCGAGGAGAACGTCTCCTGCAGCGCGGTATCCATCGGGACCTTCTTGCCCACGAGGCCCTTGGTGTTCGAGAACATGATCGAGCCGTCGTCCCGCCAGAGGACCACGAAGACGAGCGGCTGCAACAACACCCGGTTGGAGACGGCGAGCATGTCGAGCGAGCCCAGCTGGGAGCGAAGTGTCGAGTTCGTCACGAACTCGGCGTGGTCCTGTGCCGCCGACAGCTGTTGGGCGCGGAGCGCTCGCGAGAGGACGACGGAGAGCGCCACGCCGATGCCTACCACCGCGACAAGGGCGGCAGCGGCGAACCGCGCCACCCATCCCCAATGATGGCCACCGGACCTCCCACGTTTGCGCATGAGCCTCAAGGCAAGGTGTCGACAGAAGTGCTCCGCGGCTTGACTAGGCGCGCGACCAGGGCGGATGACGTTGGCCGGCATGGCGATGTGCGACAGGCGGTTTCGGCGGGTCGGGCGGTTGCCCCCGCTCGTGGGCCCGGGGCAAGATTGGCCACCGGAGGAAAGGACGAGGTGACGGACATCCGCGTGGTGATGGCCGAGGGTCGGGACCCCGCGGCTCGTGGGCGGCAGATCGGGCGTGGGCTCGGCGACCTGATCGAGGGCTCGATCGCGTTCTACACCGGGTATCTCGAACGACGGGGCGTCCGGGCCGAGGACCTGCGGGAGTTCCTGGCCCCTCACCTCGCCGCCGCCCAGGCGAACCTCCCCTCGGAGGTGGCACTGCTGCGCGGGATGGCCGAGGGCGCGATGGTCCCCTTCGGCCTGCTGTTCGCGGTGAACGCGTTCGAGGAGCTCGACCCGCTGGTACGCCGGCCCGCCGTCCGCGACCGATGCTCGTCCTTCTCCGTGCGGGCGCCGGACCACACGCTGCTCGGCCACAACGAGCAGTGGCTCGCCGGCGACCTGGGAAACATCGCGGTGGTGATCGAGCGGCCGGGCGCGGGCGAGCCGGCCGTCGTCTCGCCCACCGTCGTCTGCTGCCTCCCCTCGGTCGGGTTGAACGAGCACGGCGGCTCCCAGGCGATTCAATCGCTCGTGGCCAACGACGACGGCGTAGGCGTCCCGCGGGTGCTCGTCTCTCGCCACGCACTGGCCGCGTCCGAGCGGCTCGACGCCGTCCGCCGGGCCGGTGCGCCCGGGCGGGCCGGCGGCTACGCGCACGTGTTCGCATTCGAGGGCGGCGAGGCCTTCATGGTCGAGACCACCGCCAAGCGCTCCTCGGTGCTCGAGGGGCCGGGGCCCCACACGAATCACTACCTCGACCCCGACCTTGCGACGCTCGCTCCCGAGCCGTCGGGGGGAAGCCAGGCGCGCTACGACCGGCTGATCACGCTGCTCGAGGAGCGCCGGCCAGCCACGCCCCCCGAGGCGATGGACGTGCTCCGCGACCACGAGTCGGCGCCACAGCCGATCTGCCTGCATCCCGCCGAGGGCGACGACGACGACGCGGAGGCGGTGCTGTTCTCGATGGTGTGTCATGTCGAATCGCGGCGGATGTGGGTGGCCGCCGGCCCCCCGTGCACGCATCCGTTCGAGGAGATCGACCTGTCAGGGGTGATGTGAACGTGTGGACGACGCCCCTTCGCTACGAGCGGTTGACCTGGCCGGAGGTTCGCCGCGCCGCCGGCGAGAATCGCGTGGCCCTCATCCCGGTCGGCACACTCGAGGACCACGGGCCGCACCTCCCGCTCGACGCCGACCTGCGGATCATCTCGGAGATCTGCTCCCGCGCGGCGCAGGCGGCTTCCGACGACGTGGTGCTCCTGCCGCCGATCCCCCACGGCTACGACCCGCACCACATGGACTTCCCCGGCCCGATCTCGATCGGCTGGGACACGTTCACGCGGTACTGCGCCGACGTGGGCCTCTCGCTCGCCCACCACGGCTTCCGCCGGATGCTCTACCTGAACGGACACGGCTCGAACCAGAACCTGGTGGAGATGGCCGCGCGCCTGGTGAACGTCCAGGCACCGGGAACGCTCGCGGCGGCGGCCTTCTACCTCACGAGCCCGGAAGGGTTGGCCGCGGTTGCGCGCGTACGGGAGTCCACGATCGGAGGGATGGCGCACGCGTGCGAGCTGGAGACCTCGATCTACCTCGCGATCGACCCCGACGCGGTCGCGATGGACCGCGCGGTCGACGAGCAGTCCTACCCCGCCGGCGAGCACGCGTGGTTCGACTGGGCCGACGGCTCGCTGCACCTGATGCCGTGGTGGTCGTCGTTCAGCCGAACGGGCGTGCAGGGGTCACCGACGCTCGCCACCGCCGAGAAGGGGCGCGCGCTCTTGGACGCGGCCGTCGAGGAATGCGTGAGCTACGTGCGCGAGCTTCGCGCGAAGCCCCTAGGAGAACGCCGTGACCCCGTGGAGCGGCTCCCGTGATCGCGGCCACCCGGTTCGGTCGCCCGCTCCCCTCCGGCGGGACGATCGGCGTGCCCGCGCCGGCGAGCCCGGCCGAGAACCGATCGGCGATCTTCCGAGGCGTCGAGTGGTGGGAGGCTCGGGGGTATCGCGTGAAGCTCGGCGAGGGCATCTTCGACCGCGACGACTACGTCGCCGGCGACCCGAAGACGCGGGCGCGCGATCTCATGGCGATGTTCGCCGACCCCGAGGTCGACGCGATCCAGTGCCTGCAGGGCGGGTACGGCTCCGCACAGACGATCCCGTTCCTCGATTTCGACGTGATCGCCGCGAACCCGAAGCCGTTCTGCGGCTTCTCCGACATCACCGCGCTGCACGTCGCCATCCGCCAGCGCGCGGGGCTCGCCACCTTCTACGCGAATGGGCTCGCGGGGGTCGGCGACAAGGACGTCACCGCGTTCAGCAAGGAACGGCTGGTGGCAGTGCTCTCCGGCGCCACCACCGGCGAGGTCCCGAAGGACCCCGACGACCCCTACACCCGGCCGATCCGGGGCGGCCGCGTGACGGCCCCCATCATCGGCGGATGCCTCTGGCTCCTGCTGCAGACGATGGGCACGCCGTGGGAGATCGAACTGGACGGGGCGATCCTGTTCTTCGAGGACTACGATGCTCCGGCCTGGTACATCGACGGGATGCTCACGCAGCTCGGGCACGCGGGGAAGCTGGACGGCGTGCGGGGCGTCGTCGTGGGCGACCTCGAGAAATGCGAGTGGCGTGAGGACAGGCCCGAATGGCCTCGGACGAAGTCCCTGGAGGACGTGCTCGAGGAACGACTGGAACCGCTCGGGGTGCCAGTGTTGTACAAACTCCCCTTAGGCCACGGAAAGCACCTGGCCGCGCTCCCGCTGGGGGTCACGGCGACGCTCGACGCGGACCGACGAACGCTCACCATCGACCAGCCTGCGCTGGAGGGAACGGAGGAGGAGGCATCATGATCCGACCGATGCGGATGGCGACGATGGTGGTCGCGCTCGCGGTGCTCGCCGCGGGATGCTCCGGGAAGAAGGCTGTGACGACGCCGTCGTCCTCGGGGAGCGCCGCCGTGAAGAAGGGGGGCATCCTTCGAATCGGCACGACCAGCGCCATCGATTCGCTGAATCCCTACAACTACATCGAGACCCAGGCGACCAACGCGATGATCATGATCTATCCGCAGCTCGTGCAGTACGCGCACGGGCCGGACGGCTTCACGATCGTCGGGGACTTTGCGGACTCTTGGTCGACCTCAACCGATGGCAAGGACCTTACGTTCAAGCTCAAGCCCAACGCGAAGTGGTCCGACGGGCAAGCGCTGACCGCGGACGACGCGGCCTGGACGATCAACACCACCGTCAAGTATCAGAATGGGCCAACGGCGGAGATGGCCTCGGCGCTCACCCACGTGAAGAGCGCCGACGCGTCCGATGCCTCGACGCTCGTCATCCACTACGACGCGCCGGTCGGCAATGCCCTGGCCCAGCTCGAGCAGCTCTGGATCCTTCCGCGCCACGTGTGGGAGCCGCTGATCGGGACCAACGGCCACGACCTCAAGACGTTCCACCCGGAGCAGCACCTTCCGATGGTGGTCGGCGGGGCGTATTCGGTGAAGCAGTATGAGAAGAAGGGCACAACGGAATTCATCCCGAACCCGAACTTCTATGGGCCGAAGTCGTACGCCGAGGCCGTGACCCTCACCTACTACACCAACTCCGATTCGATGATCGCCGACCTCGAGCACGGGCAGCTGGACTGGGTCGACCAGGTTCCCTTCAACGCGGTCAACCCGCTCACCAAGGACACGAGCATCGTGATCGACAAGGTGCCCGGCTCGGAGACCACGAACATCACCTGGAACTCGAACCCGCGCAAGCTGAAGAACCGTGAGCTCCTGGACCCCCAGGTGAAGAAGGCGCTCTCCATGTGCGTGGACCGCGACCAGATCATCAGCGTGGTCTTCAGCGGGTACGCGTCGAAGGTGGAGAGCCTGGTCGGGGACATCTCCCCCCTCGAGAACCCCAACCTCGGACCGCTTCAGCACGACTGCGCCGGGGGCAACGCAACCCTCGACCAGTTGGGCTACACGAAGGGCTCCGACGGCATCCGCGTGGTGCCGGCGACCACGGGCCAGTACGCGCAGCCGGCGCACCCGATGTCCTACGAGATCGTCACGCCGACCACCACGGACTTCAACGTCGACCGTGAGTTCGACATCGTGAAGCAGGGGTTCGCCGCAGCCGGCGTGAAGGTCACACAGAAGGTCGGCGGGGACTCGACGGCCTCGTACGCGCTCGAGACCGACGACAACTGCGACGCGTCGACCTCGACGGGCTACGCGCACTTCGACATCGCCATGTGGGACTGGGCCGGCTACATCGATCCGGACTTCATGCTCTCGGTCGTGACGAAGGGCCAGTGGTGCTCGTGGAGCGACACCGGATGGGACAACCCGGCCTACGACAAGCTCTACGATCAGCAGGGCGCGACCGTCGACCCCGAGGCGCGCAAGCAGATCGTCTACCAGATGCAGCAGATGATCTACGACAACTGGCTCTACACGCAGCTCATCAACGAGCAGTACATCGACGCCCACTCGAAGACCTGGATAGGGATCGACGCGGACCTGAACGCCTACGCGAAGACGTACTACACGGCGGTGCACCAGACGGGATAAACGGACAGGCGTCGGCGGGAGGCTGAGCGCGTGCGATCGGCCGACTACGTCATCAAGCGGGTCCTGTTCGCGGTCGTCACGGTCTTCGTCGCGGTCACGCTGAACTTCGTGTTGTTCCGTGCCGTGCCGGGCGACGCGGTGAGCGCTCTGCGCTGCCGGGCGTGCACGCAGCAGTTCAAGGAGGCGGAGCGGCGCGAGCTCGGGCTCGACAAGCCACTCGTCGCCCAGTATTGGCTGTACGTCGAGGGGCTCCTGCACGGGAACATGGGGAGCTCGCTTCGAACCGAGCAACCCGTTCTAGGCGAGCTCTGGGTCCCGATCGCCAACACGATGCCGATGGTCATCCTGGGGACCCTGTTCTCGATCGTGATCGGCATCTTGGTCGGGGTGACGTCCGCCTGGAGGCGCGACACGCTGCTCGACAAGACGGGCCTCTACACCGCGCTCGGGTTTTACTCGATGCCGACGCAGTGGCTCGGGCTGCTGATGGTGTTCTTCGTGGCCGGCGCGATCCACCTGCCCACATCCGGCATCCGGGACCCGACGCTCGGCCTGTTGACCCACGCGTCGACGTGGGCGGTGATCGTCGACCGGCTTCGCCACATGGCCTTGCCGTCGATCACCCTCGGGCTCTCGCTCTACGGCGAGTATGCGCTCATCACACGCTCGGCTATGCTGGAGACGCTCGGTGAGGACTACGTGCTCACGGCCCGCGCCAAGGGGCTCCGGAATCTCCCCATCGTCTGGGCCCACGGCTTCCGAAACGCGCTCCTGCCGATCATCACGCTGGTCGCCCTCTCGCTCGGCACCATCATCGCCGGCGCCATCACGGTCGAGTACGTCTTCTCGTATCCGGGCATCGGGCTCGCCACGGTGGAGGCGATCGACCAGCGGGACTGGCCGGTGCTCCAGGCGATCTTCCTGCTGCTCACCCTCTCCGTGATCGTGTTCAACCTGGTCGCCGACCTGCTCTACGTGAAACTCGACCCGCGTGTGGTGGATCAGTGAACCCGACGCCCCCCACCGCCTCCCATCAGGATGCGGCCGTCGCGATCCCCGCGACCGTGACTCAGCCTCGCTTCCGGTTCCTCCGCTCGCCCGCGATACGCCGGCCGGCCACGGTCATCGGGCTCGCCATGCTTCTGTTCTTCGTCCTCGTCGCGATCTTCGCGTCGCGCTTGGAGCCGTTCAATCCGAACGTCAAGAGTGGCGCGATCTACGCGCCGCCCTCCTCCCACCACCTCCTGGGCACCGACGACGCAGGCGCCGACATGCTCTCCCTGCTCATCGCGGGCTCGCGCGTGTCGCTCATCGTCGGGTTCGCGGCGGCGCTCGTCGCGATCCTGATCGGCGGCGCCGTTGGATTGCTCTCAGGGTTCTTCGGCGGACGGATCGATTCGATCCTGATGCGGATCACCGACTACGTCCTGGTGATCCCCGACATCCCGCTCATGATCATCGTGGCAGCGCTCTTCGGCCGGCACTTGCTGAACATCATCATCATCATCGGGGCCATCTACTGGACAAGCACGGCCCGGCTGGTCCGCGCCCAGGTCAAGAGCGTTCGCGAGCGAACGTACGTGAAACGGGTTCGCGCGGTCGGCGCCGGGAACTCTCGGCTGATCGGGCGCCATATCCTGCCCCAGGTCGCGCCACTCCTCATCGCGAACACCGTGCTCATGGTCGCCGTGGCGATCTTCGCTGAGACGTACATCACGTTCCTCGGGCTCGGCGACCCGAGCCTGATCTCCTGGGGCAAGCTCATCGAGAACTCGTTCAGGGGCGACGCGACGCTGAACGGCGCGTGGTGGGCGATCGTCGCGCCCGGTGTGTGCGTCACGCTGGTTGTCCTCGCGTGCACGATGGTGGGGCAGTCGATGGAGGACGCGCTCAACCCGCGCCTTCGGGTCGGCCACCTCTCGGTCCGGCGGTTCCGGCTTCGGTCGATCCCTGCGGACGTCGAATGAACGGCTCCGGCCCGCTCCTCGAGGTCCAGGGCCTCCACGTCTGGTTCGACCTGGCCGGCGGCCGGGAGCTGCACGCGGTCCAGGGCATCGACTTCGACCTGGGGCCGGGCGAGCGGATGGGCCTTGTCGGCGAGTCGGGCTGCGGGAAAACCACGGCGATCCTCGCGATCATGGGGCTGCTCCCTCCCTCGGCGAGCGCGGCGGGCCACGTCCTCCTGAACGGGATGGATATGTACGAGGCGGGCGAGGACAGCGTCCGGCCCCACCGGTGGCGGGACATCGCCATGGTGTTCCAGGGGGCGATGAACGCGTTCAATCCCGTCCGGCGGATCGTCGATCAGATCGTCGAGCCGATGGAGCTGCACGAGATCGCGGAGGGGCGCGCCGCGCGCGTCCGGGCCGGCGACCTGCTCGAGCTGGTCGGCATCTCCGCCCGGCAGGCGTCGCGGTACCCGCACGAGTTCTCCGGTGGGATGCGCCAGCGCGCGGCGATCGCGATGGCGCTCGCGTGCGGCCCGAAAGTGCTCCTGGCGGACGAGCCGACGACGGCGCTCGACGTCATGATCCAGGCGCAGGTGCTGGAGCTGCTCACCGGGCTGACGCGCGAGCTTGGCCTCTCGCTGATCCTGGTGACCCATGACCTGCCGATCGTCGCCCAGACCTGTGACCGGGCGGCCGTGATGTACGCGGGCAAGATCGTGGAGTCCGGCCCGACCGAGGACCTCTTCCATACGCCGCGGCACCCGTATACCCGGCTGCTGTTCTCCGCGACCCCCGACCTCTACGGCCGCGGCGAGGTGATCTCGATCCCCGGCACCCCGCCCAGGCTCGACCGCGAGGTCTTGGGGTGTGCCTTCGCGCCGCGCTGCGACATGGCCTTCGAACCCTGCCCGTCCGTCGTGCCTCGGACGCTGCCGGTCGCGCCCGGGCACGGCGCGCGATGCCACTTGAACGACCCGGCGATGCGCTCCGCGTCGTGATCACCGCGCCGCTGCTCCTCGAGGTCCAGGACCTGGTCACGCGCTACCCCGTGCCCCGCGGAATCGTCGGCGCGCTCGCGCGGCGTCCGAAGGAGGTCGCCCACGCGGTCGAGGGCGTGTCGTTCACCGTCGGCGCCGGAGAGATGCTGGCGCTCGTCGGCGAATCGGGATGCGGGAAGACCACCACCGCCCAGACCGTCATGCGCCTGGTCGACCCGGTTTCGGGAACGGTCCGGTTCCGGGGCGAGGACATCACCCACCTCCGGCACCGCGAGCTGCGTCCGCTGCGGCGGCGGATGCAGCTCATCTACCAGGACCCCTACGACTCGCTCGACCCGCGCTTCCGGGTTCGCCAGACGGTCGAGGAGCCGCTCCTCGTCCACCACCTCGGTTCGTCGCACGAGCGTTCCGAACGCGTCACGCGGGCGCTCGAGCGAGCGGGGCTCGCGCCGGCCGATCTGTTCCTGGACCGGTTTCCGCACGAACTTTCGGGTGGCCAGCGCCAGCGCGTGGCGATCGCGACGGCGTTGGTGCTGGAGCCCGAGCTCCTGGTCGCCGACGAACCGGTGTCGATGCTCGACGTCTCCGTGCGGGCCGAGATCCTCACGCTGCTCGATTCGCTGCGCCGAAGCGGCCTCGGGATCCTCATGATCACGCACGACCTCTCGACGGCTGCCCGTTTCGCCGACCGCATCGCGGTCATGTATCTCGGCCGGATCGTCGAAGAAGGTCCCGCGCAGGCGGTCGTCCAGGACCCGCGCCACCCGTACACACGCGCGCTCATCACCGTGGTCCCGAAGCGCGATCCGCGCGACCGGACCACGCCCGAGATCCTGAAGGGCGAGGCCCCGAACCCGGTGCACGTGCCGACGGGCTGCCGGTTCCACCCGCGATGCCCCGAGGTCGCGTCGGGACGGGCCCGCGAGCGCGGGATGGAGGAGCGCTGCCGCGGCGAGGACCCGATGCTCCGAGAACTGGCAGCCGGACACGAGGCGGCCTGCCACCTCGCCTAGCAGGCCGGATCAGGCCAGGTCGCGCGGGAGGCGCCGATCCCACCGGCGAGTCCACCGCGGCACGCCGTCCTCGGTCACCTCGAGCTCGACCGTGACGTGCCAGGTGTCGCGGTCGCTCTCCAGCCGGGTGCGCACTTGCGTGCCGACGGTCGCCTCCGGCCATTCGAGCGTGAACGACGCGTGACCCTCGGCCCACGCTGCGCCCGGGTCCGAGGTGGAGACCCGAGTCGCGCCCTCATACCGTTCGCTCGAACGAACGCCCGTCTCCACCACGTCGTCGGAGGCGTGCCCCTCGATCACGCGCGTCTCGCCGGCGATGAGGTCGCGTTCCACCCGCCACGTCGCGTGCTGCTCCTCCTCGGTGGTACCCCGAACCTCGCCCGACGGCGACGGCAGCGGAAGCTGCGGCGTTCGCGCAACCGGCGACGGCCCGACGAGCTGGGGAAGGATCACGGTCGACCCATGGCGTAGCAGGGTGAGGGTCAGGGATTCGGGGGGTGGCCAGGCGTTCGGCCAGTCGGTGCCGGCGACGTCCAGCCGGATCCGGTGCCCGGCCTCGAAGACCCACGACGTCGCGTCGAGCTCGATCGACACGTCGTACGTTCGGCCCGGCTCGAGCGGCTCGGGCTCGGTATGCGAAGCGCGGCGCGTGAGGTTGAGGAAGCCGCGGCTGACGAGCGCCGACGTGCCGTCCGGGAACACGTCGCAGAGCTTCGCGGAGACGAACGCGACCGGCGCCGACGAACGTACCCGGAGGTCCGCCCGCGGGTACCCGAGGATCTCAAGCTCGTCCCCTTCCACCTGCCAGTCGTAGACGAGCGAGAATGCCTCATCCTCGCGCTGGTCCCATGGCTGGCCGAACGGAAGGTGGCCCGCGCAGGAGATTGACCCCGTCACGCCCACGTCGCCGCGGACCTCCAGCGTGTCCTCGTCATCCCCAGGGAGCTCGAGACGAAGCTCCCGAGCGCGCTCGGGCGGCCACGCGGGCTCGTAGCGCCATTCGCCGCGCATCTCCGGGAGGTCCGGGGCCGGCTTCGTCGAGCGCCGGATGAACACGGCGATCGGCGGCTCCTCGTCGATCCCACCGCCATCACCGTCGCGGAGCCAGCGATCGAACCACCGGATCATCTCCCGCACCAGGTCGATATGCGGACCGGGGAGACACGTCTCTGTCGACGCGTGGCTCCACGGCCCGATCAGCAAGCGACGCGGCCCGCCGAGCGCCTCGAACATCCGGAAGGTCGCGTTGCGGTACCCGTCCGCCCACCCGGCGACGATCATCGTCGCGCAGCCGATGGCATCGTAGGCTGGCCGGAGCGACCCGTGGCGCCAGTACGGTCCGTCGCGCTGCTCCTCCAGCCATCGCAGCAACCACGGCTCCAACGATTCGACCCGCTCACGCCACCGGTCGCGCCAGCCCTCGCCCGCCAGGCTCGGCCACGGCGGAAGGGCGGTGAGCGCGACCATGTAGCTCGGGTAATCCGTGAAGTCCAGCCCGCGCCGCGCGCCGCCGTAATACATCGTGTCGTCCGTGTAGCGATCGTCGGTCGCGTAGATCGGCACGATCGCCTGTAGCGCGGGCGGGCGTCGCATCGCCACCTGGATCGCGTTGAAGCCCGAATACGAATAGCCGTACATGCCCACCGAGCCCGAGCACCAGTCCTGCGCCGCGAGCCACGCGATCGCCTCGCTCAGGTCGTCCTGCTCCTGCACCGGGTACTCGTCGGTCGCCGCGCCTTCGGACGACCCGGTGCCTCGCACGTCGATGCGCGCGACGGCGAAGCCGCCCTCGTCGCGCAGTCGCCGGTACTCCGGCCAATAGGACTGGGTGAGATCGTCCTTGCGGTAGGGGTTCGCCTCGACGATAACCGGCGACGGGCCGCCGCCCTCGGGCAGGAAGAGGGTCGCGGCCAAGCGCACGCCGTCGGACATGGGGATCCAGACGTTGCGCTCCGGCACGGCCCGAATGCTAGCCGGTGCCCGATAGACTGCGCGCGCCGTGGAGGAGTTCGACGCGATCGTGGTGGGCCTGGGCGCGCTCGGCAGCGCCGCCGCCTGCCGGCTCGCCGCGCGCGGCTCGGTCCTCGGGCTCGAGCAGTTCGAGCTCGGGCACGATCGGGGCGCGTCGCAGGATCACTCGCGTATCATCCGGCTCTCCTATCACACGCCCGGCTACGTCCGGCTCGCCAAACGCGCGTACGAAGCGTGGGCCGAGATCGAACGCGACGCGGGCGAGCCGCTGATCGTTCGAACCGGCGGGCTCGACCTGTGGCCGGCCGACGCCGCCATCCCGATGACCGACTACACCGAGAGTCTGACGGCCGAACAGGTCCCGTTCGAGCGGCTGGATGCCGCCGAGGTGATGCGCAGCTGGCCCCAGTGGTCGCTCGACGACGACACGCTCGCGATCTTCCAGGAAGACGCGGGCATCGCGCCCGCGGCCCGCTGCAACGAGGCGCACCGGCGCCTCGCCACCGAGCTCGGCGCCGTCCTTCGTCCGAACTCCCCCGTCACGGCCATCCATGCGTCAACCGGCGAGGTCGAGGTCGAAGCGCCCGACGCTCGATTCCGAACCCACCGACTCATCCTCACTGCTGACGCGTGGACAAACGACCTGCTGTCGAACTTGGGCGTGCACCTGCCGCTCACCACCACCCAGGAACAGGTCACGTACTTCGCCGCGCCCCACGCCGACGACTTCGCTACGGAGCGATTCCCCATCTGGATCTGGATGGATGAGCCCAGCTTCTACGGCTTTCCCGCCTACGGCCACCCCGGACCCAAGGTCGCACAGGACTGCGGCGGTCTCCCCGTCACGCCATCCACGCGCACGTTCGAGCCCGACCCCGACAACCTCGCGCGCGTCACCACGTTTGTGAACCGGCACCTCCCGTCGGCGCTCGGTCCCATCATCGAGACGAAGACCTGCCTCTACACACTCACGCCCGACCGCGACTTCGTGATCGACGTCGTGCCGGGCCACCCCGAGGTTCTCGTCGCGCTGGGTGCGGCCCACGCGTTCAAGTTCGCGGCGCTGATCGGCCGCGCGCTCGACGACCTGGCGACCGACGGCGCGACCGACCTCGACCTCTCGCCCTTCCGCATCGACCGCCCGATCCTGCAGCTGGACGACCCGCCGACGAGCTGGATGATCTAAAGCCGCTAGGATTCGAGCCCGCATGGCGGAGGGCTTGCGCGAACGTCTGCAGAACGGCGTCGTCCTCGGAGACGGCGGGTATCTGCTCGAGCTGGAGAAGCGCGGGTACGTCCACGGCGGTCCGTTCACGCCCGAGGTGAGCCTCACCCACCCCGAGGCACTTGTGGAGCTGCATCGCGAGTTCCTGCGCGCCGGCGCCGAGGTCCTGCAGGCGCTCACGTTCTACGCGAGCGAGGACAAGCTCGCGACGGTCGGCCTCGGAGGCCGCGTCGACGACATCAACCGCGCCGCCGTCTCATGCGCGCGGGAGGCGGCGTCGGGCAGTGAGGCCCTGGTCGCCGGCAACCTCTCGCTCACCTGGGGGTACGACCCGAAGGATCCAGGGTCGGCCGACCACGTGCGGGCCCTTTTCGACCGGCAGCTCGAGGTTCAGATGGAGGCCGGCATCGACCTGGTGATCGGCGAGACGTTCACGTGGCTGGGCGAGGCGATGATCTGCGCGGAGCGCGCGACGCAGACCGGCCTGCCGGTGATGGTCACGATGTCGTTCGAGAAGGATCCGCACGCGTATGAGGGTCCGGGACCTGGCGAGTGCGCGGCGCGCTTGGTCGACGCGGGCGCCAACGTGGTCGGCGTCAACTGCCTGCGCAACCCCGCGCACACGCTCCCGCTCATGCGCGAAGTGCTCGAGGCGGTCCCCGGAGTGCCGGTCGCATGTCAGCCGGTCGCCTACCGAACGCCGGCCGAGTCACCGGACTTCACGTCCTTGCCGGAGTTTCCGTTCGGGCTGGACCCCCTGCAGCTCTCCAGGCAGGAGATGGCCGACTACGCGCTTGCGGCGCGCGAGCTTGGTGTGCGCTACATCGGTTCCTGCTGCGGCTCCGTCGCCTCACACGTGCGCGAGATGGCCCGTGCGCTCGGCAAACTGCCGGAGACCGACGACGGAATCGAATGGCGGGTGGATTTCGAGCGGCCGATGTCGGCCTTCGAGTACTACCGTCACGACGCCTAGTCGGCGTCGAACACAACCTGGCCGTCCACGAGCGTCATCACGACCTTCGCGTCGCCGATCGGACCCGCGCCGGGCGCGAACGGATCCCGGTCGATCACCGCGAGGTCGGCGAGCTTCCCCGGTTCGATCGTGCCGGTCTCGTCGAGCCGGTTGACGAACGCCGAGCCAGCCGTGAACGCCGTGAGCGCGTCGGTGAGCGAGATCCGCTGCTCTGCCAGGAAGGGATCCGCGTCGCGCGTCTCCGGCGCGACCCGCCGGACGGCCACCTCCATCTCGAGGAGCGGGTTCGCCGAGCTGACCGTCCAGTCGCTGCCGAACGCGAGGCGCGCGCCGGCCGCAAGCAGGCTCGCGAACGGGTACTGGTGGGTCGAGCGCTCGGGCCCGAGGAACGGGATCGTGAGCTCGTCCATCTGCGCCTCGTGACACGCCCAGAGCGGCTGGCCGTTCGCCACGACCCCGAGTGCCGCGAACCGCGGGACGTCGTCGGGATGGACGACCTGGATGTGTGCGATGTGGTGGCGGGCGTCCCGGGGGCCGTTCGTCGCGCCGGCGTGCTCGATGGCATCCAGCGCCTCACGGACGGCCCGGTCCCCGATCGCGTGGAAGTGCACCTGGAACCCGAGCCCATCCAGTCGCGTCACGGCCTGGTCGAGCAGTCCGGGTTCGACGAAGCTGATCCCCGAGCCGCCGCCGTCGGTCAGGTAGGGCTCGAGCATCGCGGCCGTGAAGTTCTCGCAGACGCCGTCCTGCATGATCTTCACCGTGCCGGCGTCGACGCGCCCGACCGTCCCCCACCGCCGCCGCTCGACCAGCTCGTCGACCTGCTCGAGCCCTTGCGTTCGATCCCACCAGAGCGACGCGACCACGCGCGCGGTCAGCTCGCCGCCTTCCGCGAGCGCTCGGTATGCGGGGAGCGTCTCTTCGGTCACCCACGCGTCCTGCCACGCGGTGATCCCGAGCGCGTGCAGTCGGCGCTGCGCGCGAAGGATCCCCTCTTCAAGTTCCGCTTGGGTCGGCGGGGGGATCAGTCGCTCGACGAGCTCCATCGCGCCCTCGTGCAGGGTGCCGACCGGCTCGCCGCGCGCGTCGCGCTCGATGCGCCCATCCGGCGGGTCCGGCGTGTCGCGCTCGATCCCCGCCGCGGCGAGCGCGCGCGAGTTCACCCATGCTCCGTGGCCGTCGCGGTTCTCCAGGAACACCGGCCGGTCGCGAACGATCTCGTCCAGCGGCTCCTTCCGGGCGATCCCGCGGGGGAACGCCGGCATGCGCCACCCGCCGCCCTCGATCCAGGCCGCCTCTGGATGCTCGGCCGCGTAGGCGGCGATCGCGCGCAGGTACTCCGCCTCGGTCGAGAGGTCGTAGAGCGCGCATCGCAGCTCCGAGAGCCCACCCCACGGCGGATGGATGTGCGCATCCTGGAACCCGGGGACGACGAGCCCCTCGATCTCGATCACGCGCGTGTCCGAGTTGACCAGCTCGACCATCCGGTCAGGCGGGCCGACGGCGAGGATCCGCGAACCGGCCACCGCGACCGCGGCGTCGGCTCCTGCTGGGAGGCCGGGGGCGAAGACCGATCCGCCCGTCAGCAGCAGGTCGGCGATCCCTCGAAGCGGCATCGAGGGCGAAGCTTAGACGAGCCGGGCGGCGACCAGTCCCACGGCGAGCAGCACCATCGCAGCCGAGAGCGCGCGAAGGGCCGATTCCGGAGCTTGCCGGAGATGCGCGTCCTCAAGCGGGATCTCGGTTCCGTCGCGCATCACCATCCGTCCGTCAAGGAACGCGACCTGCCGGCGCAGGCGCCGGACCGGCGTCGAGAGCCGCCGCTGCGCGGCGGAGAGGAACAGGCACGCGAGCGCGACGAGCAGCGTGGGCCACCGGACGGTGCCGGTTTGGGCGAACGCCCCGGTGAGGGCGGGGAACGCGCCCCACGCGAGCGCGAACCACGCGTCCGAATGGAATCGCCCGCCGAGGAGCTCCAGGTTGTACGCGAGGACGATGAACGTCCCGAACACGACGAACGCGAGCAGCCACCACGACACGACGACCGCGCCGGCGACCCCGAGCGCGATGGCTCCGAGGAGCCCCACCGCCGCGACGGCGCGGAGGATCCGATCGGGGATGGACGTGGCGAGCGGCCGCCCTTTCAGCTCGTCCAGCGCATGCGCGGAGAGGCCCACGCCCAAGAAGAAGGCGAGGAGGCTCGCCCAGAGCCGCGCCTCCCTCACCGCGGGCGCCGTGGCGGCGCCGATCGCCACGTACGACAGGTGCCACAACGTATAAGGGGGATGCAGCAACGTGAGGTAGTCGCGCGACCCGCCGGGCCGAAGCGCGTAGAACGCGGGCCGCTCCTCATGCGCCACCCGCGCGCCTCCCCCAGAGCACCACGCCGCCGCCCAGGCTCATGATCTGCGCCTGCACGTCCGGGACACCGGCCGACCGCCACATCGTGAGCTGTTCGAGCAGGGGGTGATGATCGTAGAACCGGGAGATGTTGGGCCCGAGGAACCGCCCGACCTCGTACCACTCCGCCGACACCGCACGGCCTACGACCGGCATCGCGAGCCGCGTGTAGCACCACCATGCCCACGACCAGGGCGGCTTCGGGACGTGGAACTCCAGCCCCGCAACGGTGCCCCCCGGCCGCACCACGCGGACGAGCTCCGCGAGCGTCGCCGCAGGATCGTCGACGTAGCGCAGCAGATAGGTGAACGCGAGGGCATCGAAGGTCCCGTCGGCGAACGGCAGCCGCTGCCCGTCGCCCTGCAGGAACCGCACCCGGTCGCCCATCCCCGCCGCGGCCGTCTCCGCGACACCCCGGCGGAGCATGTCGGGGGAGAGATCGAGGCCGACCACGCCCGCGCCGGTCGCCGCCACCACCTCCCGGGCGACCATCGCGGTCCCGGTGGCCACGTCGAGCACGTTCGCCGCCGGGCCGACGTCCAGCCGCGAGACCAGGAACCGGCGCCA
>VAYJ01000074.1:18728-19263 GCA_005888465.1 Actinomycetota bacterium
GCGCCTGAGGGATCGCTCCCATGCGAGCAAGGGTACCCGGGGGATGGCGCTCGGATGCCCGGATGCCACCGCGAAGGCCCCCCGGCTAGGATTGGGGCTCCAGGCACCGGAGGGGACGAACCATGGCGCAGACGAGGATCCGCATCACCTACGCGACGATGTCGGCAGACAACGAGGAGTTGCACGCCGCCTACGAGCACGGCGTCGAGGTGGCCCGCTCGTGGCTCGGCCAGAAGCATCCGTTCTACGTGAACGGCGAGGAGCGTTGGGGCGAGGGGACCGACGAGGAGCGCTCCCCCATCGACCACAACATCGTGATCGGCGAGTTCGCGCGCGCGACCCGCCAGGACGCGAAGGACGCGATCGCCTCGGCGAAGGCGTACGCGCCGACGTGGGGCGGCGCCCCGTGGAAGGAACGCGTGCGGATCATGCGGCAGGCGGCCGACGTCATCTCCGACCGCGTGTACGAGCTCGCCGCGCTCATGGCGATCGAGGTCGGGAAGAACCGGCTGGAGGCGCTGGGTGACGTCGAGGA
>VAYJ01000074.1:19310-21089 GCA_005888465.1 Actinomycetota bacterium
GAGCACAACCGGAGCGTCCTCAAGCCGTACGGCGTCTGGGCCGTCATCAGCCCGTTCAACTTCCCGATGGCCCTCGCGGGCGGACCAGCCGGCGGCGCACTGGTTGCGGGGAACACGGTCGTGCTGAAGCCCTCGCACCAGGGGTACTTCACGGCGCTCAAGCTCTGGGAGGCCCTGACGGACGGCGGGGTGCCGAAGCAGGCCTTCCACATCGTCACCGGCCCGGGGAGCACCGTGGGGGACGAGCTATACAACAATCCCGAGGTCGACGGCCTCACGTTCACCGGCAGCTATGCGGTGGGCATGGAGATCTACCACCACTTCGCGAAGGACTACCCCAAGCCCGCGATCTGTGAGATGGGCGGCAAGAACCCGACGATCGTGACGGCGAGGGCCGACCTCGACAAGGCGACCGACGGCGTGATGCGCTCGGCGTTCGGCTTCGGCGGGCAGAAGTGCTCCGCATGCTCGCGCGTGTACGTCGAGCGGCCCGCGTACGACGGCTTCGTCCAGAAGCTGCTCGAGAAGACGGCGAAGCTGCAGGTCGGGAACCCGCTTCGCCGCGATGTCTACATGGGCCCCGTCATCAACACGAAGGCCGTTGAGACGCACCAACGCGCCGTCCAGGACGTGCAGGCGGAGGGCGGCGAGGTCCTCGCGGGCGGCGACCGGATCACCGAGGGCGACCTCGCGCGCGGCAACTTCGTCGAGCCCACCGTCGTCGCCGCACCGCTCCGGCATCGCGTGTGGAAGGAGGAGCTGTTCGTCCCGTTCGTCGCCGTCGCTCCCGTGGACTCGCTCGACGAGGCGCTGAAGCTCGCGAACGACACTGAGTACGGGCTCACCGCCGGCTTCTACTCCGAGGACAAGGCCGAGCAGCAGCGGTTCCTCGACGAGATCCAGGCGGGCGTCGTCTACGTGAACCGCAGGGCCGGTGCCACCACCGGGGCGTGGCCGGGCATGCAGCCGTTCGGCGGATGGAAGGGGTCCGGCACGAGCGGCAAGGCCGGCGGCGGCCAGCACTATGTGCAGCAGTACCTCCGGGAGCAGAGCCAGACCGTCATCGAGGACTGAGGCGTGGACACCGAAGTGGAGCTTCGCTCGTTCCTCGCGCCGCCCGAGGGCGGCATGGATCACGAAGAGCTCGCCGCGATGTCCGAACCGCGGCTTCGAACGGAGATCCCCGGACCTCGGACGAAGGCCCTGATCGAGGCCGACCATCGGGTCACGAGCCCCTCGCTCCCCAGGGCGTATCCGTTCGCCCCGTCGCGCGGGGCCGGCTCGATGCTCGAGGACGTCGACGGCAACGTGTTCCTCGACTTCAACGCGGGGATCGCCGTGTGCTCGACGGGCCACGCGCATCCGTCGGTGGTCGCCGCGATCCAGGAGCAGGCGGCGCGGCTCCTACACTACTCGGGCGGCGACTTCTACCTCCCGATCTACGCCGAGGTGTGCGCGGAGCTCGACCGGCTCACCTCGGTCGGCGGGCCCGCGCGGACCTTCCTCACGAACTCCGGGACGGAGGCGGTCGAGGCCGCCATCAAGCTCGCGCGGAACTCCACGCGCCGCCAGTACCTCATCGCGTTCGTGGGCGGGTTCCACGGCCGTTCGTACGGGAGCGTCTCGCTCACCGCGTCCAACGCGAAGTACCACGCCGGCTTCGGGCCGCTGCTGCCGGGGGTCCTGCACGCGCCCTACGGCGTGCCCGCCTCGGAGTACCTCGAGCCTGTCATCTTCAAACGGCTGATCCCGCCGAACGAGGTCGCGGCCGTGATCGTG
>VAYJ01000075.1:0-12181 GCA_005888465.1 Actinomycetota bacterium
TGGGCTCGACCGGTACGTCCTTCCGGCCCTGGGGACGCCCTGGCACCCGGGGAGGCTGTTCCACGAAGAGACGGCTGCGGTCGCCGCAGTCTGACGTCGCCCTGCGGCGATAACCACGGGGCCCGGGAGCGATCCCGGGCCCCGTCCGCTGCGTCCGGGACCGAGAATTCATGGCTTCGACTGGTCCAACGACCCGAGCCGTCCGTACACTCAAACGGCCCGTACCCTCGCCCGCTCCATCCGACCGAAGGAGGTATGCAGGTGGCTTCGACTCGCACGAAACCCCTCGCCCGCCGCGCCGCGATCATGGCGGCGGCGATGGTGGCGGTGTTCGGCCTGGCCGGGACGGCGTTCGCGGCCGTGGCCCTCACCACGGTGAGCACCGATCCCTACACGAACACCCAGTTGGCCTATCACCAGACTCAAGTGGAGCCCGACACCTTCGCCGCGGGCTCGACAATCATGTCGGTCTTCCAGAGTGGTCGGTTCTACGACGGTGGCGCGTCCAACATCGGCTATGCCACGTCGATCGACAGCGGACACACGTGGACGAACGGATTCCTGCCGGGCACGACGGTGTACGCGACGCCGGCTGGCCCCTGGGCCCGGATCAGCGACCCCTCGGTCGCGTTCGACCCCAAGCACAACGTGTGGCTCGTCACCGGCCTCGCGATCGACGCCAACACGACGGGCAAGGGTGTGCTCGTGAACCGCTCGACCGACGGCGGTATCACCTTCGCCAACCCCGTGACGATCAACCAGACCTGCGGGTTCTGCGACAAGGAATGGATCGCGTGCGACCAGACCGCGACGAGCCCATTCTTCGGCAACTGCTACGTCGAGTGGGACGACGCCGCTGCATTTAACAAGCTGCACATGGCCTTTTCGACCGACGGCGGCCAGACGTGGACGAACTCCGGTGTTCCCAGCAACTCGAACGGCGTCATCGGAGGCCAGCCGCTCGTGCAGCCGAGCGGCACCGTCGTGATGCCGATCGGTGGCGGGATCGGGCTCGAGTCGTTCATCTCGACGAACGGCGGGTCGAGCTACACAGGCCCGTTCAACATCTCCTCGGTCACCACGCACGGCGTGAACGGCGGGCTTCGCGACGGGGGCGGCCTGCCGTCCGCCGAGATCGACGCGTCGGGCAAGGTCTACGTCGTCTGGCAGGACTGTCGGTTCCGGGCGAGCTGCTCCTCGAACGACATCCTGATGAGCACGTCCACCAACGGCCAGACCTGGACCGCGCCGGTTCGCATCCCGATCGACCTAGTGACGAGCACGGTCGATCACTTCATCCCGGGGATCGCGGTCGACCCAGCGACCTCGGGCTCCACCGCGCGCCTCGGGCTGACCTACTACTTCTACCCGACGGCCAACTGCTCCACGAGCACATGCAAACTGAGTGCCGGGTTCGTCTCCTCGACGAACGGCGGTTCGACGTGGTCGAGGGTGACCCGCATCCTGGGGTCGATCGGGCTGAAGTCCCTACCGCTCACGAACCAGGGCTACATGGTCGGTGACTACATCTCGACGTCGCTCTCAGCCGGCAAGGCCTACCCGGTGATGGCGAACGCCACGACCGGGACGTGCACGCAAGGACAGATCACCTCCTGTCACGAGTTCATGGTCGCGCCTTCGAACGGGCTCCTCATTCGCGGCGGAATGATCCCCGTCGGGCACGACCGGGTCCTCGCGTCTGGGCTCGGGGCGTCGTTCCTGCCCAGGACGGCGTTCTAGCCACCACGGTCCAGCGGGCGGGGCGGGTCCTCCGGGACCCGCCCCGCTTTTCCCCCGGGCTCGACCGATCCGATCCCCATCCGTTCGACCTAGGCCGAAGCTAGGCAGGGCGGCCGTAGACGGACTCACGCCCGCAACCCACACTGATTGCATGCCCACCACGGTCTCGTCCCTGCGAACCGCCCGTATCGAGCCCATCACCGTCAAGCCCCCGCGCCAGCACGAGGCGGGGCGCCGCTGCCGCCTCTGCGGGACGCAACTCAGCCGATACAACCCGTCGCCCATCTTCTGCTACGCCCACGAGCCACCGACCCACCGCATCCCCGCTCGCTGGGACTGATCCGCCCGTCCGGTCCTCCACCGACCGAGTACGCTGGTCGGCCACACCCGGAGGAGGACGCGATGGCCGAATACCGCGAGGTCAGACACATGCGGCTCTACCTGAAAGAGCCGCGCACCGAACGCCTGCGCAAGAGCGCCGAGGGCCGGCTGCGCTATCTCCTCTCGACCGGCTGGCGGGAGGTCGAGCGCTGGCACGCCGACGACTACCTCACCGTTAGGGTCGAGCGCTCCGGACACGCGCCTCGCATGACGAGGCTCCCGAAGCCGCCGCCGCAGCTCCCGCGCCCGCCCCGACAGGGTCAGGGTCGAGGGGGACCTGGCGGACGCGGTGGGCCGGGTGGATTTGGGGGAAGGGGAGGGCCGGGCGGCCCCGGGGCGGGGGCGGGGCCGAGGTAGGCGCCTACTCCAGGTAGTCGCGGAGCTTCTGCGCGCGTGAGGGGTGCCGGAGCTTCGAGAGCGTCTTCGACTCGATCTGGCGGATCCGTTCGCGCGTGACGCCGAACTCGAGCCCGACCTCCTCGAGCGTCCGCGGGTGACCGTCGAGGAGCCCGAACCGGAGCTCGACGACCTTCTTCTCGCGGATCGAGAGCGAGTGCAGGACCGAGCGGATCTGCTCCTGCAGCATCGCGAAGCTCGCCGCGTCGATCGGCTCGACCGCCGAGGAGTCCTCGATGAAGTCGCCGAGGTGGGCGTCCTCCTCCTCGCCGACCGGGCTCTCGAGCGAGAGCGGGTCGCGGGAGACGGCCAGAATCTCCTGCACCTTGTCCGCGGGCATGTCGATGCGCCGACCGATCTCCTCGGGAAGCGGCTCACGCCCGAGCGCCTGTACAAGGTCGCGCTGCGCCCGCGTGACCTTGTTGATGTACTCCGTCATGTGGACCGGGATGCGGATGACGCGTGACTGGTCGGCGATCGCCCGCGTGATGGCCTGGCGGATCCACCACGTGGCGTACGTCGAGAACTTGTACCCGCGCGTGTAGTCGAACTTCTCCACCGCGCGGATGAGCCCGAGGTTTCCCTCTTGCGTCAGGTCGAGGAAGGCCATCCCGCGCGACACGTAGCGCTTGGAGATCGACACCACCAGGCGCAGGTTGGCCTCGATCAGCTTGGACCGGGCGGTGTACAGGTCGAGCTCGACCCTGCGCAGGAAGTCGTTGCCCTCGCGCTCGGTCTTCGGCCGGAACTTCGCGGTGACCGTCTCGCGGCCGATCCCCTCGCGGCGCAGATGCTTCTCGGGCTCTAGCTGGTGCTCGCGGATCCGAACGACGGCCTCCACCACCTGCCGGAATCGCCGACGGTCGATCTTCCCCGTCACAGCGGCCGTGCGCTGGACCTCGACGCTGATCTCACCGGCCTCGATCCGCATGGCCAGGTCGACCTCCTGGGCCGCCGTGAGGAGCGAGACTCGGCCGATGTCCTTCAGGTACATCCGAACGGGGTCGTAGCTCGGGGTCTTCAGCTCCTTGGCGCTCGGGAGCCTCGCGCCGGCGCCGTCGCCCGCCTCCTCGCCCGGCACCTCGATGACCTCGATGCCCTCCTCGCGGAGGTGGTCCTCGAGCCGGGAGAGGAACTCCTCGATCTGTTCGGGGGAAAGGTCGTCGTCCGGGAGCATCTCCAGCAGGTCGTCGGATGTGACGAACCCGCGCTCGCGGCCTCGATTGGTGATGGCTTCGCGCGCGTCGTCGAGGGGGGCGTCCCGGATTGGCTCCGCGGGCGGCTCGGCGCGTTCCTCCACGACGACATGACCGGCTGGTTCCCTCATGAGTGACCATTAGTGTCCCAGATCAACGGCGTGGTGCCCCGCGGCCGGAAGGCTCGTCTGGGACTGAGGGCATTCGGCCCGGTGGAATGCGCCGTTCGGTCCCATGGGTCGGGCCGTTCGGCGGTGGGCAGCCCTCACCCGCGTCGGGCATGATGCTTGACGTCGGGGGGACCCCCGGCCCAGGGAGATGCCTGCAATGCCCGACCGAGTCAAGAGCACGTCCACCGTCCGACGAGGCATCGACCAGGCCGTGTCGGACGTGCTCGACGCCGCCGCCCGCCACTGCCGGCCAGGCGATCCGTGCCCGGCGTGCCTCCGCGAGATCCGCGAGGAAGCGTTCCGGTGGCTGCGTGAGGTCGCGGACAGCGCCCCGCCCGAGTCCGAGCTTCACTTCCGCGCGTGGGAGCTGCACATCGGGGGTAGGAAGTGACCACCCCGATCGCCGTCTAGATGCGAAACAAGGCCGCCTGGGCGGTCGTCCTCGGCCTGGTGCTCCTGAGGTTCGTCGCCCAGGCAAGCGCCAAGCCTCCGCAGACTTCCGCGGTACCCGCCCCCTCGGCATCTTCCTCGTGGTTCGATCCGTTCGACCCGGCCCCTTCCCCGAGCCCGTCGCCCGCACCCGTGGCCGCCGATCCCTGCCCGCCGACCCTGGTCGGCACGCTGACCAAGGCCGTCGGCCATCTCCCGAAACATCAGACCCTCGACCTGCTGCAGGAAGCGCAGGACCAGTGGCTGGCGCTCCTGCCCCTTCGACCGAACGGAAGCGTCGGGTGGATCCCCAGCTCCTCGATCCGCGTGTCGCAGACGACGTGGAAGCTCGTCGTCGACCGGTCACGTCTGCGGCTCACCGTCATCCACGACTGCCAAGCGGTCCGCAGCTTCCCGGTTGCGGTCGGCAAGCCCTCGACGCCGACACCGAAGGGAACCTTCTACTTGGACGCGCTCTACCGCCTGCCGCCGGCGAGCTTCGTCGGTCCCTTCGCGTACACGCTCTCCGGGCATTCCAACGTCCTGTTCAGCTTCGACGGCGGCGAAGGACGTCTCGGCCTGCATGGCACGAGCGACCCGTCGAGCATCGGACACGCCACGTCACACGGCTGCGTCCGCATGTTCAACAAAGACATCAGCTGGCTCGTCTCGAGGCTCCCGCTCGGGACCCCCGTCGTCGTTCGCTAGCTCCCGTACCGCTTCTCGCCCGCCTCCACCCGTACCGGCAGCCGGTTCTGCGGGAGCGGCAGCGGGCACGTCACGTGCGCGGTGAACGCGCACGGCGGGTTGTACGCGCGGTTGAAGTCCAGAACCACGATCCCGTCAGGCCCGGCCTGCGGCGTGTAGAGGTAGCGCCCCCCGCCGAACGTCTCGCTCTGGTTCGTCTCGTCGCCGAACACGACGAACAGGTCGGACTCGCCGTCCTCGAGGAACACATCGAGCCGGTAGGGCTCCCCCTCGATCGCGAACGCCACGGCCCCCGGCACCGGGTAGATCTCCGGCGTGCCGAGCACGGTGCCCACCTCCGCCGTGCGCCCCTCCTCGTACGGCTCGAACCGCGCCTCGATCCGCCACCCCAGTTCGACGGGGTAGTGCTCGATGCCCCGGAACGAACGGATCGCCTCCGCTTCGCCATTCCGGACGCGCAGAGCCAGGGTCCCGTACCGGCGGATGACGTGGAAGCTCACCGGTCCCTTCCGGAGCACCGTCGGCTCGCCGCCCGCGTCGTCGTGCAGCTCGACCGTCCCGACCAGGTCCTTGCCGTCCCACGTGAGCCCCGAACCCTCTGCCGCGTGGAAGGAAGCCACGCCCGCGTCGACCTCGATCGACCCGACCGGAACGTCGCTCCCGGGAACCACGACCGGGTTGTCGCCGTCATGCAGCCACTCGAGCGCAACGACCGCGAGCCACCCGTCGGGGCTCGTGAGCTTCGCGAGGCGTGCGGTGCGCCACGCCGCGACCTCGCGCCGATGGTCGCTCGATGACGTCGTCGCCATCGGCCTCATGGGCTCGGTCGATTCTGGACGAACTGCCAGCCGAACCGACCTTTGATGCACAGGTGCCCGCTCGTCACCGAGTGATCGAGCGGGGAGGTCACGTTGACGATCTCGTTGTCCTGCACGTGCAGCTCCAGAGTGCACCCCACGCCGCAGTATGGGCAGATCGTGTCGACGGTCGTCTGCTGGGTTTCGTCCCAGGTTCCGTGTTCGCGCATGTCGTGCTCGCTTCTGAACATGAGTGCTCCGGTCGGGCAGACGCCGATGCAGTTCCCGCAGTACACGCACGCGGATTCCGTCAGCGGGACGTCGAACTCGGTCGAGATGTGCGCGTCGAACCCGCGTCCGGCGACGGCGATCGCGAACGTGTTCTGGGCGTCGACGCCGCACGCCTCGACGCACTTGTAGCAGAGGATGCACCGCGAGTAGTCGCGCACGTAGAGGTCGTTGTCGATCTTGGGAGGCTGTGCGACGGTTGCCGCGTCTCCGAACCGGTCGGGGTCCGCCTGGTAGCGCTCGAGGTAGCCGGGGGAGGCGGGCGCGAGGCTGACGTCGACGGAGGACGCGAGGAGCTCCAGGACCAGCTTGCGCGAGAGGCGAACGCGTTCGGAATCGGTCTGGATGACCATGCCGGCCTCGGCCTTGCGGGAGCACGCGGGCGCGAGGACCCGCGCGCCCTCGACCTCGACGACGCAGACGCGGCAGACGTTCACCGGCGTCAGGTTCTCCAGGTAGCAGAGGGTCGGGGTGTCGATGCCGAGCGACCGGCACGCCTCGAGCACGGTGGTGCCCTCGGGGACCCGGGTCGTCTGCCCGTCGATGGTCAGTTCGACCAAGCGGCGCGGCGGACCGACGGGGATGGCAGTCATCGGGCGCCTCCGAACGCGCCGAGCTTCGTGATAGCGGAGAGGATCGCGCCGGACGCGGTCTGGCCGAGCCCGCAGATCGACGCGTCGCGCATGGCCTGGCCCACCTCGGTCAGCAGGAGCAGCTCACGGTCGCGCGATCCGTTCGCGGCGGCGAGGCGATGCAGCGCCTCCTCCTGCCGGACGGTCCCGACGCGGCACGGCACGCACTGTCCGCAGGACTCGTCGCGGAAGAACCGCGCGATCCGCAGGAGGATGTCGCCGAGGTTGACGCTGTCGTCGAAGACCATGACGACGCCGGAGCCGAGCGCGGCGCCGGCTGCGCGCGTGTCCTCGAACGTGAGCCGGAGGTCGAGCTCGTCGGGCGTCACGAACGTCCCGGCCGCGCCGCCGAGGAGCACGGCCAGGATTGGGCGGCCCCCGCGGACGCCGCCGGCGAGCGCGAGCAGCTCGCGAAGGCTGGTGCCGAACTCGACCTCGTACAAGCCAGGCCGTTCGACGCAGCCTGAGAGGCAGAACAGGCGAACACCGGTGGAGTCGGGTGTGCCGATGCGCGCATATGCGGCGCCGCCGATCCGCAGGATCTCGAGCACGTTCATGAGCGTCTCGACGTTGTTGATGCCCGTCGGCTTGCCGAACAGCCCCCGTTCGACGGGGAAGGGTGGCTTGTTGCGCGGCTCGGGCCGGAACCCCTCGATCGAGTTGAAGAGCGCGGTCTCCTCGCCGGCGATATAGGCGCCTGCGCCGCGCCGGAGCTCGACGTCGAACGCGAAGCCTTCGCCCATGACGTCGTCGCCCAGGAACCCGCGCGCGCGGCACTGCTCGATCGCGTGGCGCAGGCGCTCGTGCGCGAGCGGGTACTCCCCGCGGAGGTAGACGTAGCCCTGGTCGCTCCCGGTCGCGTAGCCGGCGATCGTGAGGGACTCGATCAACGCGAACGGGTCGCCCTCGGTGAGGACGCGGTCCTTGAACGTGCCGGGCTCCGACTCGTCGGCGTTGCAGACGAAGTAGTGCGGGCGGACGGGCTGCTTCGCGACCGCTTCCCACTTGAGGCCGGTCGGGAATGCGGCGCCGCCGCGTCCGAGGAGCTTCGAGTCCTTGACCTCGCGGGTGACGCCCTCGGGCCCCAGGCCGACGGCGACGCGGAGGGCTTGGTAACCGCCGTGGGCTCTGTACTCGTCGAGGCTCGTGGGGTCGACCTTGCCGACGCGACGAAGGAGCGACGGGGCCACGTTACGCTTCACGAACGTAGCGGGCGGCGAGGGGTTCGTCGTGAGCGCGTCCCGCAAGGTCTCCGCGGTGGCCTTCCCGACGGCCGGCCATGGGTCGCCATGGTTGGAGCCGCTCCGCTGGATGAGCGCGGCCGGCGCGGCCTCGCAGAGGCCGAGGCAGGGACTTCGTGTCCACGCCGCGGCCGGGCCGAGGTCCGTTCGTTCCATCGCCGCGCACAGGTCCTCGGCGCCGTTCGCGCGGCATGCGATGTCGTCGCAGACGTGGACGAGCGTCCGGGGTCGTTCCTGCATGGAGAGCATCGCGTAGAAGCTCGCGACGCCGTACGCTTCCGCCGGCGGGATCGAGAGGCGCTGCGACACGTAGCCGAGCGCGCCGCGGCTGATCCACCCGACCCGGTCGCTCACGGCGTGCAGCGCAGGCAGCAAGAGGTGCCGCCGCGACCGGGCCTGCTCGGTGCCGCCGTACGCCACGTGGCCGTCCAGCTCGGGGCGACGCTCGCCGCCCTCCCAGCCGGACGTCGCGAGACCGAGGACGAGGTCGATTGCCGCTCGCTCCTCGGGGGTCGGCGCGGCGTCGATCGGGTGCAGGTCCACGCGGTCAGGCCCCCACCGTCGCGGGGAGCTTCTCGATGCGGATGGCCGTGGCCTTGAACTCCGCGGTCCCCGACTTCGGGTCGGTCGCATCGATCGTGAGGAGGTTCGTCATCACGTCGTCGCCGAAGTGCAGCGTCATGAACGCAAGCCCCGGGCGAAGGCTTTCGTCGAAGCGAATGGGGACCTCCACGGAGCCGCGGCGCGAACGCGCGCGCACGACCTCGCCATCGGCCACGCCGTAACGCTCGCCGTCCTCGGGCGACAGGTCCAACGACTCGCCGCGTCGCATCGGCGAGCGATACCCGGCCGTCTGCACGCCGGTGTTGAACGAGTCCAGGCGCCGGCCCGTCGTGAGCCTGATGGGGAACTCCGGGGTGAGCTCGTCGACGGGCGGTTCCTGTTCGACGACGCTAAACGGAGCGAGCGTCCCGCGCGCGGCCGGGTCCTCCGCCCAGAGGCGCGAGTGCAGGAACTGCTCGCCGGGGTGCTGCTCGTCGTAACAGGGCCAGTGGATGCCGCCCAGCTCCTCGAGCCGACGGTAGCTCATGCCCGCGTGCATCGGGGAGAGGGATCGAAGCTCGTTCCACGCCTGCTCGGCCGACACATCGCCCCAGTCGTGGCCCAACCGGCGTGCCAGGTCGCAGATGATGAGGATGTCGTCGCGGGCCTGCCCGGGCGGCTCGAGCGCCTTGCGGACCCGCTGCACGCGGCGCTCGCTCGACGTCACGGTGCCCTCGGCCTCGCACCAGGTCGCGGTCGCGGGCAGCACGACGTCGGCCATCGCCGCCGTCTTCGTCAGGAAGATGTCCTGGACGACCAGCTGCTCGAGCCCACCCAGGAGCGCGAGCGCCCGGTGCGCATCTGCCTCGGACTGTGCGGGGTTCTCCCCGATCACGTACAGGTGGGTCAGCTCGCCGCGCTCCATGCCGGCGAACATGTCGGACAGGTGCCATCCGTACGTCGGGGGCACGGCGACCCCCCACGCCGCGTCGAACTTCGCGCGCGCGGTCGCGTCCTTCTCGATGTCCTGGAATCCGGGGAGCTTGTTCGGGATGGCGCCCATGTCGCCGCCGCCCTGCACGTTGTTCTGGCCCCGGAGCGGGTTGAGCCCGGAGCCGTAGCGGCCGACGTGCCCCGTCAGGAGCGCCAGGTTGATGAGCGCGAGCACGTTGTCGACGGCGTTGTGGTGCTCGGTGATCCCGAGCGTCCAGCAGATCTGCGCGCGATCGGCCCGGGCGAACGAGTGGGCCAGCTCGCGGATCGCGGCCGCCGGGACGCCCGTCTCGCGTTCGGCCCGCTCGAGCGTGTACGGCTCGACGCACGCGGCGTACGCGTCGAGGCCGGTCGTCGCCCGTTCGATGAACGCGCGGTTCTCGAGGCCCGCGTGCAGGATCTCGCGGGCGACCGCGTTCGCGAGCGCGATGTCCGCGCCCACGTCCAACCCCAGCCACACGTCGGCCCATTGCGCGGAGGCCGTCCGGCGCGGGTCCACGACGAACAGGCGCGCGCCGGCGCGCACGCCCTTCAAGACGTGGTGGAAGAAGATCGGGTGGGTCTCGCGCGCGTTCGAGCCCCAGAGCACGATGAGATCGGTGCGCTCGATCTCCTCATATGAGCTGGTGCCGCCCCCCGCACCGAAGACCGTCGCCAGACCGACGACGCTCGGCGCGTGTCAAGTGCGGTTGCAGCTGTCGACGTTGTTGCTGCCGATCACCGCGCGGGCGAACTTCTGGGCGACGAAGTTCATCTCGTTCGTCGCCTTTGAGCAGCTGAAGAGGCCGAAGCTGCGGGTCCCTCCGCGGTCCCTCGCGACGGCGAAGCCGGCCGCGGCCCGGTTGAGGGCCTCGTCCCAGGAGGCGGGGCGAAGGCCCGCGGCGCCGGCCGCGCGGTCCCCGTCGCGGACGAGCGGTTCGGTGAGGCGTTCGTAGCGCATGGTCGATCTCACCTCCTCCCCCTGGCGCTCACCGCGAATCTACCCCAGAATGCGCCACGGAGCCGACGGCGATGGGAGGACGACATGGGCATCCGCTTTCGTAATCAGCTGCCGACGGGCGAGGCCAAGCCCTGGACCCTTCGGCAGATCATCCAAGGGCGGCCGTTCAACCGCCCCACACACCCGATGCTGGTGCACTTCCCGATCGCGTTCTATTTCGGCGCCCTCGGGCTGGACGTCCTGTCGCGGCTCGGGCACTTTGCGTCGGCGCCGCTCGCCGCGTCCTGGCTGATCCTTGGCGCCTTCGCCGGGACGGCCCTTGCCGCGACGACCGGCCTCGTCGACTGGTCGTTCATGCGCCCGAAGTCGAAGATCCGCCGCACGGCCAATTGGCACCTCGCGATCCAGCTCACCGCCGGAGCGCTCTTCGTCCTCAACTTCGCGATCCGGTGGGGGAACCGCCATGTGGCACGGTCTCGGCCGCTCTGGATCGTGCTGGACCTGATCGGAGTGCTGGTCGTCTCGATCGGCGCCGACTTCGGCGGGCAGATGGTCTACCTCATGGGGTACCGCGTCGGAGGCGGCTCGCAGGCCTAGTCGATCAGCCCGCGGCGACGATGAACACTCCGAACATCTGGGTGGAGTGCACGTCGCAGTGGAAGAAGTACGTCCCGGCGGGGAGCGGGCCCACCTGGTAGGTCTTCGTCGCGACGCCGGTCACCAGGTCGCCCGCGAACAGCGACGCAGCGCCCGGATGCGTGGCCGGGTCGCTCGCGAAGATGTGGATGTTGTGGGTCAAGGACGGGTCCTGGTTGTCGAATGCGATCGTGAAGGCCGTCCCGGCCGGCGCCGCGAGACAGGTTGTGCTGAAGTGGATGTTGTGGACGGTCTCCGTGAGAGCCGTCCCGTTCGGCAAGCAGGTCGTCTCTGGGGCGGAGCTGCTCGACACCGGGAGCGGCGCCTCCGTGGCCGACACGACCGGTGTGCCTCCATTCCCGGCGAACGCGGCCACCACGCCGCCGGCCAGTCCGGCGACGATGAGGATCGAGACGAGCGCCCAGGCCGCCTTCGCGCGGCGCGGCCGGACCCAGATCGCCGCGAGCAGGACGACCGTGACCGGGATCCCGCCCACGATCGCGAGCACCACCGAGGATGAGCTGATCAGCCCGAGCATCGGGGCTAGAGGATACGCCGCCTGCGCCCTTGCCGGTGACGCGGCGGTCGCGTTAGACGGCCGGACCGGACGTCAGGGCGACCGTGGTCGTGTGGCTCCCCGAGCCGTCGACCCACGTGACCGAGACTCGCTCGCCGGGCTTGTGGACGTAGATCGCCGGTCCGAGCTGGTCCGGTGAGCCGATCGAACGACCGCCGACCGAGGTGATCACCGAACCCACGGAGATGCCTGCGGATTGGGCCGCCGTCCCGGGCACGACCTGGATCACGAGCGCGCCACCGTTCACGCTGAGCTGCGTGGCCGTCGCGGCGTCGACCGCCTGCACCGCGACGCCCAGGAACCCGGCGGGCCCGATGATGATCCGGTCGCTCGACTGGCCGCCGCGGATCTTGTTCACGATGACGACGGCGTCGTTCACGGGGATCGCGTAGCCGGTGTCGGACCTCGTTTGGTTCGGCAGCGTCTTCGCCCCCGCCGTGATCATGCCGACGACCTGGCCGGAGGCGTTCACGAGCGGGCCGCCGGAGTCCCCGGGGCTGATCTGGGCGTCGGT
>VAYJ01000075.1:12369-17125 GCA_005888465.1 Actinomycetota bacterium
GCGGATCCGCCCCGACGACCGACGCCGGGTAGGTCCGCCCGCTGCTCGTTACGGTGACGGTGATCGTGGTCGCTCCCGCGATGACGTGATTGTTCGTGAGGACCTCACCCGAGGAAGTCAGGACCATGCCGGTCCCGGCGGCCCGGGCGGTCGGCGGCTGGCCACCGACCGCGTCGATCGCCGTGTTGATGTCCACGATGCCGGGGTTGACCGTGTTCGCGATGGCGGGGAGGTTGAGGGCGGCGTTCGCCGCCGCCTGCGACTGCGGCGCAGGGCTGATGGCGCCGCTCGAGCTGGAGAGCGCCGTGCCGCCGTGATGGCGGTTGACGATCCAGCCGATGCCCACGCCGGCCGAGAGCAGGACGAGTGCTACGAGAACGGCCGCGAGCGCCGCACGACCCCTCCGGGGACGCTCCCCGGGACCGGGCGGCGCTTCGGGGAAGGCCCAACCCTCGGCCTGGCCCCACGCCGGGATGGTCGGGGGCGACTCCCCGCCGGCCCCCCCCTCCGAGGAGAGGTCGGGTCGGGGGGGAAACGCCTGATCGTCGGCGGGTTCGTTCCACATGCCGTCCATCGTTTGGGCCTCCTCCTCCACAACCAGCGTACCGGGCCGATAATCGGATCGGCGCCCATCCTGGTTGAGTGCCCTGGGAGGTCCCTGGGCCGAACCTCACGGTTCGCTGAGAGTCAGAGGCCGGGTGGAGGCATCCGTGCGGCGATCCCGCCCGTATTGACCATGACAGCCCGACCCGAGCCAGCCCAGGGGGAGCGCCCATGAAGCCCATCCGCGTGATCGCAGTCGTCGCCGCGTTCGCCGCCGCGAGCCTCGCCGTGTCCCCCGCCACGGCGGCCCCCGCCGCGGACGTGAACTGGCCGCAGTTCCGGTTCAACCAGAACCACACGGGCGTCAACCCCTTCGAGACGGTGCTGAACGCCCAGAACGTGCCGACCCTGCAGGTCGCGTGGCAGGCGCAGCTCGGCATGCTGGTCGACTTCTCCTCGCCCGCGGTCGTGGACGGGGTGGTGTACATCGGCTCGAGCGACGGCCGCCTGTGGGCGTATCCGTCGGCGGGATGTGGCCAGTCGCTCTGCACGACGCCGCTCTGGTCCTCGACGAGCCTCGCGCAGATCATCGACTCGCCCACGGTGGCAAACGGCGTCGTCTATGTCGGCTCGCAGACCTCACCGAACTCGAACGATGGCAAGCTGAACGCGTTCGCCGCGGCGGGGTGCGGCCAGGCCGTGTGCGCGCCGCTCTGGCAGGGTCTGGCGGGGACCCAGTCCATCCTCGAGTCGTCGCCCGCGGTCGCGAACGGGCGCGTGTTCGTCGGCGCGTTCGACGGCAAGCTTTACGTGTTCGACGCGAACGGGTGCGGCGCCGCGACGTGCCAGCCGCTCTGGACGGCGAGCACGGGCAGCAGCATCGAATCGACCCCGACGATCAGCAAGGGGTTCGTCTTCGTCGGCTCCGACGACGGCAAGCTGTACGCCTTCAAGGCGGCGGGGTGCGGCGCGGCCACCTGCCAGCCGCTCTGGAGCGGGTCGGTCGGAACCCCCGTGTTCCAGTCCTCGGACAGCATGCCCTCTCCGCGTTCGCCGCGGCCGGGTGCGGTTCGAGCACCTGCCAGCCGCTCTGGCAAGCCGTGGACAATCTGAACTTCTTCAACGGCTCTCCCGCGGTCGCCGCCGGCCGCGTCTACATCGGCCTGGAGACCGGGCTCGGGGTCTACGCCGCGGCCGGATGCGGCCAGGCGCAGTGCCAGGCGCTCTGGAAGGACTTCGGCACCGGGACCCAAGCCGACGTGCTCTCGTCTCCGACGCTCGCGAACGGCGTCGTGTACGCCGGCCGGAACACGGGCGAGGTGCTCGCCTGGCGCGCGGGCCCGTGCGGAAACCCGTTCTGCAACCAGATCTGGAGCGGCGTGGTGGGGGACCAGATCGTCACGTCGTCTCCCACCGTAGTGAACGGTCAGCTCTACATCGGGAGCGCCGACAACCTCTTCCCGGAGAACATCCAGGGCCGGATCTACGTGTTCGGGCTGCCGTGAGGCGAGCGCTCAGAGAGCCTTCTCGAACAGGCTCGCCCGAAAGTCTCCGACCGTGACGTCGCCACGGTAGCCGTAGCCGGCGGCGATGTAGTACGCGCGCAGGAACGGGCTTCGCGCGGGGCAGTCCAGCCGGACGAAGCGCCGGCCGTCCACGGCGGTTGCTTCCTCCGACCACTGCAGGAGAGCCTTGCCGATGCTCAGCCCTGCAGCGTTACGCCGAACGGCCAGGCGATGCACGTAGCGCGCGTCGGCGAGATCGACCGCGTCAGGCCAGTAGACGGCGTCGGCTGATTGCAGCGTGACGGTACCGACGGCCCGCATGGCCATCCACCCGAGGAACAGCTCGCCTGCGGCCAGCGCCTCCCGAAGGACCGTGCGGCCCGTGCCGGCCTCGTCCCGGAAGCTGCCGGGCTTCCAGCCGTCCTGGCCGCGAGCGGCGACCCATGCCGCCGCTTCCTCGAGGATCTCCACGGCGAGCTCGCACTCCCGCGCCGTCGCCGGGCGAACCTCGAGGACTTCGCTCAGACCAGGCGGCGATCCGTCGCCCATCGGGTGAGCTCGTAGCGGCTCGAGAGCTGGAGCTTGCGGAGTACCGCGGAGACGTGGGTTTCGACGGTCCTCGCGGAGATGGAGAGCTGCCGCGCGACCTGCTTGTAGGCGTAGCCGCGGGCGATGTACCGGAGCACCTCGCGCTCGCGGGGCGTGAGCTGGTCCAGCTCGGGATCCGACGCCTGCGTCACCGGAACGTCCCCTCCGAACGCGTCCAGCACGAAGCCCGCGAGTCTGGGGGAGAAGACGGCGTCGCCGCCGTGCACGCGCTCGATCGCGTCGGCGAGATCGGCGGGACCGATCGTCTTCGTCACGTAGCCGCGCGCGCCCGCCCGGATCACGCCGATCACGTCCTGGGCGTCGTCGGAGACAGAAAGGGCGAGGAACCGGGCGCGGGCTGAGTCGCCGGCCAGGCCATCGATGACCGCCCGGCCACCCCCGCCCGGCAGGTGCACGTCGAGCAGGACGACCTCCGGCGATGTTCGCCGGATGCCGGCCAATGCTCCCTCGACGTCGCTCGCCTCGCCGACGATCTCGAACCGGCGGGGATCGAGCGCCGAACGCACGCCGGAGCGGAACAGCTCGTGGTCGTCCACCAGGAAGACGCGGATCATCGCATCAGCCTGCCCGCCAGGGCATGCGGAGCGAGACCTCGGTGCCCTCGGACGGCTCGCTCGTGACGGTCGCGACGCCGCCGTGGCGCTCCATCCTCCCCACGATGGACTCGGCGATCCCTCGCCGGTCCTGCGGCAGCCGAGCCGAATCGAATCCGCTCCCTTCGTCCCGAACGAACGCGCTCACCGCGTCCGGGGCCACCTCGACGTAGACCGAGATCCGCCTCGCGCCCGAATGGCGCGCGGCGTTCGCCATCGCCTCGGTGGCGGCGTCCACGAGCGCGCGGAGCCGATCGTCGAGCGTGGCGTCGCCGACCGCCACGACATCGATCCGAACGCGATGGCGCTGCTCGATGCCCGCCGCGGCCTCCTCGACCGCAGCCGACAGGAGCCGCGACCCATTCGCGCTCGAGGGCGGCCGGTCGGAGAGCCAGGCGCGAAGCTCCCGCTCCTGCCCGCGCGCGAGCGTGGACATCTCCTCCGGTGTCGACGCGCGCTGGATGAGGGCGAGCGTCTGCAGGACCGAGTCGTGCAGGTGCGCTGCAACCTCCGCCCGCTCCTCGGACCGGATGCGCTCGCGCCGCTCGTCACCCAGCTGTCGCGCCAGCTGATACGTCCAGGGGCCCAGGATGAGCGCGAGCCCCGCGACCGCAACGAAGACGGCGAAGGCGGCGTTGCGGAGGGAGCCGAGCGAGTAGTGGTAGGCGAGGAACGTGCTCATCCCGCCGATCACGAGCAGCGTCCCCATCGCGAGGCGCCAGCGCGTCACGCGGCCGAGCGCGATGGCCTCGACCGGCCCGCGCTGCAGGCGTGTCGCGAGGCGGGTCCACCGAGCGCGGCCGGCGTCGTCGCTCCGCGTCCAGATCACCGCCGACCCGAAGGCGGCCAGGGCGACCGACCACACGAGCGCGTCGCCGAACCAGATCCCAGCCGCGCGGAGCAACAGGAGCATGCCGGCCGCGATGAACCCCACGGCCACGGCGTGACGGCTGTGCGTGAGGGAATCCGGCAGTGACCGCTCGCGCGGCGCACCCGAGATCGGGTCCTCGCTCGCGAGCCACCCGATGAGGTACAGCGCGAGCCCGAATCCTCCCGCCAGGCCCAGCACGACGAAGGCGAGACGGATCACGACCGCGTCGACGCCGAGCGCCTCGGCGAGCCCGCCGGCGACCCCCGCGACGACGCGGTCGGTGGCGCTTCGCGCGAACAGTCCTCGCCGCCGGCGCGACGCCGTGGCCACCTTCGAGCCGGTTCGGGCGCTCATCGATCCGATGCTCTCACATCCGACCTCAGGGTTTTCCCGGGGACTTCCCCGATGGCGGCAGCGCGGGTGCGATCGGATGATCACAGGCATGGATGACACCACAAGCACGTTCACCCCCGCACCACCCGAGCCGCCGCGTCCGGCACCCAGGCGGCTCGTTCGCATTCGGAACAACCGCATGATCGCCGGGGTCGCGGCCGGGCTCGGCGAGTACTTCAATGTCGACCCGATCGTGTTCCGGCTCGGGTTCGTCGCGGCCGCGTTCATCGGCGGCCTCGGCT
>VAYJ01000200.1 GCA_005888465.1 Actinomycetota bacterium
GCCCGCGGCGCGTTCCTCGTCTCCCAGTGGCTGGCCGACCAGGGGTTCGGCGTCCTCGTCGCCGACGGCCGTGGGACGCCGGCCCGCGGCCTCGCGTGGGAGCGCGCGGTCCACCGTGATCTCGCCTCGAGGGCGCTCGAGGACCAGGTCGAAGCCCTGCACGCCGCCGCGGCGCTCGACGACCGGCTCGACCTGACCCGCGTCGCGATCCGCGGGTGGTCGTTCGGCGGCTACCTGGCGGCGCTCGCCGTGCTCCGCCGCCCCGACGTCTTCCACGCGGCCGTGGCCGGCGCGCCGGTCACCGACTGGCACCTCTACGACACGCACTACACGGAGCGGTTCCTCGGTCTCCCGCAGGACGACCCCGATGCCTACCGGCAGAGCTCGATCCTGAACGAGGCGGCCGCCCTCACGCGGCCGCTGCTGCTCATCCACGGGCTCGCCGACGACAACGTCGTCGTCGCGCACACGCTGCGCTTCTCCCAGGCGCTCATGGAGGCGGGCCGGCCTCACGCGGTCTTGCCGCTCTCGGGTGTCACGCACATGACGCCGCAAGAGCAGGTCGCCGAGAACCTCCTCGTTCTGCAGGTCGCGTTCCTCCGGGATGCGCTCGGCATCACGCTCCCGGGGTAGGCTTCGACCCATGGAAACGTGGGACGCGATCCGCGCACGACGGAACGTCCGCACCTACCAGGACCGGCCCATCACGGCCGAGGATCTCGACCGCATCCTCGAGGCCGCCCGGCGATCCCCCTCGTCGAGCAACCAGCAGCGGTGGGACTTCGTGGTCGTCACCGACCGCGAACGCCTGCGCGAGCTCGCGAAGGTATGGACCTACGGGCAGCACGTGGCGTCCTCGGCCGCGACGGTGGCCCTCCTCGCGCGCGACACGTCCGACCCGGACGAGCAGGCCTCGATCCAGTACGACCTGGGGCAGGCCTCGATGAGCATGATGATCGCCGCGGCCGACCTCGGGATCGGGAGCTGCCACTCGGCGGTGCGGGACCAGCTCCTCGCGCGCGAGCTTCTGGGCCATCCCGGCGACGTCCGGTGCGAGGTGCTGATCGGCTTCGGCTACCCCGCCGACCGACCGCTCAACCCGATCTCGAAGCCGAACCGCCGCCCCTTCGACGAGGTCGTGCACCGGGAGCGCTGGTAGGCCGCTCGTCTTCGGGCCACTCGACGCCCTCCCAGGGGTCGTAGTCGACCTCGAGCGGCTCCTGCTTCGGACGCTTCGCCTCCGGCACGTTGCGGAGGTTGACCCGGATCCTGGTCCACGTAGTGCTCCTCCCGCGCATCGAGTCGATCATCACGTCCCGCGGCTCGAGGAACTTCACGACGGCGCGGTGACGCTGCTTCCAGCGGTCCAGTCCGGCCAGGGCTTCGGCCTCCGTGGCCGCCCGCGCAATCTCGACGAGCGGCATCGTCGTCCGCCGTCTGCCCGTCGGCCCGGCGCGCTTGCCGGGGGCCGGGGGAGGGACGTTGCCCTCGCGCTTCCGGCGCGACGGCTGCACCCGGGGCGGCTCGCCATCGGCCTTGGCGTACTGGGGCGGCCACGGCGCGTCGCCCATGCCGGCCGCCTGGTGTTCGGCCGCCAGGGCCAGGAGCGCGTCCAGGGAGCCGGCCGCGTCATCGATGCCCGCCGACTCGTCACCGATCGCCGCGAACCGGGCCGGCATTGTCGAGACGGTGAACGCCGCGGGATCGCAGCCCTGCACCTCGTCCCAGGCGAGCGGCGCCGACACCCGCGCGTCCTTCGTCGGGCGGATCGAATACGCGGAGGCGACCGTCCGGTCCTTCGCGTTCTGGTTGTAGTCGAGGAACACGCCGTGGCGCTCCTCCTTCCACCAGGCCGCCGTGGCGAGGTCCGGGATCCGGCGCTCCACCTCGCGCGCGAGCGCCACCGCCGCCCGGCGGACCTCGGTGAAGGTCCAGCGCCGCTCGATTCGCGCGTACACGTGGAACCCGCGCGAGCCCGACGTCTTCGGCCAGCCCGTGAGGCCGAAGTCCTCCAGCGTGTCCTTCACGACGAGCGCGACCTCCAGGATCTGGGCCCACCCGACGCCCGGCACGGGGTCGAGGTCCACCCGCAGCTCGTCGGGGTGCTCGAGGTCGTCGGCGCGTACGGGGTGCGGGTTCAGGTCGATGCAGCCGAGGTTGAGGACCCAGGCGAGCTGGGCCGCGTCCCGGACCACGATCTCGTGCGCCGTGCGGCCGGAGGGAAACGCGAGCTCGACCACCTCGATCCAGTCCGGCCGGGACTCGGGCGCCCGCTTCTGGAAGAAGAAGTCGCCCTCCGCGCCGTTCGGATAGCGCTTGAGGGCCATGGGGCGGCCGTCCACGCCCCGGATCGCGCCATCGGCCACGGCGAGGTAGTAGCGGATCAGATCCAGCTTCGTGAGCTCGGCGTCGGGGAAGAAGACCTTGTCCGGGTTGGTGATCGTCACCTCTTGCCCGGCGGCCTCCACGACCTCCTGCTTGCGCTCCGCCATGGGAACACCTTACGGGGTGTCGAAAACGCGATCCGCCGTTCGTCGATAGGCTTGGAAGCCACCCCCCGCCCGCCAGACAGAAGGAGGTTCCATCGTGGGCAACCCGGTCACCTGGTTCGAGGTCATCGGCACGAACGCCGAGCAATCGGCGAAGTTCTACTCGGAGGTCTTCGGCTGGTCGGTCGACCACTTCCCGGAGATGAACTACCACATCTTCGACACCCAGTCCGGGACGGGGATCCCCGGAGCCGCGGGCGAGGTCCGCGAGGGCCAGGCACCTTACTCGATCGTCTACATCGAGAACCCGGACATCGACGCGCTCCTCGCGAAGACGCAGAAGGCGGGAGCGACCGTCGTGATGCCGGTTACCGAGATCCCGAACATGGTCACGTTCGCGCACATCAAGGACCCGTTCGGGAACCTGATTGGGCTCGCCAAGGGCGACGGCACCGTCGTCGTCAAGGACGGGACGAACCCGCCGGTCGACTGGTTCGAGATCTCCTGTGTCGAGGCCGAGAAGGCGTACGACTGGTACCGCGACGTGTTCGGCTGGACCATCAAGGCCGACCCGATGCCCGAGGGCCAGCCCCACGCGCAGATCGACACGGGCGGCGGGATCCACGGCGGCATCGGCGGCACGCCGACCGGCCAGCCGATGGTCACGACGTACGCGCTCGTGAACGACCTCGGCGAGTACCTGAAGCGGGCCGAGAACCTCGGTGCGAAGACGGTCATGGAGCCCATGCAGGTCGACCCGAAGACGCGCATCGCGGCGTTCGTCGACCCGCACGGGAACATGTTCGGGCTGTACTCCACGGCCAGCTAGCGGTAGGTCGGGTCCGCGGGGCGCTCCCCATGTCGAAGTCGCAATATGCCGAGTTGGCAATAGTTGCGACAGCATGGCGAAATAGAGGTGGTCCGACCTCGGTCCTCGAGAGCACAGCCTCAGGCCCGAACGTCGACTCCCGCCGGTCGCCGCAGCGCGCCCCCGTAGAGCGGCCTTCGCGACACTCGCCGACGGCCTGGTGGACCAGCGGTCACTTCGACCTGAGTTCGACTCGGCGGCGATCATGCGCGCATTTCTCCGGCCGGTGCTCCGCCGGTAGAGGCTACCCCCAAGGGGGGCTCGGCGCATACTGTCGGAAATTATCTCGAACTCGCAATATATTCCATCTAGCATAATTTGGACGAGGAGCCGATATGGCCCGGCCCGCGGCGGCTCTGTACGTCGCCCGCCCCCCGAAGTACCCTCTCTCGGCGACCATGCGCTGCCCATCCTGCGGTACCGAGAACGAGCCCGGCCGCAAGTTCTGCGGCGAATGCGGGGCGGCGCTCGCGCGCGCCTGCGCCGTCTGTGAGGCGGCCAACGGGCCTGGCGCGAAGTTTTGCGGCGAGTGCGGTGCTCCGCTGTCCGACGCAGCCGCCGCCGAGCCATCCGCGGCCGAGCACGTCGCGGAGCGCCGTCTCGTCTCCGTCCTGTTCGCCGACCTGGTCGGCTTCACGCCGCTCTCCGAGTCGCGTGACGCCGAGGATGTCCGCGATCTCCTGACGCGGTACTTCGAGACCGCCTCGCGAACCATCGAGCGGTACGGCGGCTCGGTCGAGAAGTTCATCGGTGACGCGGTCATGGCCGTGTGGGGGACGCCCGTCACGCGCGAGGACGACGCGGAGCGTGCCGTTCGCGCCGCGCTCGAGCTGACCACCGCCGTCCAGGCGCTTGGCATCGAGCTCGGGCTCCCCGAGCTGCGTGCACGGGCGGGCGTCCTGACGGGTGAGGCGGCCGTCACGCTCGGTGCCAGGGACCAAGGCATGGTCGCGGGTGACCTGGTGAACGTCGCCTCGAGGATCCAGTCGGTCGCACCGGCGGGCGCCGTCCTGGTGGGGGAGGTCACCCGCCGCGCGACCGAGCCCTCGATCGTCTACGAGGACGCGGGCACCCACGAGCTCAAGGGCAAGGCCGAAGCGATGCCGCTCTGGCGGGCGCTTCGCGTCGTGGCGCTCGTTGGCGGGGCGCTGAAGTCCGCCGGCCTCGAAGCGCCCTTCGTCGGGCGCGAGCGCGAGTTCCAGCTCGTCAAGGATCTGTTCCACGCGTCGGCCGACCAGGGTCGCGCGCACCTCGTGTCGGTCTGGGGGATCGGGGGCATCGGCAAATCGCGGCTGTCCTGGGAGTTCCTCAAGTACATGGACGGCCTCGCGCAGGTCATCTACTGGCACCGGGGGCGCTGCCTCCCGTACGGCGAGGGCGTGACCTACTGGGCACTCGCGGACATGGTCCGCTCGCGCGCGGGTATTGCCGAGGGCGAGGACCCCGCGTCGGCCTCTGCGAAGCTGCACGCCTCGGTCGCGGAGCACGTTCCGGAGGCCGAGGAGCAGCGCTGGGTCGAGCCGCGGCTCGCGCACCTCCTGGGCCTCGAGGAACGCTCCACGCGCGAGCCCGAGGAGCTGTTCAGCGCGTGGCGCCTGTTCTTCGAACGGCTGGCCGACCGCAACCCGGTCGTCATGGTGTTCGAGGATCTCCAGTGGGCCGACGCCGCACTCGTCGATTTCATCACGTACTTGCTCGAGTGGTCGCGCAACCACCCACTCTTCGTCATCACCCTCGCGCGGCCCGAGCTGCAAGACCGCCACCCGACATGGGGCGCGGCGAGGCGGAACCTGACGTCGCTCAGCCTGGAGCCGCTGGAGCCCGATGATATGCGCGCGCTCCTGAACGGGCTCGCGCCGGGCCTTCCCGGCGACGTGCAGGCGTCGATCCTGGAACGGTCCGAAGGTGTCCCGCTCTACGCGGTCGAGACCGTACGCATGCTCATCGACCGGAGCCTCCTGGTGGCGGACGGCGCCGGCTATCGCCCGACCGGACCGATCGACGCGCTCGAGGTGCCGGAGAGTCTCCACGCGCTGATCGCGGCCCGGCTGGACGGCCTGGATCCGAGCGAACGTCGGCTCGTCCAACACGCGGCCGTCCTCGGGAAGACGTTTACGACGGACGCGCTCGCCTCCCTCGCCGGCCTCCCGCCGAGGGAGGTCGAAGGCATGCTCTCCTCGCTCGCGCGCAAGGAGATCCTTGGGCTCCAGAACGACCTGCGCTCGCCGGAGCACGGCCAGTATGGATTCCTGCAGGAGCTGGTGAAGCGCGTCGCGTACGAGACGCTTTCCAAGAGGGACCGCAAGGCCCTGCACGTCGCGGCGGCGCGCCACCTCCAGGAGGCCTATGCCACCGCCGAGGACGACGTCGTCGAGATCGTCGCGTTCCACTACGCCGAGGCGTATCGCGCCGCCCCTGACGCCCCGGACGCGCCCGAGCTTCGTGCGAGCGCCCGCGTGGCCCTGGTGCGGGCGGGGGAGCGCGCCGCGTCGCTCGCTGCGCGCGACGAGGCGCAGAGGTACTTCGACGCGGCGTTTGACCTCGCCGACGAGGCGACCGAACAGGGGGCGATCGCCGAGCGAGCCGGTGAGATGGCCGCAGCGGCGACCCGCCACTCGCAGTCCGCCGCGCGCGTCTCCGCGCGCCTTGGCGAGCTGCTGTGGCTGCAGTTCACGAAGCTCGACGAAGCCGTCGAGCTCCTGGAACGTGCGCTCTCGGTGCTCACGGACGCCGCGCCCGATGAGGGAATCGCGGCGCTCATGGCGCAGGCCGGCCGCTTCCACTATTTCCGCGGGGAGCTCGATCTGTCGTCCCACTGGATCGAGCGTGCGCTCGACGCGGCGGAGGCGGGCCTCTACTACGAGGTCCTCTCCCAGGCGCTCAACACCAAGTCGCTGATCCTGCGCGCGCGGGGCCGGATCCAGGAGGGGCTCGCGCTCCTCCAGTACGCGCTCGCCATCGCGCTGGAGCAGGACCTTCCCGACGCGATCAGCCGGGCCCGATTCAACCTGGCGAACGAATACATGACGCAGGACCTGCACGAAGAAGCGCTGGAGCAGGACCTTCGCAACGTCGAGCTGGTGCGACTGATCGGCAAGCGCGACCTCGAGGTGTTGGGACAGATCCACCTGGTCTTCGACTACACGGCGCTCGGCCGGTGGGACGAGGTGGAAGGCCTGCTCGAGGAGTTCCCGTTGCAGGAGGATCCGAATGCGGATCCGATCCGTGCGATCATCCAGACGGCAGGGCTCGTGACGCTCGCCAACCGGGGGAAGCTCGACAGGCTGGAGCCGATCCTCGAGGCCCAGCGCGCCGTCTCCGACCCCTCGGACATCCAGGACGGGATGTGGAGCCAGTTCTCGACGGCACTGGTCCGACAAGCGCAGGGGCGGCTCGCGGAGGCGCAGGAGGCAGCCGAAGCGGCGTTCGCCTACCGGGACGCCCTGAGCCTGCCGGCCCTGGCCTTCCCGCTCATGGTGGCCTTCGAGTGCGCATTCGAGCTTGGGCGCGTCGATCGGGCGGACGAGCTGCTTCGGATCGCCGAGTCCGCGCCGCCGGGGCAGTCGAGCGCGTTTCTCCGCGGCCATGTCGCTCGGATCCGCGGGAGGATGGCGTTGGCCGAGGGACGGCACGAGGAGACCCGCAGGCGGCTCGAGGAGTCCGGGGCGATCTTCCGGGCGATCAAGATGCCTTTCTGGGCCGCGCTCGCGGACCTGCAGCTTGCCGAGTCGCTGCTCGCGGCGGGCGATGGTGCAGCCGCGGAGGGTCGCCTTCGTGATGCGGAGGAGACGTTCGTTCGGCTGAAGGCCGAGCCGTGGCTCCGGCGTGTGGAAGCGACCCGCGCGGCGATGGGAACCGCGGTCGTGCCGGCGTGAGCGCGCCCGGCAGGCTGCCGCGCAAGGCCTACGACCAGGAGCTCCTTCGTCTGCAGGAGGAGCTCGTGAAGATGGCCGAGTGGGTCAAGGATGCGGGGGCGCGAGTCGTCGTGATCTTCGAGGGGCGCGACGCCGCCGGCAAGGGCGGGACGATCAAGCGGATCACCGAGTTCCTGAACCCGCGCATCGCGCGCATCGTTGCGCTCCCCGTCCCCACCGAGCGCGAGAAGACGCAGTGGTACTTCCAGCGCTACATCGAACAGCTCCCCGCAGCCGGTGAGATCGTCCTGTTCGACCGCAGCTGGTACAACCGCGCGGGGATCGAGACGGTGCTCGGCTTTTGTACGCCGGAGGAGCACCGCCGGTTCCTCCAGCAGTGCCCGATCTTCGAGCGGCTCTTGGTCTCCGACGGCATCCACCTCATCAAGTACTGGTTCTCGGTGAGCGACGAGGAGCAGGCGCGGCGATTCGAGTCGCGCATCGACGACCCGATGCGGCGCTGGAAGCTCTCGGCGACGGACCTGTACTCGCGGACGCACTGGGTCGACTACTCCCGCGCGAAGGACGAGATGTTCGTGCACACCGACATCACCGAGGCGCCGTGGTTTGTCGTCCCGGCCGACGACAAGCGCCGCGCCCGCATCAACTGCATGGCGCACCTGCTGAGCGAGATCCCGTACCACGCGCCGAAGCTCGAGAAGATCGGTCTCCCGAAGCGCCAGGCCGACGAGGGCTACGTCAGGCCGGCGCGCGACATCTACACGTACGTGCCGGACCACGCGGCGAGCATGGTTGAGCCGGCCGGCCACTGAACCGGTGCGGTTTCCGAGAGCGCTCGCGAGGTTCAACCGGCTGGTGACGAACCCGATCGCGGACACGGTCGCGTGGTCCGTGCCGCCATTCGCCGTCGTCCTGCACCGCGGCCGGGTGTCGGGTGGCCGCTACCGGACGCCGGTCTGGGCTTTCCCGGTCGAGGACGGATTCGTGATCGCGCTCCCGTACGGCCCCGGCGCGGACTGGGTGCGCAACATCGTCGCCGCGGGTCGGTGCACGCTCGTGCGCTCGCGGGCGGTCTTCAACCTCACCGACCCGCGGGTCCTCGTGGAGGACGAAGCGATGGACCTGGTGCCCGCCTATGTGCGACCGCCGCTTCGGCTGTTCCGCATCCGCGAGTTCCTGCGGATGTCGGTCGATCCATCGCGCTCGGGTGTTGGTGTCAGTGCCGCCGAGTAGCTTGACCGAATGCGAACGGGTCGCAACAGTTCGAAGGGCACGTGCTCGTGACGGTGGGAATCCCTCTACCTGAAGGCGACATGACGAACGACCGAGGGACGACGATCACTGGAGGCCCACCTCCGGCGACCGAGGAGCCGCCGCCGTTCAACCCCGATCCGGATCTCGTGACTTATCACGAGCGGGACCCCAAGCCCGGCGAGGTGAAGGTCTGGACCCCGGACGGGGACCCCTCGACGGGCTAAGCGACCCCCTCGAACACCCGAGGCCGACCCGCCGAGGAGTTCCTCTGGGATCGCGACAGATCAGGTTGAACCTGCGCATACTCCATGCAGGATACGAACCCCGTCAGTGACGGGAGAAGAGACTTCAGGGGTTCGCTTCCGCCGAACCCGTCCCACCGCCCCCTTACAGGCTCACGAGCCGACACTCCGGAGCGCTTCTCGCCTCCTGATCCGACTCAAACGGGCTCGCCTCGGGCGCTCGGGGCACCTAGCGAAAGGGACCTTCAGCCATGCAATACCTACGCGTCGCAAGCTACAAGATCACCAAGGGCACCTTCCCGGAGATCATCGACACCGCCAAGGAAGGCATGCTCAGGACGTTCAAGGCCCAGCCCGGATTCATCCGCTACGGGATCGCCGACACGGGCGCCGGCACCTGCCTGTCGATCAGTCTGTGGGAGACCCGCACGCAGGCCGAGGCA
>VAYJ01000201.1 GCA_005888465.1 Actinomycetota bacterium
CAGGACGACGGCGCGGATGTCCGGATCCTTCGCCACGCGCCCGAGCGCATCGGAAAGCTCGCCCTTGAGGGCCCGGCTGAGCGCGTTCAGGACGCGCGGGCGATTGAGGGTGATCACGGCGATGCCGGCCTTCTGCTCGAAGAGGATGCTCGAGTACATGGCGCCTAGCGCTCGACCCGATAGCGCTTGAGCGCGTCGGGATCGATCGTGGCGCCGAGGCCTGGCGCTTCCGTGAGGCGGATCACCCCACCTTCGAGGTTGATCGGATCTCTGACCACGTCGCCGGCCATCTTCAGCGGCCCGACGGCTTCGCACCCCGGCATGACCGCGTCGCACGTCGCGGCCACCGCCGCCTCGGCCAGCGTGGATAGGGTGAGGCCGAAGCCGTGGCCGACGACCACACGGAGGCCGGCCGCGGCCGCACACTCGATCATCTGCCGCGTGCGCAGGAGCCCCCCTTGCTTCATGACCTTGACCTTCACGATGTCCGCGGCTTCGCGGCGGATGATCTCGATCAGCGAGGCTGGCCCCGTGACGCTCTCGTCGGCCATGAGGGGGATGTGGATGGCTCGGCGGATCTCGGCAAGGCCGGCGAGATCCGTCCGCACGATCGGCTGCTCGACAAGAGTCAGCGCGTACGGATCGAGCTGCCGGATGAACGCCACCGATTCGGCGAGGGCGAGGCTCTCGTTGAAGTCCACCCGGAGGGCCATGCGGTCACCGACCGCCGCGCGAACGGCGGCGACGCGGGCGATGCCCTCCGGGCCGGCGCCCGATATCTTGATCTTCGCGGTGGCGAACCCGCGGCGCAGCCACCCCGTGGCTTCGCGCGCCGCCTGCTCGGGCGCCACGGTGCCGATCCACGCGTTCAGCGTCACCTCGGGGGTCAGGGCGCCGCCGAGCAGTGAATGGACGGGAAGACCGAGCGCCCGGCCCTTCACGTCGAGGAGCGCCATCTCGATGGCGGCCTTGGCCTCGAAGCCCTCCGCGGTCTCGCGATCCATGAGGGCGAGCGCGCGGTGCAGGTTGAAGGGATCAGCCCTGATGAGGGCGGGGGCGAGTCGCGCGACGGCGTCGTGGATGTCGCTCGCGGACACGAGCGAGTAGCCCGGCGTGGGGTCGACGTTGCCCCACCCCTCGCCGCCTTCGTCCGTCGTGACGCGCACGAGCACGCTGCGCTGGACGGCGGTCGTTCCGTGCACACCCTGAACGGCGCTCCTGAGCGGAACCTCGACGAGGATCGGCGTGATCGCGGCGACGCGCATGGCGTGCCGAGTATACCGTGACGGACGCGAGCCGGCTCGGCACGCTTCGGGGCAGCGGTGGTAGGATGCGTAGCCATACAGCGCCTCGAGGATTCCCGCGCTGTCTGCGCCACACCCAGCCAAGGAGGTCCCCATGGCCACCGTCAAGCTTCCCACGCCCTCCGAGCTCGTCGCCGTCGGCAAGCAGCTCGGCATGAACCTTTCTGACGGCGATGTTGCCTTCTTCCTCGAGACCATGCCCGGCAGCGTGGCGGCCTACGGGCTCCTCGACGGCATGGCAGACAATCTGCCCGCCGTCCGCTATCCGCGCGCCCCCGGCTATCGCCCCGAGGGCGAGGAGAACAGATACAACGCCTGGTACTACAAGGCCGAGGTCAAGGGGGCCTCGACGGGAAAGCTCGCGGGCAAGCGCGTTGCCCTCAAGGACAACGTCTGCCTGGCCGGCGTGCCCATGATGAACGGCGCGTCGACGCTCGAGGGCTATGTGCCTGACGTGGACGCCACCATCGTGACCCGGATCCTCGACGCGGGCGGCACCATCGCCGGCAAGGTCCACTGCGAGTACTTTTGCTTCTCCGGGGGCAGCCATACCAGCGCCGCGGGCCCCGTTCACAACCCGCGCAAGATGGGGTATTCCGCAGGCGGGTCGTCGTCCGGCAGCGCCGCCGTCGTGGCCGCCGGCGAGGTGCCCATGGCGATCGGCGGCGATCAGGGCGGCTCGATCCGCATCCCCGCGGCCTACTGCGGGATCTATGGGATGAAGCCGACTCACGGCCTCGTGCCCTACACGGGCGTCATGCCCATCGAGCTGACGCTCGATCACACCGGCCCGATGTCGGCGACCGTGGCTGACAACGCGCTCCTGCTCGAGGTGCTCGCCGGCCCCGACGGTCTCGATCCACGCCAGGCTGGCGTGAAGGTCGACACCTACACCAAGGCCCTTACCGGCGACGCCACCGCGCTCCGCATCGGCCTCGTCAAGGAGGGCTTCGGGTTTCCCACCTCGGAGGGTGTCGTCGATGCTCTGGTGCGGAAGGGCGCCGAGCGCTTCAAGGAGCTGGGCGCGAGCGTGGAAGAGGTGTCGATTCCCATGCACCTGCTCGGGCCCGCCATCTGGACCCCCATCGCGGTGGAAGGCGCGACCTGGCAGATGATGAACGGCAACGGGTATGGGTTCAACTGGAAGGGGCTCTACGTGACGAGCCTCATCGACGCTCATGCGGGGTGGCGCGCCCGCGCCGACGAGCTGTCCGACACGCTCAAGGCGACGATTCTCTTCGGACAGTACGTCCTGAACAAGCACCGCGGCCACTACTACGCCAAGGCCCAGAACCTCGCCCGCAAGCTCAAGGCGGCCTATGATGCCGCCCTCGACCGGTACGACCTCCTCCTGATGCCGACGCTACCCATGCGGGCGACGAAGATTCCCGCGCCGGACGCCCCGCGCATGGAGATCATCGCGCGGGCCTTCGAAATGCTGCCCAACACGGCGCCCTTCGACGTCACCGGCCACCCCGCGCTGACGCTGCCGTGCGGCACGAGCGACGGACTCCCCGCCGGTCTGATGCTCGTCGGGAAGCATTGGGACGAGTCGACCATTTACCGGGCCGCCCACGCCTTCGAGCAGTCGCACGACTGGATGAAGGTGACTGCCTGAACGGTAGGGCGCGCCCGTCCAGCCGGCAGCGGGCCTGCGCGCTGGCACAGGGGCAAGTTGCGAGCCAGACGAGGCGCGAGCGGGCCGGCAGCCCGAGGCGTACGTGGGTGTACGTTGAGGGTTGCCGGCCCGCTCGCAACGAAGTATGGCGAAGTAAATTGCCCCTGTGCCACCCCTTGACGGTTCCGGAGTCCATGGATAGCATGGCGCGTGATCATCGAACCGCGCGTGGTGCGTTGGAGTGTCCGCA
>VAYJ01000060.1 GCA_005888465.1 Actinomycetota bacterium
ATCCCGACATCATGAGCGATCTCATGAAGAACCTCGGCGGGCTGGGGGTCATGTGACGCCGAACGAGCTGGAGCTCCCCGAGAGCCGGTGGGTGGACCTGCGGGGGCCCGTCCACTACCTCGAGTGGCCCGGCCCGGGCGGCGCGCCGGCCTTCGTCTGCCTCCACGGCCTGGGCGGGTCGCTCCTGAACTGGGCGCTCGTCGCACCCGGCCTCGCCGAGCGGGGACGGGTGCTGGCGGTCGACCTGGCCGGGTTCGGCCTCACGCCTCCGGCCGGCCGGCGAACGAGCGTCGGCGCGAACTGGAAGCTCCTGCACGAATTCCTGCGAACGGTGGAGGTCGGCCCCGCGATCCTGGTCGGCAACTCCATGGGCGGGATGATCGCGATGATCGAGGCGGCGCACGCGCCGGAGCGCGTGCACGCCCTGGTTCTGGCCGATGCCGTATTCCCGCGGACGGCGCGGCTCGACGGCCAGTTCCGCCCGCGGACGTCGCTCCTGTTCGCCATCTACAACAGTCGGCGGGTGGGCCTGCGGGTCCTCAACCGCATCGCCGAGCGCCTGGGGCCGGAGGGGCTCGTTCGCGAAGCGCTCCGGGTCTCCGCCGCCGATCCCGGTTCGATCGACCCACGGCTCGTCCAGGCGATCGTCGAGCTCACCGCCACGCGGAATACGTTCGAGCACGCTGGACCGGCGTTCATCGAGGCCGCGCAGTCGATCTTCCAGGCGCAGGTCCGTCCCGCGAAGTTCCGGGCGCTCGTACGCGCGATCTCGGCGCCGACACTCGTCGTGCACGGCGCACTGGACCAGCTGGTGCCGGTCGGTGCGGCCGTCGCAGCGGCGGAGTCCCATCGGAACTGGAAGCTCGTGGTCTTCGACGACCTCGGCCACGTCCCGCAGATGGAGGCGCCGGAACGGTTCCTGGGCGCCGTGCGGACGTGGCTCGACGACTACTTGCCGGCCGACTTGCGAAGGGACGCGAGCGACTCCTCCATCGCCTGAGCGAGCACGGCGATGTCGGGGAGCGTGTCCCAGTCCGCGGTGATCCCGAAGGCCATCGTGCCCGCCAGGCTCGTGACGGCGATCGAGAGGCCCATGTGCTCGGCGATCGGCATGATCGGGTACTGCGCGAGCAGCTTCGCGCCCGCGATGTACATGGGCACCTGCGGGCCGGGGACGTTCGAGACGACGAGGTTGATGAGTCGTGCCCGTGACGCTGCGCGCGCCGCCATCGCGTGGATGGTCGGTGGCGCCCACGTCCCGATGTTGATGAGGAATTCCGCGCCGACGGCCGTGTTCGACTCCTTCAGGTAGCGCGTGCGATCCGTGATCTGCCGCAGGCGACGCTTCGCGCCCATCTCGCCGATGGGCAGGTCGACGAACATCGAGGACACGCGGTTGCCGAGCGCCGTCCGCTCGGAGTCGGCGCGCACCGAGATCGGGACCATGGCCCGCAGCACGCGGTCGCGCGTCGGCTCGCCGCGGGCCTGCAGCAGGCCGTGCAGCCCGCCTGCCGCGGTGGCGAGCACCACGTCGTTCACCGTCCCGCCGAGCGCGTTCTTGACGTCCTTGAGCGTCTGCACAGGCGCTTCGACCATCGCGAACCGCCGGTTGGGCCCGACCGGTCGGTTGAACGGGCCCTCCGGCGCGAGGACGCCCCCGCCCAGGATCTCACGAAGGCCGCCGAGCACCTCGCCGATCTGCGCCGCGACGCGCGACGGCGCCTGCAGCGCTCGGTTCGCGAACTGCACGAGGCCCCCCAGGGGATGCGTGATGCCCTCACGGATGGCGTCACCCAGGAGCGTCGCGCGGTCCGGCTCCGGCTCCGGCTCCCACGGCGGCGGCGTGAGGACGTGCGCGGACGGCGCGAAGTCGTACATCGCCGACGCGAGGTCGATGGCGGCGATCCCGTCGACCATCGCGTGATGGACCTTCGTGAGGATCGCGGCGAGGCCGTCCTGCATGCCCTCGATCAGGTACAGCTCCCAGAGCGGCTTGGTGCGATCGAGCGGCCGCGAGATTACGCGTTGCACGTAGTCGATCAGCTCGGCCCGTCCGCCCGGCGAGGGTAGCGCCGCCCGGCGCATGTGGAAGTCGAGGTCGAAGTTCGCGTCGTCGACCCAGAGCGGACGAACCGTGTTGATCGGCGGGAACACGACCTTCTGGCGGAACCGCGGCGCGAGGTGCAGGCGCGACCCGATGACCGCGACGAGGTCGGCGAACCGAAGCGCGCCGCCGGGCACCGTCGAAGGATCGACGATCGCGAGCCCCCCGACGTGCTGGTGCACGCTCGGGGTCTCGAGATAGAGGAAGGACGCGTCCTGCGGTCCGAGCCGCTCCACCGAGCTCAGGCTACACCGCTGGAGGCCTAGGGAACCGGCGCCTCCTCGGGCGGCGGGCGCCGCGCGACCGATGCGATCATGGCCCCCGCCAGGATCAGGACCCCACCGGCGACGACCCCCGGCCGGATCGATTGATGCAGGAAGATGGCGGCGAGCGTGGCCGCCGCCAGCGGTTCGGAGGCCGACACGATCGAGGTTCGGACCGCACCCAGACGTCGAAGCCCGGCGAACAGGCAGCCGAAGGCACCGGCGGTGAACAGTCCGGTCGCCAGCACCGGAACCCACTGATGCGCGCCGCTCGGCGCGTGGGCATTGCCGGAGAGGACCGCGAGGATCGCGAGGCCGGCGGCCGCCGACCCGCTCACCCACATCGCGCCGGCGAGCGAGCTCGTCCCCTTCAGCACCACGTCGGCCCCGATGAGATACAGCGAGAACGCGATCGCCGCGGCGAACGCGAAGAGCACACCGGTGCCGTCGATTTGGATCCCGTGCCCGGTCGCGACCACGAGGGCCGCCCCCGCGACCGCGCACGCGAGGGCGATCCCGAGCAGCTTTCCCGGGAGCCCCTTGCCGAGGGCAGCCGAGAGGAGCGAAACGAAGACGGGGTACGTGAAGAACAGGAGCGTCGCCGTCGCGGCCGTCCCGTGGCGAAGCGCCAAGAAGAACAGCGCCGACTCGGACGCGTACCCGAACATGCCGAGGAGAAACAGGCGCCATCCCTCACCGCGGGCGGCGCCGAGCGGGCTCCGCAGGGCGATCGCGGCGAGCGCCAGCAGGACAGCCGCCACGGCGAACCGAACCGCGAGGAACGACGGGATCGAGAGGCCCGAGTCGGTGATGACCTTCCCCAACACGACGACGCTCCCGAACTGCGCCGCGGTGAGCGCGACGAGGCCAGCGCCTAGGAGGTCGGCCTTCCCTTCGTCGACACGTGGAGCCTGACGATTCCCCATTCAGGCCGGGACGCGCGGATGCTGAGGCCGGTAGCCGGCGGTCTCCTCCCACGTCGCGGCGAGCCGCAGCAGCGTCTCCTCCTGCCTCTCGTTCCCGACCAGGGTGACGCCGATGGGCAGGCCCTCGGAGGATCGTCCGGCGGGCATGGAGATCGCGGGGAGGCCCGCAAGGTTGACCGAGCTCGTGAGCCAGCCGGGACCGATCTCGTTGATCGAGACGGTCCGTCCGCCGCCCAGATCGATCTCGGTCTGGTCGGCGAGCGGCGCCGGGTACGGCGAGGTCGGTATCAGCAGCGCGTCGAAGCCATCCAGGCGCTCCCTGAACCAACGGGCGATCTCGCTACGCCGCCGGGTCGCCGCCGCCCGTTCGTCGGCCGAGAGGCCCTCGCCGATGTCCAGCCAGGCCTGGACCGACGGGCTGATCTGGTCGCGACGTTCCCGCAAGCGTGGATGCGCGGCGAAGAACTCTGGCGTGCACACCCGCAGCCACACCGAGCGAGCGTCCTCGATGCCGCGGCCGTCGACGGGCTCGGCCGGCACCTTCGCGGCGGCGAAGGTCGCTCGAACCTGCTCAAGTGCTGCGAGGACGTCCGGATGGATCGCCGTCGCGAAGAAGCCGTCGGGGACGCCGATGCGGAACTGCCGCAGCAAGTAGCCGTCCCCGGCCGCGGGCTTCGCCGGCGCGCGCATGGCGAGGTACAGGAGCCGGAGATCGGCCACCGTCGACGCGAGCGGACCCGGGCAGTCGAGCGACGGCGCGAGCGGCATCATGCCGTCGGTCGGAAGCTGACCGGTGGTCGGCTTCAGGCCGAACGTCCCGCAGAACCCCGCCGGGATCCGGATGGAGCCGCCCGTGTCGGAACCGAGCGCGATCGGCACGATGCCGGCGGCGACGGCCGCCGCCGAGCCGCCGCTCGACCCGCCGGTCATGCGCCTGGGCGCCCATGGGTTCCCGGTCCGCCCGCACGCGGAGACGGTGTTCGTGCCGCCGGCCGCAAGCTCGTGCTGGTTGGTCTTGCCGAAAAAGATCGCCTCGGCCTCGCGCATGCGCGCGATCACGGTCGAGTCCTGCTCGCGCAGGTTGTCCCGATAGGCGGCGCAGCATCCGGTCGTTCGATAGCCGGCGACGTCGAAGAGGTCCTTGACGCCGAGCGGGACGAAGAGCAGCGGATGCTCGACGATCGGGCGCCACTCTGGGCGCGGGAGCGCGTCGATGCGCTTGGCCGCTTCGAGGGCGACATCGGCCCAGATCTCCGTGAACGCGTTGATCGAGGGTTGCCAGGCCTCGGCGCGTTCGAGGGCTCGCTGGACGATCTCGACGCAGAGCACGTGACCCTCCTCGAGGGCTCGGTCGACCTCGACCGCCGTCTCCAGCTCACCGTCCGGAATCAGGCTCACGAGAGCAGGAAGTCCCGGACCCGCTGCACGAGCTGCGGGATCGAGGTGTACAGCTGCATCCCGTCTTCGAACAGGATGAGCTCGGCGTTCGGCATGACGTTCACCAGGATCCGGCCGATCTCGGCCGGGTGGATGGCGTCGCCCTCACGGCAGATGAGGAGCGTGGGCGCGGTCACGGCCCGCATCTGCTCGCGATTCTTGATCGGCTGGTCGTCGATGATCTCGCGGATCGCGCGCGGCACCCCGACAGGGTTGAGTTCCGCGGTGAGCTGGCGGTCGATGTCCCGCAGCCACGGGTACTCGGCGTAGTTCGCGAGGCGCTGCGGATCGGACAGGACCGCCTCGATCGCCTCCTCCCTGGTCTTGCCCTCGACGAGCTCGGCCGTGTGCAGCATCCGGTCGTGGTACTGGAACGGGAGGTCGAGGCCCGCGGGGAGCAGGAACAAGAGCTTCTCGAACCGGTCCGGGTCGTTCGCCACGACGTGGGTGATGGCGCCGGCGCCGAGCGACGTGCCCATCGCCACCGTCGCGCCGTACGCATCGGCGACCGCCACGACGTCGCGACCGAAGTCGGCGAAGCGGTAGCCGCGCTCGGGCGAGGAGCTGTGGCCGTGTCCCCGGAAGCAGAAGCGAACCTGCGTGCCCGGCATGAGCGGCGTGAGCGCCGCCAGCTCGCCACAGGAGTTCGTGAGCCCGTGCGCCACGACCGCGACCGGGGCCCCCGCGCCGTCCACCTCGACGTGCAGGGTCGCGTCCTCGGTGACGATCTCAGGCACCGAATGAGCTTACCGGGGTCCCCACCAGGGTCGAGGTGTACTCGGTCACCCGGGCGAACTTCGCCGACTGCCGGCGGTCCACGTCGTGCACGATGAGGATCGCGAGGACGGCCGCCGCGATCTCGACGACGATCGCCACTAGCTCGAACGTCTGGCCGTGGAGGAGCGCGCCGACCGACGTGGCGTTGCGGCTGACCGTCCGCCCGATCGACCCGATCACGGTTCGGCCGAGGAAAGCCGCCCACCACAGACCCACGAGCGCCGGCGTTCGCTGCGCGGCCCAATCAGCCACCCCTGTGGTCGGCTCGCTCGCCTTGACCAGCTCCCGCATCGTGAGATACGGAAACACGAAGTCGGCGAACGGGATGAACCACCATCCAACGACCCACCCGGGCGTGAACCGGAGGTTGCCCGCCCCCAGTGCACGGAGGTTGGCATGCGATCGGTGCTGCCAGACCAGCCAGACGATGAGGATGGCGAGCGTCACCAGTCCCCCGACGACTCCGACCGCGCGGAGCCGGTTGGAGTCATCGGCGACGCTCGCGAGGGAGCGCTCGCCGAGCTCGACCTGACGAAGCGCGTCGATGCGCGCGATCAGGAGGAACAGGCCGACGACGTCGACGAGACAGTCGGCGAGGAGGAGCCACGTCACCCACCGTGCGAGCGTATGGCCCGAACGATAGGAGCGAAGGTTCGCGGCCAGATCGGGCGCGGCGGCGCTCGCGTGCGGCACCTCGACGGCCCGCGGCTCCCAGGCGAGGTAGTGGGAACGTGAGCACCGGGCCTCCGGGGCTCGTTCGATCCCAGATCCCGAAGAAGCCCGTGCCGAAGCCCAGGATGTAGTGGTCGCCCGAGTGACTGAAGCGGATCGCGCCTTCGCCCACTCTCGGGCCGGCCGGGGCAGGCGGCGCGGCGGGAACCTCGGGGATCGGCGGATCGACGGTCTGATCGCTCCTGCAGTACGAGCAGACGACCGCGTCAGCCGAGATATCCTCGGCGCAGTACCGGCACCGCTTCATCGAAGGATCCATCGACCCCACGTCGAGCGGAGCTTAGCCTTTCCCTAGTCCCGGGCAAGCGCCTCGCGAACTGCGTCGGCGATGCGCGCGGCGGAGATGCCTGCCCACTCGCGAAGCTCCTCCGCGGATCCCGAGCCGGCCATTTCCGTGACGCCCAGCTTCAGCACGCGCCCGCCGACCGGGTGGCCCCCTGATGCGAGCGCCTCCAGGACCGCGTCACCGAGCCCGCCCTGCACCCAGTGGTCCTCGACGGTGACAATGAGGCCGGTGCGATCCATCGCCTCGCGGAGCGTCGCCGCGTCGATGGGCTTGATCGAATACGCGTCCACGACGCGGACCGCGATGCCCTTGGCCGCGAGCGCGTCGGCGGCCGCGATCGATTCGAACAGCGTGATCCCCGCGGCCACGATCGTCGCCTGATCGGCCGTCGACGAACGAACGACCTTGCTGCCACCGATCGGGAACGCGTCGCCCGGGTCGTAGAGGACGGGCGTCTTCTCCCGCGTCGTGCGCAGGTAGGAGATGCCGGGATGATCCGCCATCGCGGCCACGAGCTGCGCGGTGGCGTTCGCGTCGGCCGGGTAGAGCACGGTCGAGCCGTGCACGGCGCGCATCATCGCGAGGTCCTCGAGCGCCATCTGCGACGGGCCGTCCTCGCCGATCGAGACGCCGGCGTGCGACCCGCACAGGCGCAGGTTCGCGCGGCTGATCGCCGCCATCCGGACGAAGTCGTAGGCGCGTGTGAGGAACGCGCCGAACGTGGCGGCGAACGCGACCTTCCCCATCGCCTGCAGCCCGACGGCGGCGCCAACCATGTTCTGCTCGCCGATGTACATCTCGAAGAAGCGCTCCGGCGCCGCCTTCTGGAAGTCCTCGGTGTGGGTCGAGTTCCCCACCTCGCCGTCGAGCACGACGATGTCGGGACGCGCGGCGAGGGCGGCGAGGCTCTCGCCGAACGCCTTGCGCGTTGCCTGCGGCGCATCGTACGAGGGGAGCGCCACACCGACCCCTCGCGCGGGGACCGGCGAGACGTGCTCGGGCTTGGGCGGCGTGATCGTGATCGAACGCTCCCCGCCCAGCTCCTCGATCGCTTGCTTCGCCTGCTGCTCGTCGAGGGCCTTGCCGTGCCAGCCCTCCTGGTCTGCCAGAAACGACACGCCGTTGCCCTTGACCGTTCTGGCGACGATCAGCGTGGGCAAGCTGCCGTCGGATGCCTCTCGGTAGGCCCGGTCGATCTCGGCCACGTCGTGCCCGTCGATCTCGATCGCGCGCCAGCCGAACGCCCGCGCTCGGGCCGCGTAGTCCTCACCGTCCCACTGCAGCATGGTCGGGCCGCGCTGGCCGAGCCGGTTCATGTCCAGCATCGCGACCAGGTTCCGCACCTGGTGGAAGGACGCGTTCGCCATCGCCTCCCAGACCGACCCCTCGACGATCTCCGAGTCGCCCATCAGGACCCAGACGCGGCCGGGCAGCTCGTCCAGACGCATGGCGAGCGCCATCCCGAGCCCGACCGGGAGTCCCTGCCCGAGCGAACCGGTCGCCACGTCTACCCACGGCATCTCGGGCACCGGCACGGGGTGGCCCTGCACCGGCGAGCCGAACGTCCGAAACGTCAGTAGCTCCGCGTCCGAGATCGCCCCGATCGCCTTGAACATGGAGAACAGGAGCGGCGAGGCGTGGCCCTTCGACAGCACGAACCGGTCGTTCCCCAGGGCCTTCGGATCCTCGACGTCGTAGCGGAGGTGGTCCGCGAACAGCACCGCGAGCAGGTGCGCGGCCGACATCGAGGACGTGGGGTGGCCCGACCCCGCAGCGGTCGAGGCGCGGATGCTGTCCACGCAGAGCTGCGCCGCCAACTCGTTCCACTCGTGCGTCTTCTCCATCGGATCCCTCCGGACTCGTCCTCGCGGAATGCGGGACGCATTCTCTCCCACCTTACCCGGCCCCGCGAGTCATGGGGTTCCGGGTAGGGTTCCCGCGTGGCCGTGCACATCGGGATCGGGCTCTTCACCGCGCAAGTGCCGCCCGGAAGCGACCGCACGTTCACGCAGGAGTACCGCGAGGCGCTCGATCTCGTTCGCCTGGCGGAGACCCTCGGGTTCGACTCAGCGTGGGTGAGCGAGCACCATGGCGCCGGTGATGGCTACCTCGCGTCGCTGCTCCCGACCCTTGCGGCGTTCGCCGCGGCGACCGAGCGCATCCGGCTCGGGACGGGTGTGGTGCTCACGCCGTTCCACCACCCGCTCCGCCTGGCCGAGGACGCGGCGGCGGTCGATCTCCTGTCCGGCGGGCGGCTCATCCTGGGGCTCGGGATGGGCTGGCGAGAGGAAGAGTTCCGCATGTTCGGCGTGCCGATCGGCGAGCGCCTCCGGCGAACGATCGAGACGATCGACATCCTCAGGCTGGCCTGGACCGGGGAGCGGTTCTCCTACGAGGGTCGTGCGTTCTCCTTCGACCAGGTGCAGGTCAGGCCGCCGCCCGCGCGTCCCGGGGGCCCGCCGATCTTCCTCGGCGGGAGCGCCGAGGCCGCGGTCCGGCGCGCGGGCCGCATCGCCGACGGGTACATCCGCACCCGGGGCGGTGGCGTCGAACGGATGCGCGAGGACGCGCACGTGCTCGACCAGGCCATTCGCGACGCGGGCCGGGACGTGCACTCGGTCGCGTTCGCGCAGCTGCAGAACGCGTTCGTCTGGGAGGACGGAGACGCCTGGGAGGTGGTGCGCCAGGGCGCGGCGGCGCACATCGGCGTCTACGGCGGATGGGATCAGGGGAGTGACACGCCGGGCAAGGGCTTCTTCATCGTGCCGCCGAACGACGAGACGCTTCGGCGCGTGACGCCCGCCGGGACACCCCGCGAGGTGCTGCATGCCCTTCGCCCGATCGTCGAGGCGTTCGGGGGCCGCGACGAGTTCCACCTGGTCGTGCGGCTGCACTACCCGGGGATGGACTTCGACACGTCGGCTCGGTCCGTCGAGCTGTTCGCGGAGAAGGTCCTGCCATCGCTGAAGGGCTCGTGAGCGGCTAGAAACCGGCGCGGGTCCGGTCGGGCAGGTCTTGCGCCCCGGCCTTCAGCGCCTCCCAGATCTCCCGGAAGAGCTCGGCCGCATACGCGGGCGGCTGGCTCCCCTCGCCTCCCATCGCGCCGCGGAGCGCGGTCGCGGTCACCTCGATCGCCTTGTCGAACAACGCCCTGTCGATCTCGCCTGCCAACGTGCGCCTCCTTGCGTGGACTAAGGCCCTCTCGGCAACGTAGGCTACTGGACCCCGCGCCGCTATGGTGTGGTCGTGCTCGTCTCCACCGAGTGGCTCGCCGCGCACCTGGACGACCCAGGGCTCGTCGTGGTCGACCTTCGCTGGCGGCAGGACGGCTCGGGCCGCGCGCGATACGAGGCCGGGCACGTCCCGGGCGCCCGGTTCCTCGACTGGACCGCGGACATCGTCGATCCGGATCATCGCGTCGCGTTCATGCTCGCGCCGCCCGATCGGTTCGCGAGCGCGCTCGAGCGGCTGGGGATCGGCGACGACACCACGATCGTCGCCTACGCCGACGACCACGGGTCGGGTCCGTACCGGCTCTGGTGGGGCTGCCGCGTCTACGGTCACGACATCGTGCACGTGCTGGACGGCGCCTTCGAGAAGTGGACCGCGGAGGGGCGGCCGATCAGCGTCGAGCCCGCATCCGAGCCTCGCGCGGGTGCCCGGTTCGCTTCGGGGCCGAGCGCTGCCCGCCTCCGCGCGCAGGCCGAGGACGTGGCGGCAGCGGCGACCGACCCGCGGACCGTCGTGCTCGACTCCCGTCCCGCCGAGCAGTACCGCGGGCTGGCCGTCTGGTTCGAGACCGGCCCGATCGCGGCCGGCACCGACGGGGTCGCCGACACACCACGGGGACGCCTGCGCGCCGGCCACGTGCCGTGGGCGGAGAACGTGCCGGCCGCCTCGTTGTATCGCCCCGATTTCACGATGAAGGATCCCCAAGAGCTTCGCGAGCTGCTCGGCGGCGCGGGCGTCACGGACGGGTGCCGCGCGATCACCTACTGCGGGGTCGGCATCTCGGCGTCGGCGCTCCTCTTCGCGCTCGATCGCGCCGGCGTCACCGACGCCGCGCTCTACGACGCGTCGTGGGAGGAATGGGGACGGGACCCCTCGCGGCCCGTCGCGCGGGAGGTCAGCTCGACGCGGCCGTGAGCGACGCGGCGAGCTGCTTGAGGTCGACGTCCTCGTCGCGGAGCGCCACCGGATCGACCGGCCGGGCCGCGGCGACGATGCCCATCGCGCGGCGCACGTCCCGGCCCCGGTCCATGCCGGCCACGCCGCGAACGAGGCCGTCCTTCACATAGAACGCCACGAAGCGACGGTCCCGCAAGCTCCCACGGATCACGAGCTCGTCCCATTCCGTAGCGAAGCCGACGTACTGGAGGTTCGTGTCGTACTGGTCGGACCAGAACCAGTGCGGGTGCTCGAAGGCGCCGCCCGTGCCCAGCATGCTCTGCGCCGCCGCCACGCCCATCCGAAGCGCGTTGTCCCAGTGCTCCACCCGCATCCTGCGGCCGAAGAGCGGATGGTCGTGGTTCGCCACGTCACCCGCCGCGTACACGTCCGGGTTCGAGGTGCGCAGAGTCGCGTCCACCGCCACGCCGTTCGTGAGATCGAGCCCGGATCCATCCACGGCGTCGGTGACCGGCCGGATGCCGACCCCCACCACGACGAAGTCGCACCCGAGCTCGAGCCCGGACTGCGTCTGGACTGCCTCGACGCGACCATTCGACCCACGCAGGGCAGCCACCCTCTCCTCGAAGTGGAACCGCACGCCGTGATCGCGGTGGATGGCGTCATAGACGGCTGCGATCTCGGGCCCGAGGACCCGCAGGAGCGGCGCCTTCCCGGGATCGACGACATCGACCTCGACGCCGAGCTGGCGAAGCGACGCGCTCACCTCGCAGCCGATGAAGCCCGAGCCGATCACGACGGCGTGCCGTCCGGAGCGCGCCTCTTCACGGAGCGCATCGGCGTCCTCGAACGTCCGCAGGCTGTGCACGCCCTCGAGCTCTACCCCCGGCACCGAGAGGCGGCGGTTGCGCCCGCCGGTCGCGATCAGAGCCTTGTCGAAGGCGACCGCGTCGCCCGTGTCCAGGTGCACGGTCTTTGCCTCGACGTCGACCCGAGTCGCGGTCGTGGCCAGGAGCACCTCGACACCGTTCTCTTCCCACCAACCCTTGGGCCGCAGGAACGCGCGGTCGCGGGGCACCTCTCCCCGCAGATACTCCTTCGAAAGCGGCGGCCGCTCGTACGGCAGGTGTGGCTCGGCGCCGACCAGCACGATCCGACCGTCGAACCCCTCGGTGCGAAGGGTCGCGGCGGCGGTCCCGCCCGCCGAGTTCGCCCCCACGACGACGAAGGTCTGTTCGCTCATCCGTCCAACTCGCGCACGAGTGTGCCAGACGGACGGGGTAGCATGAACGACGTGACGCCGACCCGGAAGTTCGGTGCGACGGCCGCGCTCTTCGCGCTCGCCCTCGTGTGCGTGGGCCTCGCGGCGGCAACCCACCGCGTCTGGCCGCTCTTCGTCGCGTGGCTCCCGCTGCTCTCGGTCGCCTGGGTGCTCACCCGGCCCGAGCCGGGCTCGGCCGGCCCGCCCGAGGCGACCCCGATCGAGGTCGCCTCCGAAGAGTCCTAACTCTCAGACCCCTTCGCGCTCGACTTCGCCCGCGACTTCGCCGTGGACTTTTTCTTGGGCGCGGTGACCACTTTCGCCGAGGAGGACTTCGTCGCGGCCTTCGCCGAGGGATGCGTCCGCTTCGCCTCGTCCTCGCTCAGAACCCGCATCGAGCGCATGGAGCCCTGTGCCTGGGAAAGCAGGCGCTGCCCGGCGGCGGCCGCCGAGAGGCCAGCCTTGACGGCCACCTCCGGTGCGCGGCGAACGACCTTCCGGGCGATGTCGGGGGCCTGCTCCGCCACCTTGCGCGCCATCGGCGGCCCGTGCTTGGTGACCGCCTCGGCCGCCTGCCGAGCCACCTTCGGTGCTCGCTCGGCGACCGACTTCGCGATGGGGACCGCCGTCTCGGCCACCTTCTTCGCCACCTTCGATGCCGTGTCGGCCATCTTGCCCATCTGATCGGGCATGGCTCCTCCTTCCGTCTCCCGCCTTGCCCACGAGTCTGGACCACGCGCGGGAGAGCGGCAACCTTCCGTCCGGGCCGGCTCGCGGCGTAGGCTTCGCCTGGCATGAAGGCGGACCGGACGAAGGGGGAGGCGCCGCGAATCCGAGACATGCCGGCGCCCCGTCGCGCGCAGGGCGCGATCGGACCGCTCTTCCAGCGGGTGTTCGCGTGGCCGTATCGTCTCGCGCTGCACGCGCTCTACCGCGCCGGCGTGCGGCCGTGGCAGCTGACGTTGCTGTCCCTCGCGACGAACGTCCTCATCGGGGTGCTCCTGATCGCGGGCGATCGCTTCGTGCCCGGGATGCTCCTCATCGTCGCGGGGCTTCTGGACATCTTCGACGGTGGGGTCGCCCGTCTGCGCGGCGAGGCCGGACCCGCCGGCGCGTTTCTCGATTCGGTGCTCGATCGGGTGTCCGACGCGATCCTGTTCGGCGCGCTCTTCTGGTCCCTCCGGGCGCAGGGCCACGACCTGGCCGCCGGTCTCTCGCTCGCGAGCCTCGTCGTCTCGCTCCTAGTGAGCCAGGTCCGGGCCGAGGGCGAGGCGATGGGGCTCGCCCCGACGGAGGGGCTAGTCCAGCGGCTCGAGCGGTACGTGATCCTCATGGTGGCGCTCACCGCGCCCGGCGCGCTCACCCCGGCGCTTGCGGTGCTCGCCGGCCTCGGCACGGTGACGGTGATCCAGCGAACCGACGCCGTGCTTCGCCAACTCGGCCGCCGCGACCGCAAATCGGAGTGACAAAAGCAGCCCGGCGGATTTGACGCGCGGGGCCGCTGCGCAGTACAAACGCGCTGGAACTGCTGGGGCCTTCGGGCTCCGGCAGTTCCGTTTCTGGGGCCTTTCGGATTTGCCCCGCGGGCCGCACGTTCCCCATAATCTGCCGCATGGTAGAGAGCATCCGCGAGGGTCTCCGCGGCAAGCGCATCCTCCTCACCGGCGTCACGGGCTTCCTGGGCATGGCTCTGTTCGAGCGACTGCTCGCGGACGTGCCCGACACGGAGATCGTGGTCCTCGCCCGAGGGCGCTACGGCAGCCCGGCCGAGGACCGCATCCGCGAGCTCGTCACGCGTTCCGGGTTCAACACGCTCCGCGAGCGGATCGGCGACGAGGGGATCCGCGGAGCGCTGGCGGAGCGGGTGACGACCGTCGAAGGCGACGTGGCCGAGGACCTTCCCTCGTTCCCCGATGGCATCGACGTCGTGTTCCACTGCGCGGCGACGGTCTCGTTCGACTCCCCGGTCGACCTCGCGTTCGCGATCAACGTGACCGGCGCCCGTCGCCTCTACGAGGCGGTGCTCGCCTCGGGGAGCCGCCCCCACCTGGTGCACGTCTCGACGGCGTACGTGGCCGGGCTCACGAAGGGCGTCGTGGCCGAGGAGCCACTCGGGCATCGGATCGACTGGCGCGTCGAGGCCGACGCGGCCGCCGCCGCGAAGCGGTCGGTCGAGGACGCCTCGCGCCGGCCCGAGATGCTGGATGCCTTCGTCGCGAAGGCGACGGCCCTGCACGGCCGCGCCGGCCCTCAGGAGGTGGCCGCCGACACCGAGGAGCGCCGCCGGGACTGGGTGGCACGCCGGCTCGTCCAGTACGGCCGGGCTCGCGCGCAGGCCCTGGGGTGGCCGGACGTCTACACGTTCTCCAAGGCGCTCGGCGAACGGGCGACGGAGGAGCTCGCCCAGGAGGCGGGCGTGCCGCTCTCGGTGGTTCGCCCCGCGATCGTGGAGAGCGCGCTCGAGCACCCCTACCCAGGGTGGATCGAGGGCTTCAAGATGGCCGAGCCCATCATCCTGGCGTACGGGCGCGGCGCGATCCCCGAGTTCCCGGCGATCCCCGAGGGGATCCTCGACATCATCCCAGTGGACCTGGTGGTGAACGCGATGCTCGCCGTCGCGGTCGCCGTGCCGCCCGTGGAGGCGCCCGGCTACTACCACGTGTGCTCGGGCTCGCGGAACCCGCTCACCTTCCACAGGCTGTACGAGCTGGTCCGCGAGTACTTCCGGCAGCATCCGCTGCCCGAGCGGGGCCGCGGCGAGATCCGCGTCCCCGAGTGGGAGTTTCCCGGCCGTCGCCGGGTCGAGGCGAAGCTCCGCGCCGGCGAGCGGCTGCTCGATCGCGCCGACTGGGTCGTGCGGCGGCTGCCGCGCTCCGGTCGTGTGCGGGAGTTGGTCCGACGCCTGGATCGCGAGCGCGGGCGCGTGGACTTCATCCGTCGCTACGCCGACCTCTACGGCGCCTACACCGAGCTCGAGGTCATCTACACGGATGCCAGAGCGCTCGAGCTGCACCGGTCGCTCATCCCCGAAGATCGGCGCGACTTTCCGTTCGACGCTACTACCTGCAGGAGGTGCACTGCCCCACGGTCACGCTCGCCATGCGCTTCCCCGCCCCCGCGCGGCCCGAACCGGAGGTTCGCGTCCGGCCGAGCAACAACGGCGCGCTGGCGGTGTTCGACATGGAGGGCACGCTCCTTGACTCGAACGTGATCGAGTCCTACCTCTGGCTCCGGCTGGCCGAGCTGCCGCCAGAGCGCTGGCCGGGCGAGGTGGCGGCGATCGCCCGCCGGCTGCCGCGCTACCTCTCAGCGGAGCGGCGCGACCGGGGCGAGTTCCTTCGTGCCTTCTACCGCCGGTACGCGGGCGCGTCCACCGAGGGCATCGATCGCCTCATGGACGACCAGGTCGGGGAGCTCGTGCTGCAGCGCCTGTCACCGGCCGCGATCCGGCGCATCCGCGAGCATCGGACGGCGGGTCACCGGACCGTCCTCATCACCGGCGCGCTCGAGTGCTTCGTGCGCCCGCTCCGGCCGCTCTTCGACGAGGTGCTCGCGACGCGCCTAGGCGCGTCCGACGGCCGCCTCAGCGGTCGACTCTCCACCCCTCCGGTCGTGGGCGAGGCGCGGGCGAACTGGCTGCGACAGTACGCGGCCGGTCAGGGCGCCGACCTCAAAGCGTCATACGGCTACGCGGACAGCCACTCCGACCTGCCGATGCTCCGCGCGGTCGGCAACCCCGTCGCGGTGAACCCCGACGTGGCGCTCTACCGTGTCGCCCGCAAGCGCCGCTGGCCGATCGAGGACTGGCGAAGGACGAACGGCACCCCGCGGATCCTCATCCCGGAACCTGTGGTGAGCCGGTGATCGCGCTCGAGCTGTACCGATCGGCGACGCGCTACGCCGCGGCCCGGATCGTGGGGGACCGCGTGCCGGGCCTGGTGGCCGGGCCGCTCGCGCCGCTTCGGCTGGTGAACCGCGAGGAGCCGGCCGTCCCGGCAACAGGGTGGGCCCGCGTCCAGCCACGACTCTCGGGGATCTGCGGCTCGGACCTCGCGACGCTCTCCGGGCGAGCTTCGTTCTACTTCTCCCCGCTCGTGTCCATGCCGTTCGTCCCGGGGCACGAAGTGGTTGGCGACCTCTACGACGACCTCGAGGACCTCCCGGCGGGGACGCGCGTGGTGCTCGAGCCGGTGCTCTCGTGCGCGGCCCGCGGGCTGGAGCCGTGCCCGTCCTGCGCGAGCGGCCAGACCGGCCGGTGCGACCGTATCACGGTTGGGCACGTGGCCCCCGGGCTGCAGACGGGCTACTGCGCCGACACCGGCGGCGGGTGGGGACGGATGCTGGTCGCGCATCGGTCGCAGCTCGTGCCCGTGCCCGATTCGATGACCGACACGCGCGCCGTCCTGGTGGAGCCCCTCGCGTGCGCGATCCACGCCGTGCGGCGCGCCCGCATCGAACCTGGTGCGTCCGTGCTCGTCGTGGGCGCGGGAACCGTCGGACTCCTCACGACGCTCGCGCTCCGCGAACACAGCGCGGCCGGCGAGGTGCTGGTGGTCGCCAAGCACGCTCGGCAGCGCGAGTGGGCCCGGCTCTTCGGCGCGAGCGACGTGGTGGCTGCTGGCGATGCCGTCACCGAGCTTCGGCGCGCCACCCATGCCTACAGGCTCCGCCCCGAGCGGGGCAGCGCGTATCTCCTGGGCGGGGTCGACACGAGCTTCGACTGCGTCGGCTCGCGGGCCTCACTCGACCTGGCGCTGCGAACGACCCAAGCCGGCGGGCGCGTGGTCCTGGCGGGGATGCCCGCCCCCGGCGCCGATCTGTCGCCGGTCTGGTTCCGGGAGCTGGAGCTCTTCGGCGCCTACACCGCCGGCGTGGAGCTCACCGACGACGGGCCCGTCCCGACGTTCGATCTGGCGATCGACCTCGCCGCCGAAGCGCCCCTCGAGGGCATGGTGGGCGCCACCTATCCACTCGCCCGCTGGCGAGAGGCGCTCGACCACGCGTTCGGCGCGGGGCGGCTCGGCACGGTCAAGGTCGCGTTCGACCCGAGAGAGGACTAGAGGAGAGGATCCCATGGGCAGACCCGGCTTCGTCCTGGAGGTCGACGAACGCACCCCGCCGCTCCTCGTCCACGCCGGCGAAGGGTTCGGCGTCCAGCGCTTCCCGCTCGGCACCAAGGTGATCTACCCGCCCGACTCGCTGCCCGGCATCCGCGACGTGAATGCCGCCATCCAGGACGCGCTGCTGCATCCCATCGCCTCCGACCCGCTCCCGGAGCTGCTGCACCCCGGGATGCGCCTGACGATCGCGTTCGACGACATCTCGCTGCCGCTCCCGCCCATGCAGACGCCCGACATCCGCGGGCGCGTGATCGAACACGTCCTGGAGCTCGCGGCCCGCGCCGGCGTCGACGACGTCCGGCTGATCGTGGCGAACTCGCTCCACCGGCGCATGACGCCCGCCGAGATCAAGCGGGCCGTCGGCGAGCGCGTCTTTCGGTCGTTCTATCCCGACGCGCTCACCAATCACGACGCCGAGGACTCCGCGAACCTCATCCACCTTGGCGTGACGGAGCAGGGCGAGGACGTCGAGATCAACCGTCGGGCGGCCGAATCGGACCTCCTCGTCTACGCGAACATCAACCTCGTGGCGATGGACGGCGGCCACAAGTCGGTGCCGGTCGGCCTCGGCTCCTATCGGAGCCTCCGGCACCACCACAACGTGCACACGATGCTCAACTCGCGCTCGTACATGGACCCGCGCGAAGGGCACTCGGCCATCCACGACTCGTGCACCCGCATGGGGCGGCTCCTGTCCGGGCACCTGCGGATCTTCACGATCGAGACCACGCTCAACAACGACACCTTCCCGTCGCCGTTCGAGTTCATGAATAAGCGCGAGTGGGAGTGGTCGTTCAAGGACCAGGCGAGCTACCTCGCGGCGAAGCGGGCCAACGAGCGCGCGCCGGGGCGCATGCGGCGGGAGGTCTTCCGCCGCGTCGCGGCGCCGTACGGCGTGACCGGCGTTACGGCGGGCGACACCGAGACCGTGCACCAGCGCACGCTGGCGACCCTGCACCGGCAGCAGCTGACCGAGGTCAACGGGCAGTCGGACATCCTGGTCGTCGGGCTGCCCTACATCTGCCCGTACAACGTGAACTCGATCATGAACCCGATCCTGGTGCAGTGCCTGGGGCTCGGCTACCTGTTCAACATGTACGTGAACAAGCCGGTCGTGCGGCCGGGCGGCGTGATGATCCTGCACCATCCGGTGCCGTGGGAGTTCCACCAGGTGCACCACCCGTCGTACATCGACTTCTTCGACGAGGTGCTCGCCGAGACGACCGACCCTGCCGCGATCGAGGCGAAGTACGAGGCGCAGTACGCGCAGGATCCCTGGTACGTGCACCTGTACCGCAACTCCTACGCGTACCACGGCGTGCATCCGTTCTACATGTGGTACTGGGGCGCGCACGCGATGGAGTACCTGCGCGACGTGATCTTCGTGGGCGCCGATCGCAAGGCCGTCGGCCGGATGGGCTTTCGCACCGCCTCGACGTTCGCGGACGCCCTCGAGATGGCGAGCGAGACCGTCGGGCGGAGCCCCTCGGTCACGTACCTGCACACGCCGCCGCTCACGCTCGCGGAGGTGCGCTGATGCGCGGGCGCTCGCTCGCGGACGACGTGCGCGAGGTCGCGCGCGGGTGGCGGTGGACCCGCCGGCCGCTCACGCCGCGTTCGGCCGAAGCGTGGGCTCCGCGCCCGGAGCCACGGGAGTTCCCGACCGACTGGGCCCGGACGCGGGTCGCCAAGGCCACCCGCGAGGCGGTGCTCAGCTACGGGTTCCGCCCCGTGATCCACGTGGAGACCGAGATGGCGGTCGACGGCCTGGACCACCTCGACGGCGTGCGCACGCCCGTGATGTTCGTCGCGAACCACGCGAGCCACATGGACACCCCGCTCATCCTCTGCGCGCTCCCCAAGGCCTGGCGCGAGCGCACGGCCGTGGCCGCGGCGGCCGACTACTTCTTCGACGTCTGGTGGCGCGCCGCGTCGACCGCCCTCGCGTTCAACACGTTCCCCATCGAACGCACCGGGGGCGCCCGCGCCACGGACACCGCCAGGCGTCTGGTCGGCGAGGGGTGGAGCCTGGTCGTCTACCCGGAGGGGACGCGCTCGCGCGACGGGTGGGTGGGCCGCTTCCGGCACGGTGCCGCGCGCCTGGCGCTGGAGTTCGGCATCCCGGTGGTGCCGATCGCGCTGCGGGGGACCTTCGCGGCGATGCCTCGCGGCCGATCGTGGCCGGTGAAGGGCCGCCTGCCGGTCTCAGTTCGGTTCGGGCCGGCCCTGCAGGCGGAGCCCGGCGAGGACTTCCGGTCGTTCTCCCGGCGGATCCAGCAGGCGATGGGCCGGCTGTGGGACGAGGACGCGACCGACTGGTTCCGATCGCTCCGGCACCAGGCCGAGGGGACCACCCCGAGCCTGGCTGGTCCACCCGCCCCGCGATGGCGACGCATGTGGGAGTCGAGCCGCCCGCTGCCGCGTCGCGGCCCCGAGCGCGTCTGGCCGCGATGACCGAGCCCGCCGCCCGCAGGACCCGTATGCCGGGCGAGGCGCGCCGGCGGCGGCTCCTCGAGGAGGCGATCCGGCTCTTCGGCAAGCGCGGGTTCGAGGGGACGAGCCTCGAGGCGGTCGCGACGTCGGCCGGCGTGCGCAAGCAGACCCTCCTGTACTACTTCCCGACGAAGGACGCGCTGCTCGAGGCGTGCGTCCAGGAGACCAGCCGACGGGTCGCCGAGACGCTCACCGCCGCGCTCGAGGAGGAGACGTCCAGTTCGCACAAGGCCGAGGCCGTCATCCACACGCTGTTCCGGGTAGCCGAGGAGTGGCCGGACTTCCCGCAGTTCATCCGCGAGGCGAGCAGGCTGGGGCCCGAGGTGATCGAACGCTTCGCGGGGGTGCTCGAACCCCTCCGGCGCCGGGCGCTGCTGTTCCTGCAGCAGGGGATGTCGGAGGGCGCGATCCGCTCGCAGGACCCCGCCCTCCTGCTGTTCACGCTCTACACCGCGGTCGTTGGCTCCATCACCGAGGCCGGCGTGCTGCGCGCGGTGGTCGGCGAGGACCAGAGCCGGACGGCGCTTCACCGTCGCGAGCAGGAGCTGCTGCGGTTCGTTCGCAACGCGCTGGCACCTGGGGAGGGTGGAACGGCCGGGACCGGCGCGTCGACGGGCGCCTGAGCTCATGTGTTGCCGTCGGCGTGGTCCGGGGGTCCGGCATACCGTCCCAAAAATCTTCAATGGGATATATTGCGACTTGTAGATCATTTTCGTCAGGGAGCTGCAGGAGAGCCGGTCACTGTCGCGAACAGACGGAGATACTCCTGCGCCGAGACCGCCCACGAAAAGTCCTTCGCCATCCCGGCCCGCTGCATCCGCCGCCACGTGACCTGGTCGCCGCGGTAGCGCTCGACCGCGCGCCGGATCGCATCCGCCAGCCCTGCAGGCGCGTCGACGTCGAACTTGAACCCGGTGCGGCCCTCCTCGATCGTGTCGTCGAGCCCGCCCACCGCGCTCACCACGGGCAGCGTGCCGTACCGCATGGCGTACATCTGGTTCAGCCCACATGGCTCCCATCGCGACGGCATGAGCAGCATGTCCGAGCCGCCCTGGATGAGGTGCGCGAGAGAATCGACGAAACCGATCCGCACGCCCACCCGGCCCGCATGGCGGGCAGCCAGCCGGGTGAGCCGGCGCTCCAGGGCCGGGTCGCCGTTGCCGAGGATCGCGAGCTGCACGCCCAGCTCCACGAGGTCCGGCGCGAGTTCGATCACGAGGTCCACGCCCTTCTGCCGGTCGAGGCGGGTCACCATGCCGAGCAGCGGCGCGTCGCGCCGGACCTCGAGGCCGAGCTCACGCTGCAGCGCGGCCTTCGCAAGCCGCTTTGGCGACAGACGCCTGGCCGTGTACGGCTGGGGGAGATTGGGATCCACCTCGGGTGACCAGTCGGTGTAGTCCGCGCCGTTCAGGATGCCGTGCAGCTCGCCCGCCGCCGCTCGTTCGCGAAGCACCCCCTCGAGGCCGAACCCGAACGCCGGAGCCTGGATCTCGCGTGCGTACCTCGGTGACACGGTCGTGACCGCGTCGGCGAAAACGAGGCCCGCCTTCATGTACGAGACGTTCCCGTGGAACTCGAGCCCTCGGAACGTGAACGCGGAAGCCGGGAGCCCGACGCGCGTGAGTGTGGCCGGCGGGAACACGCCCTGATACGCGAGGTTGTGCACCGTGTACACGACGCTCGACCCGGGGAGCGCTCCCTCGGATCGCACTAGGAACGCCGCGAGGGCCGCCTGCCAGTCGTGCAGGTGCACGACGTCGGGGGCGAGACCCTGCGCGGCCGCAGCGTCGAGCGACGCGCGGGCGAAGTACGCGAAGCGGCGGTCGTTGTCGGGATAGTCGACACCGTCCTCGCCGTAGAGACCGGCGCGGTCGAAGTACCCCTCATGCTCGACGAAGTGGAACCGCCGGCCGGGGACCGAGGGCGTTCGTTCGGGCTGCACGCCCCGATACCGCGGCGTGCTCACCAGGACCTCGTGGCCAAGGACGGCGAACGCCCCGGAGAGCGCGCTCGCGACGTCGGCGAGCCCTCCGGTCTTCGAGAACGGGCGGCATTCCGAGGCGACGAACAGGATCCTCATGACGGCCCACGATAGCGGCCGGAATCTCGCAACGTATCCTTGCGCGGCTCGCAACCGCCGGAGGAGGAGCGATGCAGCGCGGCGAACCTCGTGAGGACGAACGAGCGCTGGCGGCGCTCGCGCGGCTGCACGGGATCCAACGCTCCTACGTCGATACGCACGACCGCCGGATCCGAGCGAGCCGCGAGGCGATCCTGGCAACGCTCGGGGCCCTCGGCGCCCCCGTGGCCGGCATTCGCGACGTGCCGGGCGCGATCCGCGAGCGTCACCGCTGGAGCTGGGAGCGTCCTCTCGAGCCCGTGATGGTCGCGTGGGACGGGCGGCTGGACGAGCTGACGCTCCGTGTTCCGCTGCGCGGAGTCGGGGGCACGGTCGCGTGTCGCATCGAGCTCGAGGGCGGCGGGCTGCCGTTCACCTGGCGCGGCCGCGGCGAGGAGATCGGCGGGGCCGAGCTCGATGGACGCCGGTTCGTGCAGCTTCGGCTCCGGGCGGACCTCGGCCTGCCCCTCGGCTACCACGCGCTGACCGTGCGCGCGGGCACGACCGAGGCGGATGCGCTCGTGATCGCCGCGCCGAAGGCGGCGCCGGCGACCGGGCCTGGGCGCGCGTGGGGACTGTCGCTCCCGCTGCACGCGCTGCGGTCGCGGCGTTCGTTCGGCGTGGGAGACCTGACCGATCTCGCCCGCCTCACCGAGTGGGTGGCCGGCCTCGGCGGTCGCGCCGTCGGCCCGCTCCCGCTCCACGCGGCGCTAGGCGGGCCGCTCTTCGAGCCAAGCCCCTACTCCCCCGCGAGCCGGCTCTGCTGGAACGAGGCCTATCTCGATCTCGAACGCCTGCCCGAGCTCGCCGCGTCGGAGGAGGCGCGGCGCGTCCTCTCGTCGAACGCGACGCGCCTGGCCGCGCGGCGGCTGCTGCATGCGCCGCTCGTCGACCTTCGCGCCGCCGCGGAGTTGAAGCTTCGCGTCCTCGAAGCCGTCACTCGGGACTTCCTCGCGCAGCCTGGGGGCTCGCCGCGTCGACGAGCGCATCGAGCGTTCCTCCGCGCGAACCCCACGGTCGCCGACTACGCGGTGTTCCGCGCGGCCTGCGATCGACGGGCGACGCCGTGGTGGGAATGGGACGAGCCCGAGCGGTCCGGCCGGCTTTCCCGGCGGCGGGACATAGGCGCGGACGTGCACGCGTACGCGCAGTGGGCGCTCGCCGAGCAGCTCGAGGACGTCGCGGCCGGCGCGCGCGCCAGCGGCGCGACGCTCTACCTCGACGTCCCCCTCGGCGTGAACGCCGCCGGCTACGACGTCTGGCGCGAACCCGGGCTGTTCGCGTTGCGGGCGACGGTCGGCGCGCCGCCGGACGACTTCTTCGCGAAGGGCCAGGACTGGGGATTCCCGCCGATGCGCTCCGACGCGGTCCGCGAGCGACGCTACCGGTACCCGATCGCCTGCCTTCGCACGGTCCTTCGCCACGCGAGCCTCGTGCGCCTGGATCACGTGATGGGTCTGCACCGCCTGTTCTGGGTCCCGAAGGGCTTCGCCGCCACCGACGGCGTCTACGTGCGTGGCCGGCCGGAGGAGGGCTACGCGATCCTCACCCTCGAGGCCGCGCGCTCCGGTGCGACGATCGTCGGCGAGGACCTCGGGACCGTCCCACGGTCGCTTCGGCCATCCATGGCCCGGCACGGGATCCGCCGGTCCTGGGTCCTGCCGCTCGAGCTCACCGGGAAAGGCCTCAAGCAACCGACGGCACGATCGGTCGCGAGCCTAAACACCCACGACCTCTTCCCGTTCGCCGGGTTCTGGCGCGGGATGGACCTGGACCTCTGGCGGGAGCGCGGATGGCTCGATGGCGCGGGCGAGCGGGCGGCGCGCGCGACACGTCGAACGAAGGAGCGAGCGCTCACGGCGCTCCTTCGACGGCAGGGCTGGCTCGGGCCCGGGGACCCGAGCGAGTCCGACGTCCTCGACGCGCTGCTCCGATTCCTCGCCGCGAGCGACGCCGGGCTGCTCATGGTCGGCCTCGACGACCTCCTCGGTGAGACCCGGCCGCAGAACGTGCCGGGCACGACCGGCGGCGCGAACTGGCGGCGGCCGGCTCGTGAGTCCTTCGAGCGCTTCCGCGCGCTCCCCGAGGTGACGAGTACGCTACGAGCGGTCGATGCGCTCCGCTCGACCCAACCCCGATGACCACGACGCCACCGACGCACGCCGCCTCGCTCCTCCGGCCGGAGGACGTCTACCTGTTTAACGAGGGCACCCACGCGCGTCTCTACGAGCGGCTGGGGGCCCATCCGGCCGAGGTCGATGGCACGCCCGGCTTCACGTTCGCGGTCTGGGCGCCGAACGCCCGCTCCGTCGGCCTCATCGGCGACGTCAACGGATGGGATCCGAAGGCCTCGCCGCTTCGGGCGCGCGAGTCCTCCGGCATCTGGGAGGGCTTCGTGCCGGGGGTGAAGCCCGGCGATCGATACAAGTTCGCGATTGCCTCTCGACACCGTGGGTATCGCGTCGCGAAGGCGGACCCGCTCGCGTTCCGCTCCGAGCCACCGCCCGCCACGGCGAGCATCATCTGGGACCTCGCCTACGACTGGGGTGACACGGAGTGGATGAGCTCGCGCCGCTCGCGATCCTCGCTCGACGCGCCGATCGCCACCTACGAGGTGCACCTTGGCTCCTGGATGCGCACGCCCGGCGGCATCCCGCTCAGCTACCGCGACCTCGCGCCGAGGCTCGCCGAGCACGCGACCCGGATGGGGTTCACGCACGTCGAGCTGCTGCCGGTGATGGAGCACCCGTTCTACGGCTCGTGGGGCTACCAGGTCACGGGCTTCTTCAGCCCCACCGCCCGCTACGGCACGCCGCAGGACCTCATGTACCTGATCGACGTGCTGCACCGGCACGGAATCGGCGTGATCCTGGACTGGGTGCCCTCGCACTTCCCCGACGACGAGCACGGCCTCGGCTATTTCGACGGAACGCATCTGTACGAGCACGAGGACCCGCGCAGGGGCCGCCACCCCGACTGGCAGAGCTTGATCTTCAACTATGGGCGGAACGAGGTTCGGAGCTTCCTGCTCTCGAGCGCGATGTTCTGGCTCACCGAGTACCATGCCGACGGCCTGCGGTTCGATGCGGTGGCATCGATGCTGTACCTCGACTACTCGCGCCGCGAGGGGGAGTGGATCCCGAACGAGCACGGCGGTCGCGAGAACCTCGAGGCCATCTCGTTCCTCCGCCAGCTGAACGAGACCGTGTACCGGCTCGAGCCCGACGTGCAGACGATCGCCGAGGAGTCGACGTCCTGGCCGCTCGTCTCCCGCCCGACCGACGTCGGCGGCCTGGGGTTCGGGCTCAAGTGGGACATGGGGTGGATGCACGACACGCTCCGCTACCTCTCGCGCGACCCGATCGACCGGAAGTCCCACCATGGCGACCTGACGTTTCGCCAGTTCTATGCCGGCGCGGAGAACTTCGTGCTGCCGCTCTCCCACGACGAGGTCGTGCACGGCAAGGGCTCGCTCCTCGAGAAGATGCCCGGCGATGAGTGGCAGCGCTTCGCGAACCTGCGGCTCCTGTTCGGCTACCAGTACGCGCTGGCCGGCAAGAAGCTCCTGTTCATGGGGAACGAGTTCGGCCAGCGACGCGAGTGGGCGCACGAGCGGAGCCTCGACTGGCACCTTTTGGAGCAGCCCGAGCACGCCGGGGTTCTGCGCTGGGTCCAGGATCTGAACCGGATCTACCGGGACGAGCCCGCGCTGCACGAGAAGGACGCGGACCCCGCCGGGTTCGAATGGATGGAGCCCGACGACGCTTCGATCAGCATCGTCGCGTTCATCCGGACCGGGCTGACGAGCGATGACATCATCCTGGTGGCCTGCAACTTCACGCCGGTCCCCCGCTCGAACTACCGTCTCGGCGTCCCTCGCGGCGGGCCCTGGCGGGAGATCCTGAACAGTGACGCGCATACCTACGGCGGGAGCGGGTGGGGGAACCTGGGCGGGCTCGAGACGGCACCGACCCTCTCGCACGGGCGCAAGCTGTCGGTGGCCCTGACGCTCCCTCCGCTCGCATGCGTGTTCCTGAAGAACGTGGCCGCATGACCGGCGTGCGCCCGTGGCCGGGTCGGCCCTATCCCCAGGGGGCGACGTGGGACGGCGCTGGCGTGAACTTCGCGATCTTCTCCGAGCACGCGACGGGCGTGGACCTCTGTCTCTTCCACGGGCCGAGCGACGCCGTCGCCGCGGAAACGATCCCGCTCCGCGAGCGCACCGATCTCATCTGGCACGCGTACCTGCCCGACGCCCGGCCCGGGCAGCTCTACGGCTTCCGCGTCCACGGCCCCTACGAGCCGGAGCAGGGTCACCGGTTCAACCCCGGGAAGCTCCTCCTCGACCCGTACGCGAAGGCGATCAGCGGCACCATCGAGCCAACGGACGAGACCTTCGGCTACCCGATCGGCGGCCCGGAGGAAGACCTCGTGCCCGACCCACGAGACAGCGCTGGCGCGATGCCGAAGTCGGTCGTCGTCGACGACGCGTTCACGTGGGGCGACGACCGTCCGCCGCGCGTGCCCTGGAACCAGACCCTCATCTACGAATGCCATGTGCGCGGGATGACGATGCTTCGGCCCGGCGTCCCCGACCGTATCCGCGGCACGTTCCTGGGCATCGTCCACGACCCGATCCTCGAGCACTTGCGCTCGCTCGGCGTCACGGCCGTGGAGCTCCTGCCGATCCACCAGTTCGTCTCCGAACGCGCCCTGGCCGATCGAGGCCTGACGAACTACTGGGGCTACAACTCCGTTGCCTTCTTCGCCCCCCACGCCCGCTACGCGACCGGAGCGCTCGGCCAGCAGGTCGACGAGTTCAAGTCGATGGTGAAGGGCCTGCACGCGGCCGGCATCGAGGTGATCCTGGACGTCGTCTACAACCACACGGGCGAGGGCAACCACCTCGGCCCCACGCTCTGCCTTCGTGGGATCGACAACGACGCCTTCTATCGCCTGCAGCCCGACGCGCGGCGCTTCTACATGGACTTCACGGGGACCGGCAACAGCCTCAACATGCTTCATCCCCGCACCATCCAGCTGATCATGGACAGCCTCCGCTACTGGATCCGGGAGATGCACGTCGACGGGTTCCGGTTCGACCTCGCGCCCGTGCTCGCCCTGTACGAGGTGAACCGCCTGGGAACCTTCTTCGACATCATCCAACAGGATCCCGTGCTGTCCCAGGTGAAGCTCATCGCCGAGCCATGGGACCTCGGCGAGGGCGGGTACCAGGTCGGGAACTTCCCCGTCGGCTGGGCCGAGTGGAACGGCAAATACCGCGACTGTGTCCGCCGCTTCTGGCGCGGCGACCCCGGCCAGGTCCCCGAGCTCGCATCGCGGCTCGCAGGATCGAGCGACCTGTACCAGGCATCGGGACGACAGACGTATGCGGCCGTCAACTTCGTCACGGCGCACGACGGCTTCACGCTGCACGATCTGGTGAGCTACGAACGCAAGCACAACGAGGCGAACGGCGACGACAATCGCGACGGGACCGACGCGAACGACAGCCGCAACTGGGGAGCGGAAGGCCCGACCGACGCGCCCCGCATCCGCCAGACCAGAGAGCGGATGAAGCGGAACTTCCTGGCCACGCTCCTGCTCTCACAGGGCGTCCCGATGATCTCCGCGGGCGACGAGATGGGCCGCACGCAGCGGGGCAACAACAACGCGTACTGCCATGTCGAAGGAAGACCGGGCCCTCCTCGAGTTCACCCGGGCCGCTATGGAGATCGTCCGGTGGAACCCGATCCTCCGGCGGCGTGCTTTCTTCGCCGGCCGCCCCGCAAACACCGGCGGTGCCAAGGACCTGACGTGGATCCGCTGGGACGGCCACGAGATCGAGCAGGACGATTGGCAGAACCCCGACCTCCGTGCGCTCGGCATGCTGATCGACGGCCTCGCAACCGACGAGGTGGACGAGCGCGGCAATCCCATCGAGGGCGACACGCTGCTGCTCATTCTCAACGGCGGCCACCGCTCGATGCGCTTCGCGCTCCCAAGCATGGGCCGACAAGGCACGTGGACCGAGATCCTCAACACGGCGCGTCCGGGCCCACCGCGCGCATCCCGCGCGCCGTCGGTGCGGCTGATGTCGAACTCGCTGATCTTGCTCCGCCACGGCGAGGAGCCGAACGAGCCGCTCGGCAGCTAGCGCGTCGGGTTCAGGCTTCCCTGGCGATACCCGGCGGGATCGACCGACACCTCGTCCCAGCCGAGGGACCGTAGTTTGGCCAGAAGCTGCTCGAGCGCCTCATATTCGCGCAAGCGATCCAGATCCTCGACTGGAACCTCGATCGTGGCAGAGGGGCCGCGATGACGCACGCGGACCGAGTCGAACCCGAGCTGTCGGATGGCCTGCTCCGCGCGGTCGACGCGCGACAGCAGCGACGGCATGATGCGCAGGCCGAAGGCAACGCGGGAGGAGAGGCAGGCGAGCGCCGGCTTGTCTGCGACGGAGAGTCCGAGGGCGCTCGCGATCGCGCGAACATCGACCTTGCCGACGTTCTCCTCGAGGAGCGGGTTGCGCACCCCGTGCTGCGTCGCCGCGCGCAGGCCCGGGCGCACGTCGGCGAGGTCGTCGGCGTTCGCGCCGGCGAGCACCGCGACGCCGGGGCCGGCAGTGGCGGCGAGACGACTGAGCGTCGCGTATAGCTCGGTCTTGCAGTGGAAGCAGCGCAGCTCGTCGTTGCGCGCGTACGCCTCGCGCTCCACCTCGTGGGTCTCGATCACGCGGTGGGTGACTCCGATCTCGGCCGCGAGCGAACGCGCGGTTTCGAGCTCGCCGGCCGGGTAGCTCGGTGAAACGGCCGTGACGGCGGTGACGTTGGCGTGGCCCCGAGCTCGGGCACTGACGGCCGTGACCACGGCGGAATCGACGCCGCCGGAAAGGGCCACCAGCACGGCCGTCGAACCGTAGGAGCTGACGCGGGCCTCGAGTCGCTCGAGCAGTTCGTTCATCGGTCGGCCGGCTCGAACCGGAGGGCGCGGGCGGCGGCCGCCGCTTCCTCGTAGACGTCGCGAACAGACCGGCCCGAGCGCTCCGCGAGCCCGGCGACGTCGTCGTGCTCGGGCGTCGCGCTCATGACGCGGTCGCCGAGGAGCCCGACCTTCACGCGAACCGCGCCGTCGGCGAGCGTCACGGTTGCCACCCGACGGGCCAGCTCCGCGCGCCGAACAGGCCGGATCCGAACGCCGAACGTCGTCGTGGCCTCAAAGAAGACGGTGAGCACACGGGATTCCGCGGCCGGCTCGCAGAGGGCAGACAGCAGGACTCCGAGGCGGCCCTTCTTCATCACGATCGGCATGGTCCAGGCGTCGAGCGCGCCGGCGCCGAACACCGCCTGCACGGCATCTGCGACGAGCTCCGGCGTCAGGTCGTCGATGTTGGCCTCGAGCAGAACGAGGTCGCGCTCGAGCAAGCCGGTCGCGGCGCGCGCGGCCGGCTTCGATCCGATGAGCACGCGAACGACGTTCGGGACGCCTGCGGGGTCGCGGCTGCCCGGCGCCGTAGCCGATGGATTCGAGCTCGAAGTCGGGAAGCTCGGCCGGCTCGCCGAGCGCCGACAGGATGGCGGCGGCTGTCGGCGTCACGGTCTCGCCGGAGACCTCGGCCGAACGGACGCGGAAGCCCCGGAGCAGCTCGAGCATCGCGGGGCCGGGCTCGCCGAGCGGGATGCTCGAAACCGCCATGCGCCCGATGCTCAGCAGGTCCAGGGCAGCGGCGACCCCGACGACGTCGAGGATCGTGTCCGGGTCGCCGAGCTCGTGGAGATGGACCTCCTCGATCGGCACGCCATGGACTCGGGCCTCGGCCTCTCCCAGACGCTCGAGCACGGCTCGCGCGCGGGCTCGGATGGGTTCGGGGAGCCCGGCTCCGTCGAGCATGTCGAGCATTCGGGGAAGGCGTGGCGTCCGCCACGGTTCGGAGCTCGCTTCAATGTGCAGCGCCCGCGAGCGGATGCCGGCGCGCGTGACCTCGACGGTCCGGACGCGGAACCGAGTTGGGATCACGCGCTCGACGAGCTCGAAGATCTGTTGCTCGGGCGCGCCGGCGTCGATGAGGGCCGCGAGCAGCATGTCTCCGGCGGCGCCGCCGAGGACGTCGACGTAGAGGGTTCGTTCGCTCATCACGGGACCCGCCGCGCGATGAGCGCGGCCGCGTACCCCGCGCCCACCCCGTCGTCGATGTCGACGCACACCGTGCCCGGCGTGCAGGACGAGAGCATCGCGAGGAGCGCCGCAAGGCCGCCGAAGCTCGCGCCGTACCCCACGCTGGTGGGACAGGCGATCACGGGGCATGTCGCCATCCCGCCGACGACGCTCGCGAGCGCACCTTCCATCCCCGCGATCACGACGATCGCATCGGCGCTGGCAAGCCGCTCCCGCGCCGCGGCCAGGCGGTGCAGGCCCGCGACGCCGACGTCGGCCACGATCTCAGCGCCGGCGCCGAGCAACGTCGCGGTGAGCTCGGCCTCTTCGGCCACGGGCAGGTCCGCGGTTCCCGCGGTGAGGACGAGCACTTCGCCGACGGGCGCCGGGATGTTTCGCGCGAGCGCGATCGCACCGGCGGCAGGCCGTTCGACGACGGGGATGCCGTGCGCCGCGCCGAGCCTGCGGACCGCGGATGACTGCTCGGGCGCCGCCCGGCTCACAAGCACCGGCCCGTCGTTCCCCGAGAGCAACCGCTCGACGATCGCCACCACCTGCTCGGTGGTCTTGCCCTGCGCGAACACGATCTCGCACGCGCCCTGGCGAAGCTCGCGGTGGTGGTCCACCTTCGCGAAGCCGAGGTCGGTGAACGGCAGGTCGCGGAGCGCCCGACGGGCCTCCTCCGGGCTCGTCGCGCCGGATGCGACCGATTCCAACAGCTCGCCCAGCCGTCGCTCGTAGGGCGTCTCGGACGGCCCAGGTTCCTGCTCGGGATGGAGCCGAGCCACCTCTCCGGACATGGGGCCAACCTTATCGGTCCCGCCCGGCCCGCGACCAGACGAACCGGCTCAGATTGATGGTCGTGCTCTGGGTCTGCCCGACCGCGTTCACCACGTCGATGCTCGTGTTCGGCACGGTGAACGAGTGCGTGGCCGAGCCGACGTTGGCGATCGTGAGGGAGGAACCCTTGGCCACCGTGATGGTCGTGGGTGCGAAGACGAACGCGTTGCCCGCACCCTGCTGCAGTGTGTCGGCCGCGAGCGAGGGAGCCGGTGACGGGGAGCCGCTGCCGTACCGGCCGTAGCCGCCGCTCGAGCTGTACGAGGGCGAAGGCGTCGGCGAGCCAGCCTGGGCCCCCGTCGTGCTCTTCGCGCACGCAGCGCCGAGGAGCGCTGCAGCCATCACGATCGCGGGAATGCTCTTTCTCATGATCATCGACCTCCGTGAGAGGAGTACGCACGAAGGCCGCGCGCAGCCTGATCGAACTGTTGCGATCCCGTGGCGAGCCGGACGGTCACGACGCCGGCCGATGCAGCTTCAGCTCCACCACCTCGTAGGCGAACGTGCCGCCGGGCGCCTCGTAGGTGACCCGCTCCCCGACGCGCCTGCCGATGAGCACGGAGCCGAGGGGCGAGGTCGCCGTCACCGTGCGGACCCCCGCGGCGCGCTCCTCGCCGGAGAGCGCCACGAGGTAGGTCTCGTCGTCGGGATCCTCCTCGTCGAGCGGGCGAAGGGTAACCAGCATCCCGGCCGCGACCTCGTCGCCGTCCACGACCTCGATGATCTCGGGGTCCTTCAGCTTGTGCTCGAGGTTCCGGATCCGGGCCTCCATCAGCCCCTGCTCGTTCTTCGCCGAGTCGTACTCGGCGTTCTCGCGAATGTCGCCGTGCTCGCGGGCGCGAAGCAGACGCTCGGCAATGTGGTCGCGGCCCTGGGTGCGGAGCTGCTCCAGCTCCTTGCGCATCCGGACGTACGCTTCGAGCGTCAGCCGTGCCGACGGCTCTTGTCCCGGCGCGCGCGGCGGTCGGTCGGGGGGAAGGAAGTCCTCGTCGCCCATCCCCCGAATCTACCAACCCGCGCCGGGCGACCCGTTGACATCGTGCCCGATACTGAGCGGACCATGAACCCTGAAACGATCATCGAGCGGCTCTGGCCGGGCCGGCACGCCCGGTTTGAGCCCCTCGGCGGGGGCATCACGAACCACAACTACAAGATCGAGGTCGACGGGGACACGGTCGTCCTTCGCGTCGGAGGCAAGGACACCGAGCTCCTCGGCATCGATCGCCGTGCCGAGGAGGCGGCGGCCCGCATGGCGGCCTCGGTCGGGGTGGGCCCGGAGGTGGTGACCGTCGTCCAACCAGAGGGATACCTCGTGACGCGGTTCATCGAAGGGCGGCCTGTTCCCCTGGAAGCCATGCAGCGGCCCGAGACCCTGACGGCGGTCGCCGATTCGGTCCGGGCGATCCACAACGGCTCGCCGCTCCCCAGCCGCTTCAACGCCCACCGCGTGGTCGAGGCCTACGCGGCCACCGCGGCGGCCCGCGGCGTGTCCCCACCGAGGGAGTTCGCGTGGGCGAAGGACCTCGCCGATCGCATCGAGGCCGCGCGCGGCCCGCTGCCGCTCGTGCCCTGCCACGACGATCTCCTGAACGCGAACTTCATCGACGACGGGACCCGCATCCGGATCGTCGACTGGGAGTATGCGGGGATGGGCGACCGCTTCTTCGACCTCGGGAACTTCTCGGTGAAGCACGACCTCGACGTCGAGCACGACGAGGCCCTGCTCCGCGCTTACGCCGGCGACGTGCGGGCCGCCGACCTCGCTTCGGTACGACTGATGCGCTTCATGGGCGCGTTCTTCGAGTCGATGTGGGGCGTGGTCCAGCAAGCGATCTCGGAGCTCGACTTCGACTTCGTCGCCTACGCGCGGGAGAACTTCGAGCGGCTTCGCGCCATCGGCTCGGACGCGCGTTTCTGGGGATGGCTCGAGCAGGCCTCCGCTTAGCTCACGCCCGGATGCGCTCGCCGCGGGGGTCGAACAGCGGCTCCCTCGCCACCCGGCCCACTCGGCGGCCGGCAGGAACGCGTAGGCGATCGAGCGACCCACGGTGTAGCCGTAGCCACCGCTCGTGACCCGGCCCACGACCCGGCCGTCGACGCGGACCGGCTCCTCGCCGAGCGCGACCGATCTCGCATCGTCCAGCACCAGGCACGCGAGGCGCTTGGTCTCCGGTTCCTCACGAGCCGCCATGAGGGCCTCGCGTCCGATGAACTCGACCCCCTTGTCGAGCTTCACGGCGAACCCCAGGCCGGCTTGATAGGGCGTCAGGTCCGGGGTGATGTCCGCGCCCCAGACGCGATACCCCTTCTCCAGTCGCATCGAGTCGATCGCGCGGTAGCCTCCCGCGACCATGGCGTGGGGCCGGCCGGCCTCCCAGAGCGTCTCCCACAGCTTCGCGCCGAACTCCATCGGGCAGTACAGCTCCCACCCGAGCTCCCCCACATACGTCACGCGAAGCGCGAGACACGGGACGAACCCGACCGTCAGCGGTCGCGCGCACATGTAGGGGAACGCCTCGTTCGCGAGGTCACTCGCCGTGAGCGGCTGCAGGATGTCCCGGGCCCGCGTGCCCCAGAGCCCGAGGCACGCCAGCGCCGACGTGACATCCGACACCTCCACCGATCCATCGTCGGGGACGTGCGCCCGGATCCACGCGAGGTCGTGCTGCCCGAACGCCGTCCCGGTCACGATCCGGAACCGCTCCTCGGCGAGCCGCGTGACGGTGAAGTCGCCTTCGATCCCGCCTCGCGGGTTCAGCATCGAGGTGTAGACGACCGAGCCCACAGGGCGGGCGACGTCGTTGGCGCAGAGCCGCTGGAGGAACGCTTCCGCGCCTTGCCCGCCGACCTCGATCTTCGAGAACGACGTCTCGTCGAAGAGCGCCGCCCGCTCCCGGCACGCGCGATGCTCCGCGCCGATCGCGGGCGACCAGATCTCGCCGGCCCACCCGCGCGGGCGAAGGCCCTCGTCGCCGTCGGCCGCGTTGGACTCGAACCAATTCGCTCGTTCCCACCCCGACTTCTCGCCCCAGGACGCGCCGAGCGGCTCGAGCTGCGCGTAGGTGGGCGAGAGCCGCAGGGGCCTGCCGGCCTGTCGCTCCTGGCCCGGATAGCGGATGTCGTAGTAGGTGGCGTAGACCTCCACCGTCTTCGCGAGCGTGTATTCGCGGCTCCGGTAGTGGCGGCCGAAGCGGCGCGAGTCCATGTGCCACACGTCGAACGCGGGCTGTCCCTCGACGATCCATTCGGCCATGAGCTGGCCCATTCCCCCGGCGCCCGCGAGCCCGTGGGCGCAGAACCCGGCGGCCACCCAGAACCCCGGGACCTCCGATTCGCCGAGGATGAACTCGCCGTCCGGGGTGAACGCCTCGGGCCCGTTGATGAGGCGGATCACCTCCGCGTGCTCCAGGTCGGGGACGCGGACGATCGCGTTTCGGAGCAGCGGCTCGAAGCGCTCCCAGTCCTCGGGCAGGAGCTTGCTGTTGAAGTCCGCCGGGATCCCGTCCAGGCCCCAGGGCGCTGGGTCGCGCTCGTACCCGCCAGCCACCAGGCCGCCTGACTCCCCGCGGAAGTAGACCAGGAGCGAGGGGTCGCGCATCGTCGGCAGGTCGAGCGGCAGGCCGCTGGGCTTCGTGATGAGGTACTCGTGCGCCATCGGGACGAGTGGGACGTTGACGCCGAGCATCGCCCCGATCTCGCGCGCGAACATCCCGCCGGCGTTCACCACGAGCTCGGTGTCGATGGCACCGCGGTCGGTGACGACCCGGCTCACACGTCCGCGCGCCGCCTCGATCCCGACGACTCGCGTGTTCGCCTCGATCGCCGCGCCCCCACGCCGCGCGCCCTGCGCGAGCGCGAGCGTGAGCTGGCTCGGGTCGATGAACCCGTCCGTTGGGAGGTACGCCGCGCCGAGCACGCTGTCGATCGACATCGGCGGGAACCGCTCCCGGGCCTCCTCGGCGGAGACGAGCTCCAGGGGCAGCCCGAAGGTCTTCGCCCACCCGGCCTGTCTCGCCAACTCCTGCATGCGCTCGGGCGAGGAGGCGAGCCGGAGCGACCCGACCTCGCGCCACCCCGTCGGGAGTCCCACCTCCGCCTCGAGCGATCGGTAGAGGTCGACGGAGCGCATCATCATGCGCGTCAGGCTTTCGGTGCTCCGAAGCTGACCCGAGCCGCTCGTGAGGTCCGCGCGCTCGACCATCACGACGTCCTGCCAGCCGAGGCGGGTGAGCCAGTACAGGATCGAAGCGCCGCCGACGCCGCCGCCGATGACGACGGCGCGGGCCCGGTCCCTCACCGCCCCGCCGACTCCACCGGCGTGGGGATCGGGCTCTCGAGGACGATGCGCGTGCGGTCTCCCCGGAACAGGTCCCTCGCGTACTCGAGCGGCGTCCCGTGGGCGTTGTACGCCGTGCGCTCGACCAGCAGCAGGGGGGCGCCCGGCTTGATACCGAGCGCCTCGGCCTCGGCGTGATCGGCGATGACGGGTTCGATCCGCTCGACCGCCCGCCAGGGGACCTGGCCGAACCGGGTCTCGATCAGCTCGTAGAGGGAACCGTCGAGCGGCATGCCGAGCAGTCCCGGGAAGAGCTCCACCGAGAAGAGCGAGCGCTCGAGCGCGAGCGGCGCCCCGTCGGACAGGCGAAGCCGCACCACCTCGAAGACGCGATGGCCCGGCTGCAGGCCGAGCGCCGCCGCGGTCCGCTGCCCGCACGGGCCCTCTCGGGCCGAGAGGACCTTCGCCCCCGCCTCATGCCCCTGGCGCCGGAGCTCCTGCGTCAGCCCGGCTAGCCGGGTCATGTCCCGCTCGATCTTCGCCGCTGCGACGAACGTGCCCCCGCGGCGGCCGCGAGCGCGCACGACCATGCCGCGGCGCTCGAGCGAGTCCAGGGCTTGCCGCAGGGTCATACGACTCACGCCGATGCCTTCCGCCAGCTCGCGCTCCGGCGGTAGGCGGTCGCCCGCCCGGAGCTCCCCGGCGGCGATCGCCTCCGCCAAGCGGTCCTCGATCTGGGCGTGGGCGGGGACCCCGTCCCGCTCGAGACGGCGAAAGATCCGACGCAGCGCCGCGTTCAACCGAGAAGCACCCCTTCGAACGGCCGAGCCTTCCCGGACCGATCTAACGCGCCGCCTCGGTCACCTCCTCCGGCGGGATCACCGGAGTGAATGGCTTCCGCCGTTGGAATCCGAAGTAGTAGACGGCTCCGACGACGATGACGGCGACCATGACCAACTCGATGACCGGGATCTTGTTCAGGAAAGCGACGTGGAAGTTCACGAGCCCTCCCGTTTGGTTGGCCTTCGGGTTGGAGAACACGCGAAGCGAATCCGTGTTCTTCGCCGGTGTGAGGAAGTTCACGAGCATCGCTCCGCCCCAGACCAAGCCCAGGACATTGACCACGACTCCCCACTTGCCCAGGCTGAACGGCGCCTTGACTCGTGGCCACCCCTTCGACCGCGCCCGGAGCACGGCGATGCCTCCCAGGAAGTAGCTCAGGTAGATCATGGCGGTGGCCGAGACCGCGATGATCGTCGCTCCGGCGAACTGGATGAAGGGAATCGCCGAGAACAAGGCCACGACGATGCACGACCAGATCGGCGTGTGCAGACGCGGGCTCACTCGGGCCAACGACTTCGCGGCCGGCAACTGATCGTCTCGCGACATCCCGAAGCACAGCCGCACCGTCGAGGTCATGATCGACATGCAGCAGACGAAGATCGCCGCCGAGACCACCAGCAGATAGACCGTGGCGAACGCGCTGGACAGGTTGGCTTCGATGATGGTCTGCGGTCCGACGAAGTTCGACGTGTTGATGGCGTCCTTCATGCTGGGGATGGCCATGAGTGTGCCCCAGAGGAAAATCGCCCCGATGACGAACGCCCCGATGATCGAGGCGAGCACCGCCTTGGGCGCCTCCCGTCTCGGGTCCTTCGTCTCCTCAGCGAGCGTCGACGCGGTGTCGAACCCGTAGATGACGAACAGGCTCATGAACATCGCGATGAGGAAAGTGCTTCCGTTGAGCTTCGCTCCGCCGGTCTTGAAGATCACCCCCACGCCTTGGTGGTTGTGGAACAGCGCCAGGACGAACGCAAACACGACCATGCCGAGGATCTCGAAGATGACGCCGGTGTTGTTGACGATGGCGACGAGCCTGACGCCGTAGATGTTCAGGACGGTGATGACGACCAGGGTGATGAGTGCGATCGTCCGCTGGTCGCTGCTTCCCAAGGTGTTGTTCAGGTGCGAGCCGAACATTGAGTTCAGCGCGGGGATCAGCGCGAGCGGAAGCGTGGCCACGACCGCCGCGACGGTGATGATGCCGGCGAAGAGGTAGATCCAGCCGGTGAACCACGCGTATGTGCGACCCGAGAGGTACTTCGTCCACTGGAAGACCGAGCCCGCGATCGGATAGTGGCTCGAGAGCTCGGCCCAGTTGAGCGCGATCAAGAGCTGACCGAACGCCACGACCGGCCAGGTCCAGAACATGGCCCCGCCGATCGACAACGCAAGGAAATAGAGGGTGAAGATTCCCGTGGAGGGGGAGATGTAGCTGAACGCGACGGCGAACGAGCTGAACACCCCAAGGGTCCGCTTCAGCTCCTGTTTGTAGCCGAACCTCGCGAGATCGGCCGCGTCCCGTGCGTGCTGGTCGTGCTGCGGCTCCGTGGTAGCCATCAGCCCCCCTCCCTCGTCCGACGACCCGTGACGGCCGTACGCTAGCTCGGGCCCGCGCAAAAGTCCAGACCATTACCCGGTGGTACGGTCGCCGCATGAAGATCGAGGTGACCCCGGGAGCCGGCGCGTTCGTGCGCGACCACGGGGGTCGGCTCTACGTCTGGGCGAGCGGTGCCGCATGCTGCGGCGGCACCCGATTCATCGAAGCCTCGACGGACACGCCTCGGGACGCGGCGCGGTTCGTTCCGATCGACGCGACGGGGATCGAGCTCCTCGTCCGGCCGGCGAACGCCCAGCTCCCCGAGGAGCTCCGTATCGACGTGAGAGGATGGCGCCGCCCGCGCGTCGAGGCGTCCTGGAACGGCTGCGCCTACCTCGTCTGACCCTCATACTCGCGGGCGATGGACGTCGCAGGGTTCCTCGCGCGCCACCCGCCGTTCGACGCCCTGACCCCCCAGGCGCTCGCGCGTGTCGCAGGCTCGGTCCGGGTCGAGTTCTTCCCCGAGCAGACGGTGATCCTCGACGAGTCGGGCGCCCCAGCGCGCTTCCTCTACGTCGTCCGCAAGGGCGCCATCGAGCTCTTGAGCGAAGGCCGCCTGCTGGACCTCCTGGGCGAAGGCGAGGCGTTCGGTTACCTCTCGCTCGTGTCGGGGCTCTCCCCCACGGCGACGGTCCGGGCGAACGAGGACACGCTCTGCTACCTCATCGCCCCGGCGCTCGCCGACGAGGTGCTGGGGACGCCGTCCGGGCTCGCCTTCGTGGACTCGGGCCTTCGCCAGCGGATGATGCGGCGCGACGCCGACGCGGGCGGCGGCGCGATCCTTCGCACCGCAGTCGGGACGCAGATCCGCCGGCCGCCGGTCACCTGTTCGCCCGATACCTCGACGACGCGTTCATGACCGCCGAGCTGTTCCTGATCCTCGCGACGCGGCTGGGCGACCCTCGTGTGTCCGCGTTGCTTCGTCGGGGGCGCGGCTGATCGAGGGTCAGGCCGAACCGGGACCCGCCGGCAGCATGGGCGGCGACGGCATCGCCCGAAGGTGCTCCATCACCGCATTCAGGCGCCGCTGGAGCGCGATCTCCCGCTCGCCGATCGGCGCGAAGGCCTGCTGGACGCGTTCGGGGACCGCATCGAGGCTCCCGTGGAACGCGGCCAGGCGCTGCGCGATCGGACCCGACATGGACCCGACGCGCGTCCGCCATTCGCCGAGCGCCCGCGCCTCGCCCTGGACACGCTGGCGTCCGCGCTCGAGCTCGCCGAGCCTGGCGGTCGCCTCCACGAGCTCCCCCTCCAAGCGGGCAAGCTCCTTGTCCTTGCGTGCCATGTCGTTCGTCACCGCGGTCAGCTGGGCTTCCAGGCCGGCCACCCGCCCCTCCGCGTCCCGCGTGCGCTGCTGGAGGTACCGCAGCATCAGGTCGCGGTCCTGCAGCACCTGCTCGACCGCGGACTTGCGGTAGAAGAAGGACCCCTTGCCGAGATCGGGCGGCTTCGTGCTCATCGCGGGCGCGGGGCGATCAGCCGGCGAGTCTCGCCTGCCGGTCGCCGGGTTCCTGCGCCGACCCGCCAGAGGCGGGTCCGAGCGCGCGGGCGAGCTCCGCGAGGTCCTGTTGGATCGCGGGGACGCGGTCGGCCACCAGGGCGAAGGCTTCCGAGATGCGCTGGGGGATCTCCTCGAGCGCCGAGCGGAAGACTTCGATCTCGGCCGCCATGGGCCGGATCACGGCGGTGAGCTGCTCGCGCCACGCGGCGAGCTGCGCGGCGTGGTCCTCAAGGTCGCTCCGCTGCTGACGCATGTCGGCGAGCTGCATCTGGGCGCTCTCCTGCGCTCGCTCGACGATCCGCCGGGCCGCCTGCTCGGCCGCCTGCAGGACGCCAGCGATCTCCTCACCGGCGAGGACCGAGGTGAGATCCGGCGCGGCTTGTGCGGGAGCGGGCCGTGCCGCGACCGGTGCCGGCGCAGTCGCCACCGGAGCCGGCGGCTGCTCGGGAGCAGGCTCGGGAGCGGGCGGCGGCGGGGCGGGGACGAACGAGTTCTCAGGAGCCTCGGACGGCTCCTCGGCAGGCGCGTCGGCCCACGACACGCCGACCTCGGAGGCAGGCGCGGCCACGGCCCACACGGGAGTGTGGGCGCCGTACAGGGCCTGTTCGTCCTCCGCCGAAGGGTCAGCCTGTTCCCATTCGGGGGATGCACCGTCGGTCATGGAAGACGCACCTTTCTCACGGGTAGTTTGCCGTCTGTATCGGCATCCAACGGCCGATGGTTCAGTGAACGGGGCTATTCCGAAGAGAAGTAGACGTTCTTGACCTCGGTGTAGAGCTGGGTCGCGTGCATGCCCATCTCGCGGCCCATCCCACTCTTCTTGAACCCGCCGAAGGGTGCCTCCAGATGCACGCTGTGGCTCGAGTTCACCGAGATCACGCCGGTGCGGATCCCCTTCGCCACTCGGATGGCGCGGCCGAGATCCCTGGTCCACACGGAGCCGGACAGGCCATAATCGTTGTCGTTCGCGATCCGGATCGCCTCGTCCTCGGTGTCGAACGGGATGATGGACGCGACGGGACCGAAGATCTCCTCGCGTGCGACGCGCAGGGCCTGGCCGCCGGTCACGAGCCGCGCGCCCTCGTGTTGTCCGACAGCGACGTACTCGAGCGAGGCGGCGCGCTGGCGCTCGGAGATCATGGGCCCGATCTCCGTGGACTCGTCGAGCGGCTGGCCGATCGTGAGTGCCTTCGTCCGCGTGGCGAACGCGCCCACGAACTCGTCGTAGGTCGGCCGCTGCACGATCACGCGCGAGCGCGCGCAGCAGTCCTGGCCGCAGTTGCCGTAGACACTCGCGACGGAGCGCTCGACGCAGCGGTCGAAATCGGCGTCGGCGAAGACCACGTTCGCCGACTTGCCTCCCAGCTCGAGCGAGACTCGGGTGACGTTCGGCGAGGACTGCGCGAGGACCTGCGCCCCGATCTCGGTCGACCCCGTGAACGAGATCTTGTTGACGCGTGGGTCGGTGACGAGCGCGGTGCCGACACTCCCGCCGGGCCCGGGCAGGACGGAAACCGCTTCATCGGGGACGCCGGCTTCGAACAGGATATCGGCGAGCAGAAGGACCGAAAGCGGCGTCGCGGTCGCGGGCTTGACCACGATCGTGTTGCCGCACGTCAGGGCGGGGGCGATCTTCCACGTCGCGATAAGGAGCGGGAAGTTCCAGGGGACGATGAGCGCGCACACGCCAACCGGCTCGCGAAGCGTCACGTCGAGCCCGGGGTCCTGGATCGGGATCGTCTCGCCGACGATCTTGTTCGCCGCGCCGGCGAAGTACTCGAAGTACGCCGCCACCCCCGCGATCTCGTCGCGGGCGTCACGGATCGGCTTGCCGCCGTTGCGTGCCTCGACCGTGGCGATCGCCTCGAGGCGTTCCCGCACGAGGTTCGCCACACGCTGCAGGACGCGGCCGCGCTCGGTCGCGGACGTGCGCGGCCACGGGCCCTCGTCGAACGCGCGGCGCGCCGCGGCGACCGCTCGGCGGGCGTCCTCGACGCCGGCCTGCGCGCCCTCGGCCATCGGCTCCCCGCGCGCCGGTTCCTCGACCGTGAACGTCGCACCGTCGGCGGCGGTTCGGTGCTCACCGCCGATGATCAGGTCGAACCGATCCATGGACCGCCAGGGTAGTGCAAACGCGCCGGGGCTGGTGCTGACGTTGAGTCCTGACGATCCACGCCGCGATCCCTTGACCATTCGGGGGTGCGGCCCGTACCGTTCGGGCCATGGCAAAGAAGCGCTCGCTCGCCAAACGCATGTCCCGGCTCGGCACCGAGTCGGCGTTCGAGGTCCTGGCACGCGCCCGCGCGCTGGAGGCCGAGGGCCACCGCATCATTCACCTGGAGATCGGCGAGCCGGACTTCGACACGCCACGGCACATCGTCGACGCCGCGGCCGAGGCACTCCACGCCGGGTTCACGCACTACAACCCCGCGCCGGGCTACCCGGACGTCCGCGACGCCATCGGACGGCCGCGGTACGCCGGGGATCGCATCGTGATCACTCCCGGCGCGAAGCCGATCATGTTCTTCGCCATCATGGCCCTCTGCGGCAAGGGCGACGAAGTCCTCTACCCGAACCCCGGCTTCCCGATGTACGAGTCCATCACCGCGTTCGCCGGCGCCCGGCCCGTGGCGATCCCGCTTCGCGAACGCAACCAGTTCCGCATGGACCCCGACGAGGTCGCGTCGCTCGTGACGAAGCGAACCAGGATGCTCGTCATCAACTCACCGCACAACCCGTGCGGGAGCGCGCTCACGAAGGCGGACGTGGAGGCGCTCGCGGCGATCGCGATCGAACACGACCTGATCGTGCTCTCCGACGAGATGTACTGGGCGATCCGC
>VAYJ01000202.1 GCA_005888465.1 Actinomycetota bacterium
TCCGGCCGATTCCCCGCGTGGACGCGGGAGTGCTGGTCATCACCCGGCGGAGTCGCCCGCTCCTGCCGGTGGCCATGGCACGCCGGTACGCGGACTTCGTGCGGGCGCATTGGCCTTTCTAGATTACCCGCCGCCTGCGATAAGCTCGGGAAAGGCTCCGCATGCCCTTGCCAAACCCGGTGATCGCGGTTCTCGGTATTACTGCGACGGTTCTGTGCGAGGACCATCCCGTGCCGTCCGAGACGATCTGGTCCGCCGTCCTGGACGACGAGCCCGCGGCCGGCTCACCACGTGAGGTCCCATGCCTGAGGTGACGCTCGTGATGTCAGTCTTCAACGGCGAGCTGTTCCTGCCCGCTGCGCTCGAGAGCATCATGGCGCAGTCGATGCGGGATTTCGCCATCATCGTCGTGAATGACGGCTCGACCGACCGGACCGCGGAGATCCTGGAGGAATACGCGGGGCGGAGCGAGCGTATGCAGGTTGTCCATCAGCAAAACAGTGGAGTCGTGGACGCCGCCAACCGAGCCTGCGCCCTCGCGAGGACTCCGTACATCGCGAGGATGGACGCCGACGACATCAGCCTGCCCGATCGACTGGAACGGCAGCTCAGCTTCTTGCAGCGCCGCCGAGAGGTGGCCCTCCTCGGGGGCGCGGCCGAATTCATCAATGAGTCGGGTGATGTGCTGTTCACGGTGGACGTACCCACCCAGCACGACGAGATCAAGGCCATCCTACCGGAGCGGAATGTGTTCGTGCACAGTGCCGTGGTCATGCGGCGTGACGCCCTCCTCGCAGTGGGCGGCTATCGGCGCGCGTTTTCTGATACGGCCGGAGACTACGATCTATGGCTCCGGATCGTCGAGCGGTACGAGGCGGCAAATCTCGCCGAGGTGATCGTGCGCTATCGTGTGCATCGCCGGCAAACGACTACGATGAGGCTGGAGGAGCAGACGCTGGCCGCCATCGGTGCGCGTCTGTCTGCAAGACTTCGGAGATCCGGGCGCCCCGACCCGTTCGACGCGATGAATGCCGTGACTCGCGACACGTTGATTCGACTCGGAATGACGGCGGCCGAGATCGAGAAGGAGGTGGCCACGGTGGCTGGTAGCTGGGCCAACGTGATGGGCGAGGCGGGCTATCACGACACGGCGGTGGCCCTGGCGAGGGAGGCATGGCGGGGCCCGCGGGGAACCGGGCTGACGCGCGACGACGTGAGCCGGCACCATGTTGCCGCCGCCCGCGCGAGCCTGGCCCGGGGCCGCATCATCCGTGGACTTGTCGCGGCGGCGCGGGCCGTGCGATGGCAGCCCGCCCTGCCGGGCCGTATGGTGCGGGGAGGGTTCCGGAGGATCGCGCGTTGGGTTCGGAGACGCGGAGGTCAGCCGGAGATGTAGCTCCGGATCGAACGTGACCAGGAGACTTCGAGAAGAAGGTCGGCCACGCGGCGTCTGCCGATGAGAGGCAGCAACGCGAGGCCGAGAAGGCAGCGGAGCGAGAGCCGGTACCGAGTTTCCGAAAGCCCGAGGGCAAGGCCGTTCAGGAGCCCGCGCACGGGCATGCCCTTTCGCAGCTGGAGGGCATACAGGTTGTGCCGGGCGGAGGCCAGTCTCCACGCAAAGAGGGCACGTGCGCCGGCATCGGGGGCCGACCGAAGAGCCTGCCGGCACAGCGCAATCAGCCCTCTGGTCATCCGCATCGAGTCGTTGCTCATGCTGGCCGCATGGTGACGGACGAGGGCGTAGGTGTCGGGCTCGTCGAGATACTGGAACCAGGTACCTTGGACGGCGCAGCGGATCCAGTACTCCCAATCCTCGAGGGCGGGCAGCGTCTCATCGAAGCCACCCGCCAGGGCGGTGACATCGCGGCGGACGAGCGGACAGTTGACGGCCATGAAGTTGTCCCGGGCGATGGCGGAGATGACCGGCCGTCCGCGCCCCGACGTCTGCGGCATCCACGGCTCGTCCGGCTCGCGCATGGAGTACCGTCGTTCCCGGCTCCCCGTCGTCGTGAAGTATCGAACGGGCGAATAGACGATTCCTACCTCCTCGTGCTCCGCCAAATGGCGTACATGGCGCTCCAGCTTGCGCGGCTCGATGAGATCGTCGGCATCAAGGAACTGGAAATACTCTCCGCGCCCCGCGCGAATGCCGAGATTTCTGGCGGCCGACAAACCGCGGTGGTGCTGATGCATGTAGTGATAGCGGGGGTCTCGACGGACATACGACTGGACGACCGCCTGGGTATTGTCCGTCGAGCCATCGTCGACGACGATGCATTCCCAGCGGGGGTGAGATTGACGCGACAGGCTCTCCAGGGCTTCGGGAAGGAAATGACCGTAGTTGAAGCATGGGACGATGACGGTCACGAGAGCCGACGAGGTGGAGGTCACAGTTCGAATCTATGTCAGGACCGCGAAGGGCGTCAATTGTTGCGGGCGGTGCCAGGGTTACCGCCCAGTTTTTTGGCGGTGGCCGTCCCGCGCCCCATGGTTTTTGTTGAATGTGGGCGCTTCATTTGCGATCGTGACAGGGCATGAAATCACCGAAACTGCTGTTCATTGGCCTCGATTCCGTTGATAGCGCACTCGTCCGGCGATGGGCCGGAGAGGGCCATCTCCCGACGATGGCCCGGCTGCTCGCCTCGGGCGCGGTCGCTCCGATCGTCACCCCGGAGGCGGTGCTCGAAGGCGGGGTGTGGCCGACCTTTCTGACGAGCCAGTCGCCAGCCACCCACGGCATGTTCGCCTATCAGCAGCTCAAGCGCGGCACGTACGATCTCGAAGTGGCGCTGCACGCGGATCGTCTGCCCGTGCCACCTTTCTGGGAGCACCTCAGCCGGGCGGGAAAGCGGGTCACCATCATCGACGCGCCATTCGCCCGAACAGCCAAGAGATTGAACGGTATCCAGGTCACCAACTGGGGCGCCCACGATGCCTGGTCGTGGGCGCGCTCCTCGTACCCCGCCTCGTTGATCGGCGACCTCGTGCGGCGTTTCGGCGATCATCCCGTCCCGAGCTGCAATCTGGGACGGAAGCGCACCGCGGCGGAGTATCAGCGGTTCCGTGAACAGCTGATCGAAGGCGTCAGAAGGAAGACGGCTTTGCTTCGCCACTGTCTGGAGCTCGAGGACTGGGACCTCTTTCTCGGCGTCTTTTCCGAGTCTCACTGCGTCGGCCACCATTTCTGGCACTTCCTTGATCCGGGGCATCCCCGCCATGACTCCTCGGCAGCGCAGGAGCTGGCGACG
>VAYJ01000203.1 GCA_005888465.1 Actinomycetota bacterium
GGCGTCGAGGTAGGCCAGGAAGCTGGCGATGGTCCGGACGCGCCGATCGAACGCCGGAAAGGCCGCGGCATCGTGCTCGGAGAGGGAGCGCAGACCGTCGGCCGTCCGGCGCGGGTCCGCCCATAGCGTGACCCCGTCGCCATCGGGCTGCGGAGCGAACAGCCGCACCACCGGGCGGATCAGCTCCAGGCCGTGCGCAGCCAGACGGAGATCCCGGATCACCGATGGCCGGAGCCGGCCGACCGTCTGGGTCAGGGCCGGAGCCTTCAAGCCGGGTCCCAGGACGATGTCGGCGAGGATACCGCCCACCTTGTCGCGGCGCTCCAGCACCAGGACGCGGTACCCACCGCGCGCCAAGTACGCCGCCGTGACCAGCCCGTTGTGGCCGGCCCCGATGACCGCGGCGTCGTATCGAGGCCTATCGGTCACTTATGCGGCCTCCGGGAGCGGCGAGCGGACGTGAGCGCCTGCATGGCCGCGATCTTCCCCGGGGCGCCCATGATCCCGCCTCCGGGGTGGGTCGCCGACCCGCACAGCCACAGGTTCCGGATCGGCGTCCGGTACCGCCCCCACCCGGCCACCGGCCGGTTGAAGAACAGCTGCTCGAGGGTCAGCTCTCCCTGGAAGATGTTTCCCTCGCTCAAGCCGAAGGTCTGCTCCAGGTCGAGTGGAGTCAGCACCTGCCGGTGCAGGATGATGTCGCGGATGTTGGGTGCGTGCTCGGCGATCACGTCGATGACGGCCTCGCCGAAGGCGTCGCGCATGTCGCTGTCCCACACGGCCCCCTCGGCCAGCTGGTACGGCGCCCACTGCACGAAGCAGCTCATGACGTGCTTGCCGGGCGGCGCCATGGACGCGTCCACGAGCGTCGGGATCATCATGTCGATGAACGGCCGTCGTGAGAACCGGCCGTACTTCGCGTCATCGTACGCCGTCTCCATCTCGTCGACCGAGGACGCGAACCCGATGGCGCCGCGCAGGTGCTCGCCAGGCCCGGGGAGACACGTGAAGTTCGGGAGCCCGTCGAGCGCCAGGTTGACCTTGCCCGACGAGCCCCGGTACTTGTAGCGGCCGACGTCCTCGGCGAAGTCGGCGGGCAGCACCCCCGAGTCCAGGAGTCCCAGGTATGTTCGCCTGGCGTCGGCGTTCGAGAGCACCACGCCGGCCTCGATCTCCTCCCCGGACTCGAGCGTGACCCCGACCGCCCGGTCACCCCGCACGTCGATCCTCGCGACCGGCGCCTCGGTCCGGAGCTCCGCGCCGAGCGAGCGCGCCGACGACGCGATCGCCTCCGACACACCGCCGGTCCCGCCGCGCGGGATCCCCCACGCGCCGAACGAGCCGTCGACCTCGCCCATGAAGTGGTGGAGCATCACGTAGGCCGTGCCCGGGGAGCGCACGCCCAGGAACGTCCCGATGATCCCGTTCGACGCGATCGCGCCGATGATCGGGTCGCTCTCGAACCACTGCTCCAGAAAGTCGACCGCGCTCATCGTCATGATCTGCACGAACGCGGCCTGCAGCTCCGTCGGGAGCCCGCGGAACGCCTTGGCGAGCGCACCGAGCGGCAGCCACTCGCGCGGGTCGAAGCGCCCGGGGTCCGGCGGGACCATCGCGAGGATCGGCTTGATGAACCGGATGATCTCGGTGGTGAGGAACCCGAACTCGTGCCAGGCCTCGGCGTCGTTCACCGAGAACTTCCGAAGCTCGTGGTACGTGCGGCCGGGGTCGTTCGTCACCCACAGGTAGCGGTCGCCGAGCGGGGTGAAGCTGCCGTCGAACGGCAGGACCTCCAGGCCGTGCGCGGGGAGGTTCAGCTCGCGGATGATCTCGGGACGAAGCAACGACACCACATACGACGCCACGCTGAACCGATAGCCGGGCACGATCTCCTCGGTGACGGCGGCGCCGCCGACAACGTGGCGTCGCTCCAACACCAGCGTGCTCAGACCCGCTTTCGCGAGGTACGCGGCCGCCGTGAGACCGTTGTGGCCGCCCCCCACCACGACCACGTCGTATCGCTTCCCCACCCGAAGCCCTCCGTGCTAGAGTTTGAACGGCCGTTCAAACTCTACACCGGGCGTCCAGCCGGAGGGAAGTCGACCGTGACGATCGGCACCGCGTTCCACCCGAGGGAATCCCGTCTGAACCAGAAGCTCGCGTGGACCGACTGGTGGGGGTTCTCGGCCGCCAGCACGTACGCCGATTCGAGCGACATCGAGTACAACGCCGTCCGCGAATCGGTCGGCGCGATCGACGTATCCCCGCTGTTCAAGTACCTCATCTCCGGACCGGACGCATCACGACTCATCGACCGCGTCATCACCCGGGACGCCACCAAGCTGCAGGTCGATCAGGTGTACTACACCCCCTGGTGCGACGAAGGCGGCAAGGTCCTCGACGACGGCACCATTTGCCGGCTCGACGACACCACCTACCGATGGACCGCGGCCGAGCCGAACCACCGCTGGATCACGATGAACGCGACCGGGCTGGACGTCACGGTCGAGGACGTCTCCTTCGAGATCGCCGCACTCGCCCTGCAAGGACCGAAGTCCCGGACGGTGCTCGAGATCGCCACCGGCGCCGACTGGTCCGACCTCAAGTACTTCCGCCGGCGCATGACCACGATCGGCGGCATCGCGGTCGACGTGACACGCACCGGCTACACGGGCGACCTGGGCTACGAACTGTGGGTCCCGAAGGAGCACGCAGTCCCGCTCTGGGACGCGATCTTCGCGGCTGGCGAGGGCTTCGGCATCCGCCCCGTCGGCCAAGACGCTCTGGACGTGCTCCGTGTCGAGGCCGGCCTGATCCTCCTGGACGCG
>VAYJ01000208.1 GCA_005888465.1 Actinomycetota bacterium
ACGGTGACGTACACGTCCCCAAGATCCAGGGACTCCTGCAAGGCCAGGCGGACATAGGTGGTTGAGATGTTGTGCTTGCTGACCTGATCAAAGGCGGTCATGCCGATGAAGAAGCGACCGGCGTTGATCTCGGTGATGCAGGGGACACCTTCGGCGTTCTCTTTCAGGTCGACGCTGAAGGCTCCGGAGGCCTTGGGTGAGATGGCCAGAATCGCCTGATTGGAGATGTCGACGAGCCGGTCGTCTCTGATCGTCTTGGCCAGGGACGATAGCGATGATGTGCCGCTCGGGTGCGATTCGCCACCGAAATAGGAGAGCTTCTCGAAGGTGGTGACCAGTACCAACTGGCCGTCGCGCCAGAGGCTCATGCACATGAAGTCGCGCCCGGGCAGGTACTCGGAGAGAGTGAATCTGTCCGCGGGGATCCCGCGCATTTCCTCCCAGTAGCGAATCCACGCGCGGGCCTGCCGCACCGTGTTGACGGGCGCCGCGCCGAGCGATCGGCTGCCTGCCCGCACGCGGCACCAGAGCGGCCGCGGCCTCCCTAGCTGCTTGAAGATTGCGCCGACCTTATCAAGGTGGGCCACGGCGTAGGTGGCCGGCACCGGTACGCCCCGGGCAGCGAGGAACCGGGTCAGATCGAGCTTGTCCTGGCACAGGTCGATGACCCGGGCATCCGGAAGGAAGCAGCGCGAGCCGAGCTTGTCGCGGAGCGTGGAGAGGGCGAGCACGTCGCCGTCTCCGGAGGGGATCACCAGGTCTACCTTCTCCTGGTCCAGTAGCCGGAGGAGGGCGGATTCGAACTCTGCCGCCGTCACCGGCGGCGTCAGGTAGAGGCTATCCGCGCTTGACTGCTTCAGGGTGAACCGGTCGTCGTTGCACCCGACGATGTAGACCCCGGCAGCGCCCGCTCTGAGACTCCTGACCAGGTTGTTGCAGGCGCCGGTGCCGGCTGCCATCACGAGCAAGCGTCTCGACGGCATCCAGTACCCCCCTGATCATCGACTGCTCGCACACCGGCCGCGGCGACTGCCGCGAATGTGCCAGCCGGTGCTGGGCATCGTCAAGCGTTTCGGCTGGTGCCCGCAGCTCTCGCCGGCGGGCTGCGAATTCTGACCACCCCACGAACCGGTAAGTAACCGGTTACTTGCCAGCTCGAGCCACCGCCGGCCCACTTCGGAAGCCGGCTGACAAGAGCCAGCCCTCCGAGCCAGCCAAGCCACTTGTCTCGTATTCTTCGGCACTTAGGGCCCGAACTCGTCACTGGGAAGGTCCGCCGCCGCGCCTGGCATCTCGTGTGCCCTACAGAGGGTCGGACGGCGCGCACCAGGCGGCGAGGCCGCCAATAAGGACAACCCGGAGTGCGGAGGCTCAACGAGATGGAAACGACAAGCTCGAGAGTCGAGAACGGAAGGGCTCAGACAACCATCCGGTCCGCTATCCGGAGTCCCAGGGAAGTTGTGCTGCGGGCAGCCTCGAGCGCCGTGCGACGGCTCGTGCCAGAGCGCTGGCTCATCAACCTACTGGTGCTCGCCCTGGTCGCATTCTTGATCGCGGCCAGCGCACTCTACGGGCTCGCCGTGGTGTCGACCTGGACCCCGTCAGCGCCTCAACCGACCGCCGGCCGCTTCATGTGCGGCGCTCGGGAAGTCGGTCCAGGCACATTCGATGACGTCTGCGGCGATCGCCTGTGTTGCGAGGAGAGACAGTGATGGTTCAGGCAATGTCTCTCTCCGAGCCGGTTGCGGCAGCCCCTGTCTCGAGTGGGTACGCAGCGTTCCAGGGGGACATTCGCAAGGTGTCGGTCGTGATGGCCGATCTGCGCGGGTTCACAACGTTCTGCGAGCGGGTCCCGCCCGGTCTGATGTCGAGAGTGCTCAACGAGTACTTGACGGCCATGATCGAAGTAATCCTGGGGCAGCGGGGTCGCGTTCAGGACTTCGTCGGGGACGGAATCCTCGGCGTGTTTGGCGCCCCGGGGCAGGATCCCGACCATGCCTGGCATGCGGCGCTTGCCGCTCTCGAGATGCAGGTGGCCATCCGGCAGCTGGGGCACCGATGGGAGCGGGAGGTAGGGACCTCATTCGCTCTGGGCGTGGCCGTACATACGGGCGAGGTCTTCGCGGGAGCCGTCGGGTCACCCAGGCAGAGCAAGTACGCGGTCGTGGGAGATCCCGTCAACACGGTGGCGAGACTCGAAGAGGTAAACCGCAATCTCGGGACGGAGATCGTGATGAGCGGGGATGCCTTGGCCCTGGTGCGGGAACGGGTGGACGTCCACCCGCGCGGATCCTTTGCGATGCGGGGGCGGAGTCGCTCTGTGGAGGTGTTCGAGCTGCTTGGGATTCAGGAGGCGCTCTGGCAGATGGCGTAGGAGGCGTGGCGGGTCTGTGCATCACGGCGATGCCGTACGTGGAAAAAAAATCGCGCCAGAGAAGGCCTGTAAGCCGGGCCTGACCACCCGTCGAGTTTTCTCAAATTTTCCGATGCGGTGGACGTCACGCGGTGCGGCGGGCAGGGGAGGGTTTGTAATTCTGGACTGCGTTGTCAGCTCGATGCGACCAAGTCCGCGCGAATCGCTCTAGCGCAAGGTTCTACGCGGTCGCTGGTTCAGATCCCGGGCCCGCAACCACCTGCAGGCGAACAGGTCGCTAGGCTTCTGCTTCGAGATCCCGATCTAAAATCCGTCTTGGAACGCCGACGCACCGCCGGCAGCGGTCCGGCCGCCGCCATCTCCACCCTGTTCGGTGTATCACTCTCTCAGCATTGTCCCGGTCGGCGCCGTGACCCCACCTGGGGGCCATGGCCCTCCAGCGAGCGGTCTACCGGCCCCGTGATGCCGCGCACACCGTGCTCCACCAGGTCATCGCCGAGCACCTGGAGGCCTTCCTGCGCGCGGTGGCGGAGGCCGGCGACGGCGCGGGCCTGCCGCAGTTCGTCGAGCGCGAGTTCCGGGAGTTCCTGACGTGCGGCGTGGTCGAACACGGTGTGGCGCGATTCCGGTGCGAGGGCTGCGCGCGCGAGCACCTGGTGCCGTTTTCGTGTAAAGGACGGGCGTGGTCCCAGTTGCGGTGGTCGCCGCATGACGGAGCGCGCCGCCCACCTGGT
>VAYJ01000204.1 GCA_005888465.1 Actinomycetota bacterium
GACCGCCTTCCTGCCGATCACCGAGCTGCTCAGGCAGTATTTCCAGATCGAGGCCCAGGACGAGGCCCATAAGATCACCGAAAAAGTCACCGGAAAGGTGCTTTTGCTCGACGCAGGGCTCGAGCCAGACGTAGCGGCATTCTTGTGGCTGCTCGACATCCCGGCTGACGACCCCGGGTGGCTGCGGCTCGACCCGCAGCAGCGTCGCCGGCAGGCGCTGGACGGCGTCAAGCGGCTCCTCCTCGGCGAGACGAGAGTCCAGCCCGTCATCGTGGTAGTCGAGGACCTGCACTGGGTCGACCGAGAGACCCAGGCCTTGCTCGAGACCTTGGTCGACAGCCTGCCGACGGCCCGCCTGCTCCTCGTTCTCAGCTATCGGCCGGAGTATGAGCATCTGTGGAGCGCCAGGTCCTTCTACAGCCAGATTCGGCTCGACCATCTCGCACCCGAATCCATCGAGGAGCTGCTGGCCACGTTGGTTGGCGCCGATCCGGACCTGCTGCCGCTCAGGCGGCGGCTCGTCGAGTGGACGGGCGGGAACCCGTTGTTCCTCGAAGAGATCGTTCGAAGTCTCTGGGAGACCGGAGCGCTCGTCGGCGATCGCGGTGCCTACCGCCTCTCGGGCCCGATCGAAGCCGTCCGCGTGGCCCCGACCGTCCAGGCCATCCTCGCGGCCCGGATCGACCGACTGCCGGAGACGGAGAAGCGGCTCTTGCAATCGGCGTCCGTCGTTGGGACCGACGTGCCGCTCACCGTTTTGCAAGCAATCGCCGACGAGCCCGAGGATGAGCTACGGCAGGCGGTTGCCAATCTTCAGGCCTCGGAGTTCCTTCACGAGTCACGCCTGTTTCCCGACATCGAGTACACGTTCCGCCACGTCTTGACCCGCGGTGTGGCGTATCGGAGCCTGCTTCAGGATCGCAGGCGTGTGCTGCACGCGCGGATCGTCGAGGCGGTCGAGCGGCAGTATGCCGGCCGCCTGGCCGAGCAGGTCGAACGGCTGGCACACCATGCGCTGCAAGGCGAGATCTGGGACAAGGCGGTCATGTATCTCCGGCAGGCCGGGGTCAGGGCCCACGGCCGCTGGGCAAACCAGGAAGCGGTGGCGTGGTTCGAGCAAGCGCTCACGGCGCTGGCGCATCTCCCCGAGGCGCGCGAGACGATGGAGCAGGCCGTGGACCTGCGCCTCGACATGCGCGGATCGCTTTATCCGCTCGGGAGATTCGCGGTAATCGTGGCTCACCTCGCGGAGGCCCAGCGCGTCGCCCAAGCACTGGGCGACCAGCGACGTGAGGGTTGGGTGTCGCTCCAGCTCGGCGATTGTCTCCGGCAGATGGGTCGGATTACTGAGGCGTGTCCGCTCATCGAGAGAGCACGGGAGCTCGCCGGCACACAGCAGGACCCCGCGTTCCAGCTCGCAGCGACACAGTATCTCGGGCTCGCGCGCTATGCCGCCGGCGATTTCGTCAGGGCCGCGGAGCTCATGCGCTGGGTGGTGAGTTCCCGTGAGAGCGGTGCGCGAAGCGGCTTCGGCAGGACGAACGCCGGATCTCGTACCGGTTTCCTGGCCATCAACTTGAGCTGGCTGGCGCGCTGCCTGGCCGAACGCGGAGAGTTCGAAGAGGGATTGGCATTCGGGCACCAGGGCGTTGCTCTGGTCCAAGATCTCGACGATCCGTATAGTCTTGCCCTGGCATATATCGGCCTCGGGTACCTTCACCTCACGAGGGGCGAGTTCCCGACCGCAGTGACCGAGCTCGAGCGCGCGCGATCAGCCACGCGCGACCGCAGCATGATCCTCGTCGAGCTCCAGGCATAATCGAGCTGCTCGAGCGCGCGCTGCTGGACATCGAGTCCAGAGGGATCGGGATCCAGGAAGCTACGGTCCTCAATCTTCTGAGTGAAGTGTACCTGCTCGACGGCCGAGTCGACGCCGCGGCCAAGTCGACGGAGCGGGCCCTCACCCTTGCTGGCAAGCGCGGCCAGCAAGCGGAGGTGGCTGTCGCCTACCGCCTCCTTGCCGATATCGCTCTCTACCGAGATCGGGCCGATCTGCAGTCGGCTAAGAGTCATTACGAAGCTGCGGTGGAACTGGGTGGGCGGCTCGGGATTCGGCCTCTCGTTGCACGGTGCCATCTGGGGCTCGGACGGCTCTACGGCCGCGCCGGCCCTGCGACCCTCGCTATCGAGACCCTTCGCATGGCCGTGGCAATGACCAGCGACATGGGAATGAGCTACTGGAAGGACCTCGCCGAGGACGAGGCGAATAAACTTATCACCGGCACTTAGGGCGTCCGGAAAGGACGCCCTAGGTGCCGCCGCGAAGCCGAACTGTCGGCCGCCCTCCGTCTACTTCTTGCGCAGCCACCAACCCGCAGCAGCAAGGCCTGCAATCCCGGTCGCCAGTAGCGCTAGCGAGCCTGGCATAGGAACTTCGATTGGGGGCTGCACTGGGGCAGCGAACGCTGTCCCGCCACCAAGCAGAGTAAGGGCGGTCACCACGAACAGCTTAGCGGCTGATCTCATAACGGTTCTCCCTGCAATTGTGGATAGATTGTGACACTGCCTAGCGCGGTTTCGCATGAATCGTGCCGTTCTAAGAAGTCTTAGGTGATGGAGCCTTGCAGAGATCCATTCCCCCGACGATGTCCGTGGTGTTAGAATCTCCGACATCCGCGATTGCCCGTACGCTCGTGCGCAGTGAGGCCCCGAAGCTCAGTAGGTACCCACGTTGGCGAGGCCGAACGCGCAAGGGTTCAATATCTCGTAGCTGCGCGGGCGTACATCTCTACGCCAAGAACAAGTACCGGGAAACTTGCCAATTGCGCACGTGTAAAGCTCGCCGACTCCTACCTTCGAAAATCGAGGTTGCTTCATGACAGCCGCAGGGGACCTGTCCGATCAGCGTCGAGCCACACCCAGGTCAGCCCCGTGATGAAGGCCGTGACGTTGCCGGGATCGAGGCTGCCCGAGGTCTCAATGCCCCGCACGCTGAACTGGCTTACCCCGGGGATCAGGGCCCACGGTCGGCAACTCCACCACGGGCAGCGCCCCGCCCCCCAGGATCTGGAAGTCGAAGAACGAATTGGACCGACGGAGACTCAGCGCGTGTCGTTGGAGGCTAGGACGTCTGCCTCGGTGACACCAGAACGCAGGTCGGTGTCCACGAGGACGACGGCGGCGCCTTCCTCCACGAAGAGGCGCCCAACCGCCTCGCCGATCCCGCCTCCGCCGCCCGTGACCAGGGCGACCCGACCGGCCATCCGCGCCGCCATGGGTGCGCTCGGAGACGCGCTCAGGCGAGGGTGAGCTGCCCGCCTGGCTTGACCACGATGCGCGCGAGGGCGCCGTCTACCCAGCTCGCCCCGGGCGGCAGAAGGACGGAGGCCGAGCGCACCAGGAAGGACTCGGGATTGCGACCGGGCGCCGGGGCGCCTCGCTCGAAGAGAGCCCGCGCCGCGCCGAGGAGGCGCTTCCGGACCTGGAGGATGGCGGCATCGCTCGTGCCCAGACGCTCCCGCGTGCGATCGACAACGATCCCCTGGCTCTCCTGGATCGCCTGATCCTGGACGCCGAAGCCCGGAATGCCGCAGAACATCTTGCCGCGGTGGACGTCCCAGTCCATGCCGTAGTCGTTGTCGCGGTTGAGAGCGGTGCGAATGTCCCCGTAGGGCTCGGAGGTCGCCGGCGCGAAATCGCAGACGTGGGCGCCCTTGCCCTCGAGATGAACCTGGCGCTCCTCCGGCGTCAGGGCGCGGTCCGGATGCCAGGTCACCATCCAGTTGACGACCTTCGTGTCGTCCATGGGCACCCAGATGTGCGACTGGACGATCCTCTCGTCCCGGTCCGTGGGCGGCATGGTGTGAAAGGGCAAGAGAAACTGCGTGATCCGCCAGTAGTGCCGGCCGTCCGGCCAGCTCCGGCGCGCGCCGATCAGGACGCCGTAGTCGGTGTCCACGACCTCGAAGCGTGGCGCGCGATCGGCCGTCTGCACCGCCTCGCCCACTCCGAAGCTCGCGCGGTCCAGCTCGCGCGTGACCTCGCTGTCCGTGTGGTGAAGGGGCGCGTGGAGGAAGGAGATGTGGCTGGAGTCGATGCCGCCCTCGAGCGCCTGGAACCAGTTGCACTCCTGGACGCGCTTCGAGATGAACGTGTTGCTCTCCGGCAGGAGCGTCCACTCCAGCGCGGGCAAGGGCGGGGGCGGGCTCGCCGGCCCCATGTAGGCCCAGATCACTCCTCCCTGGTCGACGCAGGGGTAGGCGACGTGACGCACCTTCGACGCGAAGCTCGACTCCGCGGGCTCACAGGGCATCTCCAGACACTGCCCGTCCAGGCCGTACTGCCAGCCGTGATAGACGCAGCGCATGCCCGCGTCCTCCACACGGCCGAAGTACAGCGAAGCAAGCCGGTGCGGGCAGAACTCGCCGATGAGCCCGGGCTGGCCCAGCTTGCCGCGATAGACCACGAGACGCTCGCCCAGGAGCTGGACGCGCTTGACCTTGCCGCCGGGCTCGACCTCGCCTGACTGCACGACGGGCATCCAGTACTCGCGCAGGAGCGCGCCCATCGGCGTCCCCTGCCCGACCTGTGTCAGGAGAAGGTTGTCTTCATGACTCAGCATGGTGTTTGCCCTCCGCTCATCGGCTCGGCACTCGCTCGAAGATTAGCATGCCGCTCGCGGCGCGGGCCACTAGGCCGGGCGGGCCGCCTGGAGCAAGGCCACGTTCTCCTCGACGGTGTCCTTGGCGGTGATGGCGCGGAGCACGATCTCGTCCACGGCCCCGCGCCACTTCGCGAGAGCGGCCGGAACGTCCCTGGCCGTCTGCGCCGCGATCGCTGTCTCCACGGGCTTGACGCCCATCCGCTCGAAGTGGCTCGCGTAGGCGGGAATCGCCGCGTAGCGGGCACCTTCCTCGCCGAGCCGCTCGATGGCCGCTGGCCCGAGCGCGAAGCGGACGTAGGCGTAGAGCGTGGGCGGCTTCCGGCCCGCGGCCTTGGCGCCCTCGCGCACCCATCCGGCCGAGAGGCGCGCGTGCTCGGGCGTGAGC
>VAYJ01000205.1:0-6014 GCA_005888465.1 Actinomycetota bacterium
ACCCCACTCACGGTCACCAATGGCGGCGACACGCCCAACGTCGGCTACTTCATGACGGCAAGCGCCGATATCACTGGCTCGGTCAGCTATGGCGGCGCGCAGACAGGAACGCTCGTCGTCCGGCTCTTCAGCGACGACACCTTCACGCAGCAGGTGTACGAGACGAAGATCCCCTCGCCCGACTTCGCCGGCGTGGGCCCGAGCTACGGCTTCGCGCTCCCGGCCCCCGACAGCCGTGGCCTCCTCCCCGGCCAGTACTTCGTGAAGGCCTTCCTCGACAGTAACGGGAACGGCGTGCTGGACCCCACGGAGGCGGTGGGAACACGCGCGGGCGCGGTGACGGTCACCGAAGGCACGGTGGCTCCGGGCGTGAACATCAGCATGGCCGACCCGGCCGCGACCACGAACACGGCGCCCGTGGCGGACGCGCAGAGCGTGATCGTTGTCCAGGGCACCACGAACAACAGCATCATCCTTACCGGGCACGACACGCAGACCGCGATGGCGAACCTGACCTACACCGTGGTCACGACCCCGTTGCACGGCACGCTCGCGAACTCTCCTTCACGGTGACGGACCGCGGCGACCCCGACGGGTGCGGCCCACCGGGCCCGACCTGCGCGGCGCCCCTGACCAGCGCGCCTGCGACCGTGAGTATCAAGGTCAATTCGAACACCGGCACCACGGACACGGCGCTCTCGAGTCCGGCGATTGTCGCCCCGTCCCAAGGCTCCGCGATCGGCGACATCCAGATCGCCGAGAATGCGACCGGCGGGCTTGCCACCGGCAGCGCGATCACCGTGAGCCTGCCTGCCGGCCTTGTTTTTAGAGGGACACCGACCGTTTCCTTGAGAGAGAGCGGCGGGGCCGTGCTCAATACGCCGACGGTAAGCTCGGGGACCGTCTCCTTCACGCTCGCCGTGGCCTCAACGTCGGGGAAAGCGACCATCCTCGTCTCGGGGATGGCCGTCGACGTGTCGCCCGGCTTCCTCCCTGAGGGGGTCACGTCCGCCGCGTTGCTGACCACGATCTCCGGGCCCAATCCCGGAGTAACCCCGGCCAGCGTGCAGAATGCGACGATCTTCACGTCGGCGGCAGGCCCGATCATCACGTCCGTGGCGCCCACGACGGCCGCCCAGGGAGCCACCGGCCGTGTCGTCATCATCGCGGGCGCCAATTTCGCCAATGACGCCACCGCCTCCTTCGGACCCGGTGTCACCGCCGGCGTGAGCGTGGACAGCCCGAGCCGGATCACGGCGACCCTCAATGTCGCCTTGGGCGCTTCGCCCGGAGCCCGCGATGTGACGGTCACCAACGTCGGCGGCGAGCAGAGCACAACGAAGCTCGGCGCTTTCCAGATCACGAACAAGCTCCCGACCGTCGTCGCGGTCACGACCGGCCCGCTGGCGCACTGCGAAGTGCAGGGCGTCACCATCAGCGGCACAGGCTTCGCGCCACCGACGACGACGCCGTCGGACCTCCGCGTCAGCTTCAGCGGCGCCGGCATCACGGTCCTCAACGTCGGCTATACGAGTGACACGATCGTGACCGCTACCGTGGGAGTGGTCGACGCTGCCCCCGAGACCACTTCCAACGTGACCGTGACCAATCCCGACGGCGGCTCTGCCACTGGAGTCGGGATCGTCAGCGTCGGGTCGAGCAAGTGCCAGGATGCCCCGCCCCCCAAGAACACGAATCCGCCACCGCCACCGCCGCCGCCGACCATCAGCGGCCTGTCGGCGGGCGCGGGGCCGATCGGCAGCAGCGTGACGGTCAATGGCTCGGGCTTCGGCAGCGCGCCGTCCGCCACCTTCGCCGGAGCGAACAATGTGCGAGTGCCCGGCACCGTCACCGGGAGCACGTCGTCGTCCGTCACGGTGACCGTGCCGCCGCTGGCGACGACCGGAAGTGTGACGGTCGCGGCCAGCGGCCTCGTGAGCAACGGCCTGACCTTCGCGGTCACCACGCCCGTGCTGGCGGCCGTGCTTCCGAGCAGCATCACGACGAACCCCAACACGACCAACCAGGTCCAGCTGACTTTCAGCGGTGGCCGGTTCTCGCCAGGCGCCACCGTGAGCTTCGCGGGCCCGGTGGGTGACGTCACGCCGCTAGGAGCCCCCACGGTGGCTGCGGACGGCAAGACCATCACGTTGATGGTGAGCCTGGCCGCCGCTCCCCAGCAGTCGAGCCCGCGCGACGTGACCGTGACCAACCCCGGGGTGTGCAGCCCGCCAGCCCTTAGCGGTTGCCTGTCCTCGACGATCGCCGGAGGTCTACAGGTCCAGCCACCGCCTCCCGCCAGCTTCGTCATCACGTTGCCGGACTTTCCGGAGAGCTCGACCTATCTCCCCAGCATCACGCAGGTCTCCTTCGCGCGTCTCGCGACCGGCGCCTGCGACCCCACCACCAAGGTGGTCACACCGACCAGCGTCCGGCTCCAGGCGCAGTTCGTGACGAGCGTGGGCCTGACGCCGCCGGGGAGCGTGACCTTCTCGATCGCGCCGTCCGCCCTCGCCGGCACCGCGACAAACGAGAACTGTGAGCTCGATCCGGCGAATCCCGCGAAGGACTTCAGCATCGGCACCGCGACCCTGGCCTCGCAGCAGGTGACAGTGCCCGACAGCGGCGGCGGCGTCTACCAGACGACGCTCTTCTCGTATGATTGGGGAGGCAAGGTCACCGTCACCGTGACGGGAATCACGGCCGGCGTGACGGCGACGAAGAGCCAGCTCTTCCCCGTCGACACGGACGGTGACGATCTGCCGGACGCTTACGAGAAGAATGCTGTCCTGAATGCCGACGTCACGGGCGCCAATGTGCTCAATTTCCAGAATCCCGATCAGACGGACCGCGACGACCGGTTCGCCAAGGACGGTCTCAGCAACTTCGAGAAATACCGCGGCGTGTACCTGGTCGGTCCGATCGCGGGCGGAAGCGGAGCGCTGAGCAGCTTCCAGCGGCTCGGCGCAGGATTCCGACACTTCTTCGTCCGCGGTCGCGGCTTCCGTGACGACCCCGCCGTCCCCGCCGGGTTCTGCGGCATCAATCCCGTCACCGGCGCGCCTGTCGCCGACGCGACCCTGTCCTCCGACAACCCCTGCCCGGCTTTCCAGATCGGGACCGCATTCCTGAGCATCGGTGTCGCCGTCCACAACGTGACCAGCTCCTTCACCGCGTCGACCGAGCTGCCCCGGGCGTCCTTCAGCACGCCCGCGCAGTCGACCCTCGACATGGCCACCGTGGTCTACGACGGCGTCAACTGCAAGGGCTCGGAGCCGTGCGACACCATCAGCAAGTTCGGCGTGCGCCAGTGGGGGAACAGCACGCTGGGCTACACCACGCCGAATGGCACCGCGATCACGTACGGACTGTCAACGATCTACAAGCGGGCCATCGAGTGCTACTTCAATTGCCATCCGTACCAGCATCGCATCAACGACCCCACGCGCGTGGTCATCGCGCCCGACGGCACGGCGATGCTCGCGCCCATCACGAAGGTCGGCGACTCGGGCTCGGGCGGCGCGGACAACGGCTTAGCGGACAGCGGGGAAGCGACCATCAACGGGCAGCTCGCGGGCGACACCTACATACCCGGTAGCTTCGCCCAGCAGCTCAGCGCGCTCGACGTAAACAGCGACGGCTGCATCGAGCTGCCCACCGTGGCGGATCCGACGACGATCGCGCGCTGCACGCCCAGCGCCGACACGGCCGCGGCGCCGTCGGCCACCAAGCAGATGGCGATCCGCTCGGTCGTGACACACGAGATGGGGCACCTGGCCGGCATCGCCGCCCACACGACCGACCCCACCGACATCATGTACCAGTCCACGATCAACTTCACCCGCGACGGCCACTTCTCGGACACCGCGGCCGGCCTCGTCCAGATCCACAACAAGGGACTGCAGTGAGCCGCCGCTCCTCCCTCGTCATCGCCGTGCTCGTCCTGGGGACATTCCTGCTCCCCGCGGCGGCCTCCGCCCAGCCCACGGCGCCTCTCGAGGCAAGGCTCTTCTTCCCCACTCCGCCCCCGAACTCGACATTCGATACGACCACGCCGATCAAGATCAGCCTGCAGATCAGGAACGTCAGCGGCGCGGAGGTCATCACCATCGACGGTTTCTCCGCCACCGACTTCTGGCGCCGGGTCTACTTCGCGCTCGAGGGATTCGGGATCATCACCAAAGCCGACGCGGCCGCCATCCACGCCTTCACACCCTTCGGCACCTGTCACTACCGAGACCAGGTCCTCGTCCCGTCGCTCCAGGTCGTCCCGGTCGAGGTGCTCCCCACGAACTTCGCCCTCCAGTTCACATTCGACGACGCTCGGACCCAGTTCGATCTCACCCGCCCCGGCCGATACAGGGTGACAGCCAAGATCTCACTTCTCACCTACGAGGCTGGCGCAATCATCACGAACTGCGATATCGAATTCAGCAGCAAGTCACTCCTGAGCATCGGTGACGCCGGCTCCGTCGGCCGGCAGCAGTTCGACATCGTCTCCAACAGCCTCGAGTTCGTCATCTCTGGCGACCTCGTGGCGCCGACCACGACGGTCGCCCAGTCGCCGGCCGCCAACACCGCGGGCTGGAGCAAGCAGGATGTCACGCTCGCCTTCACCGCGGCCGACAATGCGGGCGGCTCGGGCGTGAAGAACATCATCGTGACCCTGGCCGGCGCCCAGGCGGGGACCCAGACCATCACCGGCTCGAGCGGGTCCGTCGGGATCACGGCTGAGGGCACCACCACCGTCTCCTTCAACGCCGAGGACAACGCCGGCAACAAGGAGGCCGTCAAGTCCCTCACCGTCCGTCTCGACAAGACATCGCCCGTCGTGACCCCGCCTGCGGCCATCAGCGTCGCCGCGACGGAAGCGGGCGGCGCTCGTGGCAGCGCGTCGCCCGCCCTCGCCGCCTTTCTCGTCGCGGGCTCGGCGGTCGACAATCTGGACCCGTCGCCCGCCCGCCTGGCGTCGCAGACGGGGGGCGTGGACGCGGACAATAGCACGCTCTTTCCGCCCGGCCCCACCACGGTGGCCTTCCGCTTCCAGGACGTCGCCGGCAACATCGGGAGCGCGAGCACAAGCGTCACGGTCACGACGACGGGGACCCCGGCCATCTCGGGATCGGTTCTCGGGAAGGGTGACATCAATCCTGCGAAACAATTCTACGACCTGCGCTTTACCAACACCGGCACCGCCAACGCCAGCAACGTCGTGCTCAATCAGTTCAGCTTCAAGGTACTGTCGGGCAAGGGCAATGTCAGCTACGACACCGACCGCTCGCCCAAGCTTCCGATCGCCCTGGGAGACCTCGCCGTCGGCACGTCGAAGACGGTCCGCGTGTTCCTAACCGTGCCGCCGTCGGTTGTCCAATTCTCGATCACGGAGAGCGGCCAGTTCAAGAATCCGGCAGGCGCGACGATACAGTTCTCGACTCAGCAAGCCGTAACCCGGTGAAGCGTCAAACAGCAACAGCGCTGGACGAAAGGAGTACAGAGATGCTCAGAACAAATCGATTCGCAGTCCTCCTGATCACCGCGATGGCGTTGCCGTTGCTCGTCTTCGGCGAGGCCATGGCCGGCGGAGGCTTCTTCCCGACGATACCGTCGAATTTTGTGCTCAATCAGTCCAGGGATGTCACTGCGGCGATCGTGCTGGACCCCAACGGATCCGTGTCCGGGACCCCGGCGACACCAACCGGCGCATTCGGCGCGATCTCGATCAGCCGAAAACATTCCAACCCTGCCACGGCCGTCTTCCGCGTGGAGGTCGACAGCAGCCTCGGCGAACTGACTAAAGGGTGCGACCTGAGCCAGACGAATGTGAGATTCGTAAACGTCAATGTCGGCCAACCCGGGCTCCCGCTGGGGTCACCAGGCTCCGCGAACTGGCTCGCTGCCGGCGTCACGACGACGCTCTTCAGCCAGCTCGGTGTGGCGCTACAGGATTCGTCCTTACAAGTTCTCATGATCCCGGGTATCACCGGGGTCATCTCGCAGCAGTGTGCGCCGTTTCC
>VAYJ01000205.1:6023-9582 GCA_005888465.1 Actinomycetota bacterium
CTTGATCCTGGAGGTCACGATCGGGTTCTGGGCGGCGCCCGGCACTCCGACACCGAAGTAAAGCAAGGAGCGCTCATCACCATGGTAGCGCCGCCCTGAACGGGGCGGCGCTACCACGCACAGTGATATTCTCCTCTCTCATGTTGGCCCTCGCCCGCGCGGGACACCTCCTAACCACCGCCGCTTTCGGCCTGCTCATTCTGTCGCTCCTCGGCGGCCCGACGTTCGCCGTCGAAGGGATCATCGGCTCACCGACTTACCGGCCCGAGATGGTCGGTCGCGTTGGCGTCGTGGCCGCGGGTCGGCACTTTGCCGCCGAGGCGGGGATGCGCATGCTGGCGAGGGGCGGCAATGCCATCGACGCCGGCGTAGCGGCCACCTTCGCGGCCGGCGTCACCGAGATCTCGCACTTCGGCATGGGCGGCGAGGTGCCGATCATCCTGTACCTCGCGGGCCGGCGGGAAGTCGTCGTCATCAACGGGCAGGGCACGGCACCGGCGGCGGCCTCCGCGGATGCCTTTCGAGGGCGGCGCGGCATCCCGCCGAACGGCCCATCGGCGGGCACCGTGCCGGCCGTCGTCGACGCGCTCTGCATCGCGCTCGCCGAGTTTGGCACGCTCCCCTGGTATGACTTTCTCACCCTCTACCTGCGCCCAGAGATCGAGAAGATGGTGGCCTTCCCGAACGGACCCCACGTCTATCTGCCGGGCGGAGCCATCCCCGCCGTGGGAAGCATCTTCCGGCAGACGGACCTCGCCGGGACCCTGCGAGCGCTTGTTGAGGCCGAGCGGCAAAGCGCCCGGCGCGGCCGCACCGCGGCCATCTACGCCGCGCGCGATCGCTTCTACCGCGGTGACATCGGCCGGCGGATCGCCAGGTCCGTGCAGGAGGCGGGCGGTCTCATGACCGAAGCAGATCTCGCGGGCTACAAGGGGCGCGTCGAGCCGCCGACGCGCGCCACCTTCAAGACACGCCATGGCTCGTTCGAAGTCTTCAAGACCGGCTTCTGGGGTCAGGGTCCGGTCCTCCTCCAGGCCCTCGCCATCCTGCAAGGTTTCGATCTCGAGCGGATGGGCCACAACTCGACCGAATACGTCCACACCGTCACCGAGGCACTGAAGCTCGCCCTGGCCGACCGCGACGAGTTCTACGGTGACCCCGACTTCGCCAAGGTACCGGTGATCGGGCTCCTGGCCGAGCCCTACGCGGCGGAGCGTCGGAAGCTGATCGACCCCTTGGCCGCGAACAACAAGGCGCGGCCGGGCGATCCGTGGAAGTTCCAGCGCGCCTCCGGCGCGACTCCTCCGGTGCGGACCGCGAGCCGGCCCGGCGCGATCAGCAACGGCCCGCTACCGAAGCCTCTCGACACGACCACAATCGACGTCGCGGACGCCAAGGGCAACCTCTTCTCGGCATCGCCGTCGTCGGCCTGGTTCTCCGGCGGCACGTTCATCGCCGGCGACACCGGTGTCCCGCTAGGGAACCGCATGCAGGCGTTCGTCCTCGACGAGGATCACCCCAACCGCCTGCAAGGGGGCAAGCGCCCCCGGACAACCCTGAGCCCGACGGTCGTCTTGCGCGACGGCAAGCCGTTTCTCGCGCTGAGCAGCCCCGGCGGCGACAGCCAGGACCAGCAGAGCCTGCAGACCATCCTGAACATCGCCGTCTTCGCCATGCGTCCGCAGGAGGCCGTCGAGGCGCCCCGGTTCAATTCTTCGCACTACCGCGAGAGCTTCCGCAATCACCAATTCTTCGCCGGCGGACTCCAGCTCGAGAATCGCATCGCTCCTGGCATCGTGGAAGCGCTCGGACGGCTCGGCCACAAGGTCGGCGTCATCGGGCCGTTCATGATGGACACGGGAACAGCCCTGGCGGGCGTGGATCCGACGCATGGTACGCTGTTCGGAGCCGCCGACGTCAGGCGCCAGCGCTTCGTCGTGGGTTGGTGAGAGCCCGGAGCTGCGGAGCTGGCGCTCGCGTCGCACGCTGCCTCAGTTTCAGACGAAGCTCGAGAAAACTCGAGGGCGGAGGCCGTGACGTGACCGAGTCGGCGGGAGTACGCCGCGCTGCAATCGCGATGCGTTTGCGTAGTCGCCTTCAACAACCAGTTTGACCGCTGTCGGATGGGTGTCATAATTTGGCGATGCGGCTCTGGCTTGCTGCGATCCTCTGCATGCTCTTGATCTTGCCTGGCTCAGCGCTGGCACAGGTGTATCACTGGGTCGATGATGAGGGCGTCGTACACTACAGCACCGGCATCGAGAGCGTGCCGGCGCCCTACCGCTCGCGGGCACGCGCACTCTATGCCTCGCCCCCGCCAGCGGTCCCGGCGATCGAACGCTCGTCGCTCACCACGATCCCCTTTACCCCTGGCTCGCCCGTGATCGTGAGCGCCCGCATCAACGGCCTCGGCCCTATCACGCTCGTTCTCGACACAGGCGCAGATCGCACGCTGGTCTCGCCCGTGGCTCTGTCCAGGCTTGGCATTCCCGTGGTGGCATCCGGCCTCGCAGAGGTACGCGGTGTCACCGGGACGGGCCCGGCCGACGTTGTCTGGATAACATCGCTGGAGGTTGGCGGGGCCAAAGCCGGGCCGCTCGCCATCGTCGCGTATGACGGCAACCTCCGCCAGGCCGATGGTCTGCTCGGTCGGGATTTCCTCGATCAGTTTACAGTGACGATCGACGCCCCAAACGGGAGAGTCACGCTCGCGCCGCATTGATAGCGCGGATCACTGACCGGATGCGGCACATAACGCCGGAGACCGAGGAGTCGATCAACCGGCCTCCCCGTCTGCCCCTGCCCACGACCATCCCACCTCGCTGATCGCGAGTCATCGTCGCTCGAGCCGCCCGTGTCCCCGGGCAGGCCTGCTCCGGTCGCTACCTCAAGCCGTCCTCGATCTGGGCGATGCGTCGCATGATCTCCTCGGCGTTCTCGATGGCGATGAAGCCGGGGAGCCGGCGCCGGTCCCCCCGGCCCCACCATCCCCACATGTCGAAGAACCTCCAGAATCCCTTCTGGATGGCGGGATCGGCATCGCCGAAGACGATGTTGCCGACGTTCCCGTCCACCAGCCAGAGGCTCGTCTGAGGCATGCGGCGCAGGTCGATGGTGGTCACCGTGGGACCGTCGGCGCCCGAGACGATGAACGCCCTCGCGTTGGTGAGGTAGTACGCGGTGTTCCCGAGCTGCTTGATCACGCGACGCCGTCTCCCGAACGACAGTACGTAGCCCATCCCCGCGAAGAAGAGCCCGAAGACAGCGAAGAGGATGATCGGCGGCTCCCCCTTCGAGCTCGGCCCGGGCGGCATCGAGACGAAGACGAGCAGAGGCATGAGGGCGAAGACGAGTCCGAAGACGATGAAGTAATAGCCCAGGAAGCGCGACGGATCCTGGGAGAACAGGTACTTCAGGAAGAACCTGCGGACCGGCTGCGCGCTCCACACCACACGCTCGTCCTTGATCAGGTAACGCTGGACGTCGACCACGCTTGAACCTCGAGTTTCCATTGCTTCGCTCCTCCATGAATGGAGCGGGATCCTCTCCAGCGCACGAC
>VAYJ01000206.1:0-3321 GCA_005888465.1 Actinomycetota bacterium
CGTATGCGTTTCGCGCGCGACCCGCGTTCATGATGGGACATGATCGACGCTGCTCCCGTGGTCGAAGGGACGGCTCCCGGCTCATCGGCGCAGCCTGATTTCGAATCGTTTTACCTAGCCAACCGGGTCCGCCTGTTCCGCGCCCTAGTCGTGGTGACGCGCGACGTCCACGGCGCCGAAGAGGCGATGCAGGACGCCTTCGTCAAGGTCTGGGAGCGATGGGAACGCGTGGCCGGGATGGACGACCCCGTGGGGTATCTCTTTCGGACTGCCCTGAACGGGTGGTTCCAAGTCCACCGACGTGCGGCCCGCGCCGCTCGGCGGACCATCGCCCCACAGCGGACCGCCGATCCGCTCGAGGCGTTGGAGGACTGGGATCTGGTCGCTCGCCGACTGTTGCAGCTCCCGGCCAGGCAGCGGGCGGCCCTAATCCTCACCGAGTACCTGGCGTACGACTCCACGACGGCCGGACAGGCGCTGGGGATCCGGCCGGGGACGGTCCGTCGACTTGCGTCGAAAGCGAGGGCGACACTTCGGCAGGGCTTCGAGGAGGAGGAACGATGAACGACGTACGGGATACGATCGAACGCATCACGGCCGGCCTCGAGCCGGCGTCGGGGCTCGACGAGCTCTCGACACGCCGGAACCGGTCCCGGGCTCGACGACGGTTCATAGCTGGAACGCTCGCCCTCACGGTGGCAGCCGGGGGGTCGCTGCTCGCCGTTCGGGCGCTTCCCCGGCGGACGCCCACCACATCGTCGCAGGCGATCGTCGTCGCCACCTGGCCAGCGGCCTCGGCACCGGTATCCACCGGCTTCGTCGGCGCCGCCCGGACCGATTGCCCCACGCCCTCGGGTGACGACCGGGCGTGGGCCCTGTCGGCCACGTCCGGAGCCGTGGGATCCTCCGTGGAGGTCTCCGGAACGTTCCAGGAGGGGGTGTACTGGGTCGAGCTCTGGTGGAACGCGGACGGCGACGGTGTCTCGGACGCCGTCGGTCCGCCCCCCTGGCCGCCAACGGGCCCTCGTCTCGAGGTCCCGCCGGCCGGGCCCGGGCCGGTGGTGGAACTCGTTTCGGTGGCGGGCCCCGCGTCCGGTGGGGACTGCACGTATCGGGCGTCATTCACGGTGCCCGACGTGGAGCCGGGCACGTACCGGCTGGTGTTCGTGATGGGCGCGCTGACCGAGCCGAAAGGCGAGGGTGGGGGGTACGCGGTCCTCCAGAGCGCCTCGGGCTCGGTCACCTTCGACGTCTCTGGGTAGGCCGGAAACCGTGGAGCGCTCTCCTCGTCTCGCTGGCCGGGCGGTTCACGACGCTCGCCAGGCGGGTACCGCCGCCACCCACTTCGGCCACAATCAGGACCCGCCGTACCGAGTCAAGAGCCGTTCCCGATCGAACATCGCCGAGACGATCTTCCACGCGCCCAAGTCGAGCACGGCCAACAGCCCGGCCCCCCCGACCGCGACCGCCAGGGTCGGAGCGATCACCCGGAAGGCGAACAGCCACAGCACACCGACCACGGGCAGTATCGCGAGCGCCGAGAGCTGCTGCGCCACACGGACGTCGCTCGAGCGGGCCGAGATCGCCATCCCGACCCAGATCGAGAACGCGGCCAGCAAGGGCGTGAACAAGGCGATGGTGACAACCACAGCGGGATCACGCACGAGCGAAACGACCGCGCGGCGCGCGAACAGCTGGACGACGACCAGGAAAAGCGTGAACAGGGCGTAGCCCATGGCGGTGCTCGGTCCGATGGCGGCAAGCGCCTTGCCGACGAGGAGCTCCTCCCGGCGAACCGGGTGGACAACACCGGTTCGAGGGTGCCTTGCTCACGTTCCCCCACGACCGAGTAACCGGCGATCACGACGAGTGTACCGACGGTGCATGGGTTCGCTTCGATGTATCGGCTCAGCGGGCGCCGCGGGCCTTGACCTCGGCCACTCTGGCCCGAACGAGCTTCTTGACGAGGGTCGCGGGGATCGGCTTGCGCAGGTCGAACTGGATCGTCCCCTTCCCCGTGTGCCGGTCACCGAGCTCGACTTCGTGTGCTCGGATCACCGCCATGCTCATGGGAAACAGGCTCACGTGGTCCTTGAACGCGCCGTAGGACACGAGCACCCGGCCCACGTGGCGGAACGCGGGCATCTGGTAGCTGATCGTCTCCGTCGCCTCGGGGACCGCCGACCGGATGGCCGCGCGGAGCGCGTCCATGGCCGTCCGGGAGGCCGGTGGAAGGGCGGCCAGGTAGGCCTCAACGTGGGCGACGGTCGACGCGTCTCGTTGCATCTCGAGCGGTAACGGCGGCTAGGCCGCCTGGATCGCGTTTCGCTCCCGCTCGCGGATCTCGCGGACGATGGTGTCGTAGCGCCGCTTGTGCGCCTTCACGAGCGAGCGAACGGCCTCGACGTGACCGCGGCGGCTGCTGAGCCGCTCGTAGTCCTGCCGGTAGGCCTTCACCAGTGCCCGTTCGGCCTCGAGCCTGCTTCGTCCCTCAGCGATCGACATGTCTCTACGCTCCCAGGTGCTTTTTTCCCATCTTGGCCAACAATGACACGGGCGGGATCCTTCCCGCACGTCCTCGGCCCGATTCTCACCAAATCTCAGGAGCCGCCCAGATACGGCACATCGGGCCCTGGTTTCCTTCGGCATGGGGGCATGGGGTCGGATCGCCCGATGGAAGCGGTGGGTCCTGATCGGCGTGGCGATTCTGCTGGTCGCCGTGGTCGGGGGGACCTTCGCCTACATCCACCTCGTTGAAGGCAAGGCGCCTGCGCCGCTCACCCAGGCGAGCCCCTCGAGCGGCTCGAGTGGGCTCTCCTCGGCGACGGCGCCCGACGGGACCTGGAAGGTCGCGACGGGCTCGGTGGTCGGCTACCGGGTGAACGAGGTCCTGTTCGGCCAGAGCAACGTCGCCGTGGGGCGGACCGGAGCGATCACGGGCTCGATCACCGTGGCGGGCACCACGATCACCGCCGGCACCATCACAGTCGATATGACGACCGTGACGAGCGATCAGAGCCGGCGCGACGAGCAGTTCAACGGGCGAATCATGGAGACCGCGACGTATCCGTCGGCGACCCTGGTGCTGAGCGACCCGGTGACTCTGGGATCCATCCCCGCGGTGGGGGCGGAGCGATCCGTCCAGGTAACGGGGACCCTGACCCTGCACGGGGTGACGAAGACCGTCACGTTCTCGGTCGCCGGGCGCTACCAGGGATCGACGTTCTCGGTCGCCGGGTCCATCCCGATCACCTTCTCGGACTGGAGCATCCAGAGCCCGAGCTTCGGGCCCGTGACGACCGAGGTTCACGGCACCCTCGA
>VAYJ01000206.1:3337-5134 GCA_005888465.1 Actinomycetota bacterium
TGGTCTTCGCCCGCGCCTAGGGCGCGAGGACTTCAGGCCACCCGTTCCCCCCGGGCCGAAAGCGGGACCAGGACCCGAACGCACGTGCCGCGTCCGTTCCGCGTCTCGATCGAGAGAGTGCCTCCCGCCATCTCCGCCCGTTCGCGCATCGTGACCAACCCGAAATGGCCGTCCGCGACCACGATCTGCTCGGGGTCGAACCCGCTCCCGTCGTCGGCGGTCTGGATCCGCAAGGTCCTGCCGTCCATGGACACGATGGGATCCGGCCTGCGTTTCACAGGGTGGGGACTACGCCGGCCGCAGCAGGTCCCGGTCGCGCTGGCTCCGAACCAAGGGCCCCGTCCCCGTCGCCGCCCGCCGGTAGCCACACCTCGAAGGCCGCGCCTCCCGACCCGTCGGCCGAGCTCGCGCGCACCCGGCCGCCGTGGGCATGCACGATGGCCGCGACGATCGAAAGCCCGAGGCCCGCACCGCCGGTCTCGCGAGACCGCGCCGCGTCGCGAAGCGACCGACGGCGCCAGGCCCGGACCTTAGTCCTCGACCCGCAGGAGAACTCCCTCTCCGTCGGGCCGAACTCGGACATGAACGGCCGTTCCCGCGGGTGTGTGCACGCGCGCGTTGTCCAGGAGGTTGGAGGCGACCTGGCGCAGGCGCCCCTCGTCCCCAACGACCGTCGTTCGCCCTTCCATCCGCAGGTCGATGGGCCGAGACGGCTCGATCGCGCGGGCAGCTTCCACCGCGTCCTCGGCCACGCGCCCGAGATCGACGTCGGCGCGAGCGAGCGGGCGGCCCTGGTCGAGCCGCGCCAGCAACAGCAGGTCGTCGACCAGGACACCCATGTGCCCCGCCTCGTCCTCGATCCGCCGCATCGCCTTGGCGAGATCCTCGGGCCGCACGTCTGCCCCGCGGCGGAAGAGCTCCGAGTAGCCGCGGATCGACGTGAGCGGCGTCCGCAGCTCGTGCGAGGCGTCGGCGACGAACTGGCGAAGGCGTTCCTCCGACGCGCGTCGTTCCTCGAAGGCCGTCTCGATCTGGGCGAGCATCGCATTGAGCGACGCGCCCAGCTTGCCGATCTCCGTTCGGCCGCCCGACGGCTCGACGCGCCGGGTGAGGTCACCGGCGGCGATCGCGCCCGCGGTCTCGCCCATTCCCTCCAGGGGCCGCAGCCCGAGTCGAACGAACCAGAATGCCAGGCCGCCCACGAGGAGCAGGACCACGATGCTGACCACCGCTTCGACGCCGAGCAGTTGGTGCAACGTCGCGGACATCTCACTCAGCGGGATCGCCACGACCAGCGTTCCCCCACCGAGGATCGGGTAGGCGAGCACGCGGTAGCGTGATGCGGTGCCTCCGGTGGCACGTACCGTGAACGTCCGGCCGGGCGCGTTCGGTTCGGTGTCGGAACCGGGCAGGCCCGAGGGAAGGCTCAGCGTCGGCGAGGCCTGGCCGGGCAAGCCGTAGAGCTTGGAAAACACGCTCGCCCCCGAGGCGTTGCACACTTTGCCGTAGAGCCCGAAGGGAACCCCCAGATCCGCCCGCCCCTGACGTGGACCGAGCCCGAGCTCACCCCCCAGATCGGCGGCGACCGGCCGCAGTGCCTCCCCGAGCTGTTCGTCGATGCGATGGAGCAGGACGGACGAGACGGCGCGGTAGGTCGCGACGTTCGCCGCGAAGAGACCGACCGCGACGAGCACGACCGCGGTGATAAGGAGACGGGCCCGCAGGGACACACCCTACTCCGGCGGCATGCGCAGCACGTAGCCGACCCCCCGAACCGTGTGGATGAGCCGCGGGGCC
>VAYJ01000207.1:0-936 GCA_005888465.1 Actinomycetota bacterium
GTTGCCGGCGTGCCCAGCAAGAGCCTCCCGCTGGCCACGGTGGCGGCGGCGGCGGTGCGCAGTCGCGCGCTCGCCGATCACGGCGGTCCCGGCCTCAATGCCTGCGCCTTCCACTATCCGGGTACCGTAGCCTGGGCCTTCGGCGTCCACGCCGTCGCCCTCGAGGTAGACGTCGAGACCTGCGCGGTCCGACTCCTCAAGTACGTCGCCGCCCACGACTGCGGGCGCCCCATCAACCCCATGATCGTCGAGGGACAGATCCACGGCGGCCTCGCGCAGGGCATCGGCACGGCCATGGGCGAGGAGCTGATCTACGACGACGCAGGGCAGCTCCTGACGGGCACCTTCATGGACTACCCGATCCCCCGCGCGGACGACATGCCGCCGCTCGAGATCCACCACCTGGACTTCCCCTCGCCCATCAACGAGCTCGGCATCAAGGGCGTGGGCGAGAGCGGCATCGTCTCGCCGGCCGGAGTGATCGCGGGCGCCGTGGAGGACGCGCTCTGGGACCGCGGCGTCCGGGTGACACGCGTCCCCATCACGAGCGCGCGCATCTTCGAGCTCCTCCGCGCGGCGTCACCGGCGTAGGAGCACGGCCCACGCGTTCCCAAGGTTCCCACAATGAAGTGATTCAGCAAGTCCAGGCTCCTTTCCCGCTGACCCGCAAAGATCCTTCTTCCGCGTAGATTTGTCTTCCAGCACAGCGAAGAAGCCGGAGTCTAGACAGATCGAGAAAAATTCTGTGTCGATGCGGAGCTAGTCCGAACGGCTTCTGTGTCTGAAACTGGTGGCCGAAGTCTCACCCCGGCGTTGCGCGGCTCACAATCGCTGGTACCCCCCTCCGGCTACCACCGATTTCGTGGCGATTGGGAGTGCGCGGAATAGGACAGGGCCGCGGGCTCCCGAGCGCGAGGTTCGTCGCTTCGCCTTCGG
>VAYJ01000207.1:1024-4343 GCA_005888465.1 Actinomycetota bacterium
TGAGCAAATCGAATGTGGTCGGCTGTTCTATGGGCAGATCGCCGGGCTTGGCGCCCTTCAGAATCTTGTCCACATAGGCGGCCGCACGCCGGTTGAGATCGCGAAGGTTCGGCCCGTAGGATATGAGACCTCCTGCTTCTGGGTATTCTCTCCAGAGGTAGATCGCGGGGAGCCGCGCAGCGGCCGCGATCTCCACGAGCCGTGCGCGGTTGTTAAAAGTCAGGAAGTCGTCGCCGACAAGGACTGCTCCGACCCGACCGTTGACGGCGGCCGCGAAGGCCTTGTCGAAGTCTTCGACGCTTTTGACCTCCAAGGACTGAAGCTGCAAACTCAGAGCCTGCGCCGTATCCCGCATTCTGGAGAGATGAATAGCACCCACCGAGGACGTGGCGTTCCAGAGAAGCCCGACACGCACGATTCCGGGAACGAGTTCTTTGACGAGTTCCACCTGTTTATTGCTCAACTCCGGTCCGAGCGCGGACAGACCAGTCACGTTTCCCCCGGGTCTGGCCAGACTCGCGACGAGCCCAAACCCCACCGGATCACCGCTGACCGGCATAACGATGGGAATAGTTTTGGTGGCCCGCTGGGCAGCCTGAACCACTTGAGTCGGGGCGGCAATGATGACGTCCACCTTGAGCAGAACCAACTCGGCGGCGAACTCGTCGAGACGCTGGAGGTTTCCCGCCGCGAAGCGCCGCTCTACGACGAGATTCTGGCCTTCGACGTAGCCGAGCTCCCGCAGGCCCTGCATGAAGGCTTCCTGCAGGTGGGGAATCGGGCGGGCATTGAGCGAAAGGGTGCCGAGGCGAAACACCCGCGCTGGCTCCTGCCCTGAAGCGGGAAGTGGCGATAAGAGAAGCCATAAGATGCAAATGAGAGCCGTCACTCTGCGCCCTCTACTTTGTTCGGGTCAGCTTCCACTGCAGGCGAGCGATTAGCTCGGTTGACCCGGTCATCTCCTCACCTGTTACGGTGAATTCACCCCGAGCCTGCCCGTTTCGATTTGTCCAGATAAAGGTCAGGGCATTGCCCTCGACCATCCCCTCGACAGGACCGCCGGGATTGTTGTCGGGTGTACCCGTGATTCTTATCTCGCCAGTAACCTTTGCTCCGGACTGCTGCAGCGTTACCCACGCATCGCCTGACCCCCTCCCCGGGATGGTCCACGACCCAGTCCACCTACCCGTGACGTCCACGGCCGGGGGAAGAACCGAGGCAGCGGGCCTCGGGGCGCATCCGAAGCTCACCAGCGCGAAAATCACGAGCAACCGCAAGCCTATTGTCAACGTCTCGGTTCTCCGAAGGCACACGAGAGGTAAAGGCCGGGGGGGCAAGAGCGGTCGGAATAGGATCCATGCAAGAGCCCTCCTTACCGGCTGGGCGCGAGTCTAGCAGAGTCAGAGCCCCTCCGACTTCTCTCCGAAGAAGCATCCCAACTACCCAGAATGCGGCCAAAGTGAAGGGCGTCGATAGTCAGGTAGTCCGAGGATTTGCTTCGGGCCTTGGGCAACGTCGCGCTACGAATTTCCTCATGACCAAGGCTGGATTGTTTCCCCTTGGGGGGATGCGACCCTCTCGCGGCGCGGGCTTCTCCCACGAACGGGAATGTCAGCAGGCCTGCCACCAGGCTGGGTGGTCCGTTCTGGATTCGAACCCGTGTTTGTATTGCCCGAATGGTGGCGGCTCGTTTCGCTAACGCCCCCGCGCTTTCTCACGGCCAGTTTCTCAATACAGCGCCGCCATATTCTCAAGACTCGTGGCCACCTCGGGATGCTCGGGGCCGAAAGCCTTCTCCCCGATCGCTAGCGAGCGCTTGTAGAGCGGCTAGGCCGGCTGGGTAGCGCCCTTCCGGCGGTTGAAGCGGATCTTGTAGTAGGTGACCCAGATGAAGATGAGCGGCGTGCCGATGATCGTCGGCCAGAGCCACTTGGCCGTGAGGGGAAGGAAGGTGAAGTTGACCACGGAGAATGCCGTGACCACCGCGATGTACGAGGCGATCATGCTGGTCATGTGGTGGTACCACCAGGCGTTCCGGTCCGTCGGCGGTCTCACGAAGGCCAGAATGTCGCGCACGGCGAGAAAGAGGCCGACGATCCCCAGCACGATGGCCACGGCACCGAGCCGCTGCCACGTGGGCGAGGGCCGGAGAATGCCCATCACGACCAGGGCCGAGCTGGCCAGGAGCGTCAGCACGGCGGCGATCCAGTCGAAGGTCGTCGCTCCCCGCCCAAGCTCGGGGCGCTTGCGATAGAGCACGCGGTAGCCGGAAAGCGCCGCATAGAAGCTGAACACGGCCACGAGCACGAGAAAGACGCGCGATCGCCAGTAGCCCACCCCGAGGGCCGTCACCGCGACGACGGTCATGGCCCAGAAGTAGATCTTGCCCCAGCGCCGGTGCGCGGGACCGCCCTTGACGGTCAGGAGCGCGCCGGGCGCCACGAGCAGGGCGACGGTGCCCGCCAGCACATGGATCCAGAGCACGACGCGTATCACCGTGTCCACGAGTGCCTCCTTCAGCGGCTCTTCGCTCGTCTGGCCGGACGGCGTCGCAGCCGTCCGAGCGCCGCGAGCGTTTCGTCGCTCCAGCGCAGGAGCGCGCCGGCGCGGTGCTGTCCGAAGCGAAGCGTCATGAGCCAGTACGGCAGGTCTGGATGCGCCCGTCTCTCGCGCCGCAGCCGGCGTTCCACGTCCGCGTAGTCCCGCCGGAGCGCCTGCTGCTTCTCGCGGAAGCGCTCCAGGTGCCGGATGCTCTCCTCGGCGGGCCGACGGCGCCCGAAGAAGAGCTTGAGGAGGAGTTCGCTCCGGAAGCTCTCGTCGCGCGCGGGGGCGGTCAGCCAGGCGCCGAGCCGCTCCTGGCCTTCCGCGGTGATCGAGTACACCTGGCGGTCCGGCTTGCCCTTCTGTCGCTCCAGGCGGCGCTCGACCAGGCCCTGCGAGGCGAGGTGGGCCAGGATCGGGTAGATCTGCCCATAGCTCTCGCTCCAGAAATGGGCGACGCTGCCCTCGATGCGCTTCTTGAGATCGTAGCCCGAGCCGGGTCCGAGGGCGAGCATACCCAGGACCGCGTACTCGGTGGTGCCCCCCTTGGGCGCCATATATCTATAAGATACACATCGGCGAGATATGATCAACTGCTTTTCGAGCTGAAGCGTGTCGACGAGCGGTAGCGAGACGCACGATGAGGCGAGGGCTGAATAGACCCTTTGCTAAGATGACGGGCAGCATGACGAGCCCGGCCGTCGAGCTGCGCCGCCTGACCAAGCTCTACCGCGAGGGCGAGACCGAGCGGGTGGTCTTCCGCGACGTCACGGCCACC
>VAYJ01000209.1 GCA_005888465.1 Actinomycetota bacterium
CGCGATCTTCGTTGAATGGCATGCGGGGCCTTGAGCGTCGCCTCGCCAAACCGCGAGAGAACATCCTGACGGCGTACACACATGTTAGAATCCCACAACGTGCTGGCGGAGAGCTTGCGCACATCGCAGTCCACGATGGCCCGCGTGTGAGGCTTCCGAGGTAGACGATGGCGTTCTCATCCACAATTGCCGACCTGACTCGACTGCAGGAAATCATCCGCGTTTTCAGCCTCGCCGGCTTCGGAGACATCTTCAAGCAAATGGGCCTTGAAGACGCTGCCGAGCTCACCGGCAAGTTCATGGGTTGGAAGTATGCCGATGAGCTCGCGCACCTCGAACGACCCCGACGTGTATGCCGCGTCTTTGAAATCCTCGGGCCGACCTTTGTCAAGCTTGGCCAAGTTCTTGCGACTCGCCCTGACCTGTTCGGACCCGAGTGGATCACCGAATTCGAAAAACTCCAAACGCAAGCTCCCCCACTGGACTTCGAAGAGCTTCGCCGTCAGATCGAGGTAGATCTCGGAGCCCCCCTCAAAGAAATCTTCGAGGAGGTAGACGCCACTCCACTCGCCGCCGCTTCAGTGGCTCAGGTTCACCGGGCGACGTTGAAAGACGGCACCAAGGTGGTGCTCAAGATTCAACGGCCCGGGATCCGGCCGAAGATCGAAGCCGATATGCGCCTGTTGGCCTATCTGGCGTCGTTGGCTGAAAGGCATGTCCCTCAGCTGGCCGCCTTTCACCCTCAGAAGGTCGTCCAGCAATTCGCGAAGTCGCTGCAAAGCGAACTCAACTTCACGACCGAGGGACATAATGCCGAGCAAGTTGCGGCCAATTTTGAGGGCAATGATCAGATCCTGATTCCCAGAATCTATTGGGAATGGACGAGGGAACGCATCAACGTCCAGGAATTTGTGGATGGGATCCCCGGACTGAACCTTCGAGCCATCGATGCAGCCGGAATGGATCGCAAGCGCATTGCCCAAACAGGGGCGAGCGCGGTGCTCAAAATGATCATCATGGATGGACTGTTCCACGCCGATCCGCACCCCGGGAACTTTTTCATATTGCCGGGTGAGCGCATCGCCTTCATCGACTTTGGCATGATCGGACGCGTCTCCGAGGTCAGACGGCAACAGATCACGAAGCTGCTGCAGGCGTTGCTGCAGAATGACTCTGAGGGCCTCTGCGCGATTCTCTTGGGGTGGGCTGACAGAGAAGGAGATGACCCGGGGGAATTGCAGGAAGCTGTAGAGGAGTTTCTCGGCACGTATGGCGGGAAATCCATGGGCGCCATGGATTTGTCGGCCATGGTAGGGGACTTGTTGAGTTTGATCCGAAACAACAAGCTCACGATGCCGCCGGATCAAGCCATGCTCCTCAAAGTTTTTGTCTCGCTGGAAGGGGCATTCAAAAAGCTCGACCCTGACTTTGACATGATGGTCGCTATACAACCCACCATGAATGAGGTTGTCATCGACCAGTTATCGCCGCAGGCCTTGGGGAAACGCGGACTCAAAGTTCTCACACAATACGTGGAGTTATTCGCTGATCTGCCGAAGGAGATACGCCGCGGAATCTACACGGTCAAGACCGGTAATCTGAAAATACGCGTAGAATTGAGCCAGCTGGATGAAATGCAACGTAAGTTCATGCGAGGCGCCCGCCTGCTGGCCTTGGCCGGCATCACCTCAGCAGTGCTGATCGGTGGCTCCATTCTCATGGCTTTGACAAAAAAGCCCAGGGAATGAACAGCCACGGCTTCTCGACGTGAGACCGGCGCCCCGCGGCCCCGCGCCGGCCGCCGTCAGCCGGAGCGGGTGGCGGCGCTGGCCCGTCCGCATTCACACGGTCATCGTCAACGTGCGGCACGCAGCTGACCTCGGGCGAGGCGGACGGCACGAGCCAACCCAACAGCCACGAACGGAGAACGCCAATGGCGCGCAAAGCAAAGGCCAGGACGGAGCGGGCTCAGGGCATGTCACCTGCACGGAGAGTCGGGGCAAGCAGCCGGACGATCACCAGCGCGGAGATCATCGCCACGGGTGTCGTGAATCTCGTGAAGAACACGCTCGTGACGACACTGTCCGGAGTCCGGGACGTCGGAAGTGAAGTCGGGGAGGCCGCAGCGGCCGCGGTCCGCGGCTCCATCAGGGCCGCCGAGCAGATCGGCGGCGACCTCGGCAGCGTCGCCAAGCAGGCCGTCAAGGGCACGGTCCACGCCATGGAAGCGATCGGCGGCGATCTCGGCCCCGTCGTGCACGCCGTCTCGAAGGGAGCGGTCAAGGCGGCCAACGACGTCGGAGGGGATGTCGCGGTGGTCGCGCGGAAAGCGGTCGAGGGCACGATCGAGGCCGCCCGGGAGACCGGCGCGGATGTGGGTAGCCTCGCGACAGGCGCGGCCAAGGGGGCGATCGAAGCGGCCGACCGGATCGGCTCCGCCGCCGGCCGCACCGTGCGCGCGGCGCTGTCGGGGACCATCGGTGGAACACGGGTGATCGTCCAGGAGGCGCTTCAGCGCTCGCGGCCAGTGCCACCCCGCGTGCCGCGGCAGCGGAAGAAGAGGAAGATCGCCCCGACAGCCCGATAGCCGCCTCCGCCCAGAAGGTCGCCTAGCGCAGGCGCTTTGCTCCCATGATCCACCTTTCTCTTCCCCTGCGAGGGTTCGTCTTGTCACCCCTCTTATCGCGGGAGCGCGACGAGACGACATGACGCGGCGGCTGATGTACGACGGCTTCATGGAGCGGCCGGAGCCGTGCTCAGCTCCTGGCCACCATCATGAGGCGGACCGGACGACACCGTCAGGAGCAGTTGCCGCCGTCGCGGTAGCTGGCTCCTACCTCGGCAGCATCGCCACCAGCGGGTCGAGGTTTTTCGGGTCGGGCTTGAGCGTGCCCGGGGGGACGCGGGTGATCAGCTCCACGACCTTGTCATTGAACGGGGTGGCGACTCCGACCTGGCGGCCCTGCTCGGAGACGTAACCGTTCAGGTACTGCACCTCGGTGCGGCGCCCGCGCATGACGTCCTGAAGCAGCGACGGCCGTCCGCCCGCCAGCTCTTTGGCCCGCTCCGCCATGTCGCGCTCGACGTCAGCGAGCATCCGCCCTTCGGCGGCGTCGACGAAGCGCTGGGCGATGATGCCCCAGATCGGCTCCACCTCGTGGCCGCGGGCCCGGCCGACCTTGATGGTCTCGGCGGCCAGATGGATGGCCACGCGCCGCACCCCGTCCCGGGTGCGGACCTCGGCCGAGCCCAGGCCAGACAGGCCAGCCAGGCCGTTGGCCATGCAGTTCACGGAGAGCTT
>VAYJ01000210.1 GCA_005888465.1 Actinomycetota bacterium
TCCTGAACCAGCGGCGGAGCTGGCTGCGGCAGTGCATCGTCTCTGCCTGCACCCAGACCGCGCCCGTCGAAACGATCGTGGTCACCTCGCCGCGCACGAGAGCGTCGACGATCCAGGAGCTGCGCGAGCTGAGTCGGAAGTACGGGAATGTGCGGGTGCTCCCCGAGGAGGGGAAGGGCTTTGCCGCGGCGCTCAACACGGGAATCCGCGCGGCGACCGCGGCGCGGGTTGGCTTTCTCCTGTCCGACGACTGGCTCGACCCGGATGCCGTGGAGCAATGCCTTGGCCACGATGCCGACATCGTGAGCACAGGACTGCGCGGGCGCGCGGCCGACGGCGTGCGGATCCTGGAGCAGGTCAGCCGGACAACGAGCCTTGAGCAGTTCGGGAGGCTGCCGAGCCTCGAGCGGAAGGCTTCGTACCTGCAACACTTCTTCCTCTTCGAGAAGAGCGTGCTTCGGGAGGTGGGCGGGGTGGACGAGCAAGTCGGCCTCACGGGGCCGGACGACTTTGACATGATCTGGACATTGCTCGAGCGCGGCGCCAGCGTCTCGATCGTCCCGGCGCAGCTCTACAACTACCGCGACCACGGCGGCGAGCGCCTCACCCTGCGGAGCGTCGAGGCGCAGGTCGGCGACCTGCGGAAGATCCTCGACAAGCACGGCGTGCACGGCGAGGAGCGGGCAAGGATCATCGCCTGGCATTCCGCCTCGTACGGGTTGCCGTACCATCTCTCGGCGGATCGCCGGGCCGGCCTGGATCCGCCGGGCCGTGAGCGTCCGTCTCTCTCCCTGGGACCGTAGCCGCCGCGGCGATCTCAATGCGCTACTGGAGCGTCACGTCCGAACGGCGGCCAGAGTTCCTGGGCAGGGGATTCAAGGGGCGACACGTCTTTCCCCACACGCTCCACTACCTTCCGAAGGCGGGTCCGGGAGCGCTGCGATTCTCCGGCCCCATGTGCGGCATCACGGATCCCACGGCCCAGTGGGAGATCCTGCTGCACGCGACCTCGCCGCGACTGGACGGGGTCCCGCGCGAGCTGTTCTTCGACGACGACATCGTGTGGCACAAGCGGCAGTACGGAATGGATGGGCACGTCGCCTTCGGTTTCGTGGCTGTCGACGGCGATCGGATGTTCGGCCTGAACTACGTGGCGGACGTGGTCCAGCGAATCTCGAGACGACGTGAGCTCAAGACCCGGATCGAGACGGCGCTCCGCGGCTGGGTCTACATGCTGCTGAACGGTCTCTTGAACTTCGCCGTCGAGATGCGGGTACGAACGTTCTTCTCGCCGACCGCGGAGCTGGTCATGCAGAACTCCCGCCCCGCGCAGCCCGCGCTCTTCGAGCGCATCTACGACCACGCGGTCGGTGTCCTCTTCGAGGTCCGGCGCCAGGGGCCCTGGTGGGCGATCGACGTGGAGGCAAACCGGCAGCGGCTGGTTCGTCCCGAGCCGCGCACGGCGCCCACTCGGCCGGAGGGGACGTTCTGCCTGGTCCACGATCTGGGCGCGGGGGACACGGCAGGGCGCCCGGGCGTCACCGACCCCTCCCAGGCGATGCGGCTCGTCGAGGATACCGCGCGCGTCGCGAAGGAGCTCGGATGGCCGGTGACGTTCATCGCGCCGCGGGCGGTGTTCGATGAGGTACGCCACCGCGTGGCCGGGGAAGGACATGCGCTGGGCTTCGCCTCAGATGATGCCCTGGCCTCCGACGAGCTCGGAGCCGAGCTGATCCGGTGTCGAAGCGTGGATCAGCGGACAAAGGGCTATCGGCTGGCCGACGCTCGCCCTGCCGAGTCACGGGAGGCCGTCGAGCTCTGCTACCACAAGTTCGACTGGCTCCTGGTCGGGGAGTCGCGGACCAAGGGGGCGATGTTGGCGCTCGAGCGCGGCGTCGTGAACATTCCCATCTCGCTGTACGATCGTGGGCTCGCCGGATTTGAGTACGACACGTGGACGATCGAGCTAGACGCGATCGTCAACACGAGGCTGCCGGTGGTTGTTTCCCTCGGCGAGAGCTGGTCGAGGCTCGATCTCGACCGGCGCCGGCGGCTGCTGGAGCGGGTACCAGCCCAAGTTGACGTCAAGACCTGCGATCAGCTGACCGAGGCATTCATCCTGAGCCGAGCTTTCTAGCCAGAGGCCCGGGCGAGCCTCCCACGTGCCCGTGCAGGCTACTTTGTGCGAGAAAGCATGCGGCGAACGGGCTTTGGAATGTCTATGGCCCTGAAGAAGTCGCCCGGGTAAAGGTAGTCTTCCCCGGATTCGTCAATGACGCGGATAAGACCGTGCCGTTCTGACTGAGCATCGGCAATCCGGCGGTAAAGTTTCAGCTTCTCCAGCGAGGCAGGATATTCTTCATTGCGCACGCACAAGACATAGCCCGACCGCGGCAAGTGCTTCGCTGAGTCAGTCTTCAACGAACCACTTGAGCTTGAACTCTTTCTTGCCAATCCCGTGCGCTTCATACCAGTGAACCTCTCCGTGCCCGATGGTACCATCGTTCATCCGCACCCTCGCGTAGCCTTTTCGCTTCCGCCAACGTGCCGGTCCATATGTCTTTCGTAGGTGGCTTATGTTACGGATTGCTCGGCCTGCCGCAATTGTTTGGACCTGCCGAATCTCGCCGATGATCGTAAATGGCATGACGCTCGAAGTCGTCACATGGCTGCCCGCGATACTCGCAAGATCTCCAACATCCGTATGTTCTTATAGCGGCAGGATAGAGCCGCCAAAACGAGCAGTAAATGTGCATGATTGGATACACGCAGACCTGACCTG
>VAYJ01000211.1 GCA_005888465.1 Actinomycetota bacterium
GGCGGCGCCGATGACGTCGATGCGCGCATCGCGCTCGATCCAGTCGAGAACCTCCTGGTGGAAGCGGAGGTCGCGGATGCCGACGGCCACTCGTGGGTGGGCGCCCCGTCGTTCGATCGTGGGGATGGAGACGAGCCGAGCGTGGCTCGACCCAACGGCGAATCGTTCGCGATGGACCCCTTCGTTCATCGATACTCCTCCATCCCAGCAAGCGGACAACGACGTACGGCGACACATCCGGTCGCAACGGGAAGTTGGGGGAGCCGGGAAGGAGGGGAGCCTCGGGGGGGAAGCTTCCCGAGACGACAGCAGGCTAGCGACTCACGCCGAAGCGAACAATCCCCCGCTCGGGGGATTTCGCGTCAGTCGCTCTCGACGGGCTCGATCCCCAGCCGGTCGAGGCGCTTGCGGTGGCCGTCCAGCATCTGGATCACGAACCGTCTTCCCGCTTCGGCGCCGCCGAGGAGCGCACGCAACCCCTCTGTCGCGCCGATGGCCCGCGAGGTCTGCGTGAACGCCTCGCCGACAACTCGCTGGGAGAACTTCCGGATCCGTTCGCTCGCCGAGGGATCTTCACGCATCGCCCGCGTCAGCTCGTCGAGGGCGAACGTCTCCTGACCCTCGCGATCGCGAAGCGCCCGGCGCACCACCTCGGCCGAGACGCGGTCGAGGAGCGGGATCAAGACGTCGGCGAAGTCCGAGACCAGGGCGTCGCCGACGTAGTGGAACGTCTGCGCCTCGACCCAGTCCTTCGGCTGCGTGTGATCGAAGAACGCGTCGAAGTACGGCTTGAAGCGGTCGGTCAGCTCCTCCTCGCCGAGCTCGCGGAGGCGCGCCACGATCAGCTCCTGGTTCGCCACCTCGAGGTTGGCGACATGGGCTTGCTCGGTCCGCGAGCGCGCGTCGGGGGCGAGCCGCACGGAGTCCTTCGCCCGCTCGGCCCCGCGAAGCTCCCCGTACGCGAGCGCGGCGAGGACCTCGGCAACGACGGTGGACCCTTCGCTCGGCTGCATGCCGACCGGATTCTACGGCGCCCGGGAGCCGCATCGCCGCAGGTCAGGCTCTGTCAGAGGGCGTCCTTACCATCGTCCTCATGAGCGGGATCATCGATCTCATCGAGTGGCGACGGGCGAGAGAGGATGCTGCGGCCGCCTCGGCGCCCGCCAGTGACGCCGCCGAGCCGGATCCGGCCGTCGTCGCTCGGCTCGATCGGGCGGCCGAGCGGCTGTTCGATCTTGTCTCGAAGGCGCTCGAGGTCGACGGACACCTCCAGCCGAAAGTCGAGACCGAGCTGCTGGCCATCATGGGTGAGCTGACCGTCGGGCTCGTGTCGCAGGCCGCCGTCAGGGCCGAGCGACTCGCCAAGGACCTCGCCGCCGCCCACTAGCCGGTGTCGCTTGCCCCCTCGCGAAACCGCGTCGATTGACGCTAGGGTGAAGGAAGTTGCCGTTCGAGGAGGGGCGTTGGGGAAACGGGGGGCCCGGCCGACTCGCCGCGACCTGCTGGCGGGCGCCGTCGGTGGCGTGACGGGGGTGGCGGCGGGCGCGGGACTCGATTCGTTCCGGCGCGCTGGCAAGTCGAGCGCAGGACTCGGTAACGATCCGGTCCTCCTCGGGAGGGCGTCGCAGGACGTCCCCGCCGGTGTGGTTCGCGCGGACCTGCGCGCGTTCCATGCAGGCTCTGGGTCTGACTACCACGACGCGTTCGTGGCGGCGCTGGCAGCTGCCGATGCCGTCTACGTCCCGCCCGGCATCTGGGGAACGAGCGACACGATCGAGGTCGGGGCCGGCAAGGTCCTTTGGTCGGACGCTGCTTACGACCGGCCGACCGTCCCCGTCCAGGGCGCGATCTTGCGGGCGACGAAGGCGATGGCCGCGACGGTTCGGCTCACCGAACCCGGGGCGACCATCTCGAGCGTCGTCGCGGACGGCGCCGACAGCGCCGACGCGGCCCTCGAGGTCGCAACCGACGAGGTCCAGCTGAACAACGTGTCGGCCCGGCGGGGCAAGACGTACGCGCTCAAGGCCGTTGGAGAGCGCTGCACGATCTGGGGTGGGCTCTTCCAGCAGACGGGATCGACCGGGTACGCGATGTACCAGCAGGGCAGCGACACGATCATGTGGGGCGCCAGGGTCAAGCGCGGGCAGATCCCCCTGTGGATCGCCGGCTCGGGCGGCATGTACGGGGTGCTACACGTGACGGGCGTGGCCGGGGGTGGCGAAGGTTCATCCACCGCGACGGTCAGGATCACGGGCCCGCGCAACACCCTCATCGACGTCTTCTACGACACCGCCGTCGGCCCGGCCCTCCTGTTGGAGGACGGCGCCTCGAACAACCACTGCATCGGGATGAACGTCCGGAACCGCTACTCGGGCGGCAAGGTATCCGTCATTCGATGCGACGCGACGGGCGGCCAGGCCCTCAACAACCTCTTCGACGGGTTCTTCACCGACGACGCTGGTGGCGACGGCTGGAGCGCGCTCCTCGAGCTGGTCGGCCACCCCGCCGACCTCGCGGGAACGATCCTGGGAAGCGGCCACGCCGACCACTGCGCGTCGCTCTGGAACACCCGCCCCACCGCGGTAGGGAATATCGTGAGCGACGGGAAGCTCGTTCGAAACGCGGGCGGCACCATCGTGGGCATCGGCGCCTCGCTTGTTCGCTTCCCGCATGGGCTGAAAGGAGCGCCTCGCTCGGTGACGATCACCTTGTCCGACGGCACGCATCCGCGCCCGAGCCTCTCGATCGACGACCGGGATGTCCTCTGGCGAGCCGAGCTCTGAGCGAACGGCCCTACCCGCGGGCTGCGCGCCTCGCGCTCGCCAGCCGCCGCACGTAGCGCCAGCCGAGGAGGACGGCAAGCGCGCCGGCCGCCATGGCCGCGATGCTCGGACCCGAGGCCGGGACCTGCGGCAGTCGCTCCCGCAGCCGGACCGGGCGGCGGAAGTCCCGGATCTGCCACCCGCGGCGATCCGCCTCCCGCCGAAGCTCGCGGTCGGGATTGACGGCGACCGGCTGACCGACGGCCTCGAGCATCGGGAGGTCCGTGATCGAGTCCGAGTACGCGTACGACCCCGCGAGGTCCAGCCCCTCCCGCGCCGCGACCTCGCGCATGGCTGCGGCCTTCCCCTCGCCGTAGCAGTAGAACTCGAGCTCTCCCGTGTACCGGTCGTCCTCGACCTTCGCCCGCGTGGCGATGACCTCGACGTCGCCGAGATGCTCGGCGAGTGGCCGGACTACCTCTTCGGGCGAGGACGAGACGATAAGGACGCGGCGCCCGCGCGCGCGGTGGAGCTCCATGAGATCGACCGCCTCCAGGTAGATGTACGGATCGATCAGCCGGGACAGCGCCTCCCTCACCACGGCCTCGACCTGGCCCTTCTCCCACCCGCGGCTGAGCGCGAGCATGCTCTGCTTCGCGCGGTCCATCTTCCGCTCGTCAGCCCCCAGCAGCAGGTAGACGAGCTGGGCATAGGCGCCCTTCATCAACGCCGAGCGCGACACCAGCCCCGCGCGATACATGGGCCGCGTCAGGGCAAGCGAGCTCGACCGCGAGATGACGGTCTTGTCCAGGTCGAAGAACGCGGCCTCCACTCGGTCCATGCTAAGCCCCTGCCATGCGCGCGCCCCGGATGTGCGATCGTCGGGCGGCATACCGGAACGAGACGAATGGGAGGAGGCTGCGGGTGCGGGTCTGCCTGATGATCGAGGGCCAGGAGGGCGTCACCTGGGAGCAGTGGCTCGCCCTGGCGAAGGCGTGCGAACGGGGCGGGTTCGAGGCCCTGTTCCGATCCGACCACTATGTCTCGTTCGGGCATCCGTCCGAATGGGGGGCCCTGGACGCGTGGGCGACCCTCTGCGCCCTGGCAGCTTCGACCGAGCGGATCCGCCTGGGGACGCTCGTCTCGCCGGTCACCTTCCGCCATCCCTCACAGCTCGCGAAATCGGTCGTCACCGCCGACCACGCGTCCGGGGGGCGCATCGAGCTCGGTATGGGAGCGGGTTGGTTCGAGGGCGAGCATCGAGCGTACGGGTTCCCCTTCCCACCTGCCGCCGAGCGGTACTCGATGCTGGAGGAGCAGGTCGAGATCGTCCACCGGCTCCTGGATCGGGACCCCGCCCCCGTGACGTTCGAGGGCGCCCACTACCGGCTCGAAGCATGCCCTTCCCTGCCCAAACCCGTCCAGGTCCCCCACCCGCCGCTGATCCTGGGCGGAGATGCCGGCCCTCGCGCCGCGAGGCTCGCGGCACGATGGGCAGACGAGTACAACGTGAACGGCGTCGCCCCGGACGAGGTCCGCCGGGGACGAGACCGCTTGAACGTGGCGTGCGAGAGCCTGGGTCGCGACCCATCCACGCTTGTCCTCTCCCTCATGACCACGACGCTGATCGGGTCCGATGAGAAGGACCTCGAGGCCAGGGTCGCGAGGCTGCTCGCTCGCCGTGGAGACACGGGCGACCCCGCGAGCTACCTCGCGGGGCTCGGTCCTGAACGAATTGTCGGGACGCCGGAACGCGTGATCGAGCAGCTAGCCGCCTACGCGGAGGCAGGCGTTCAGCGCGTCATGCTGCAGCATCTCCTGCACGACGACCTGGACGCGGTGGCACTGATCGGTGAGCGGATCATCCCCCAGGTCGCGGGACCCTGACGATGGACGATCGCCCGGGTTCGATGCCCGGCGTGCGTGCGTCGAAGGCGCGTCTGTGGTTCGGGCTCACGGCGCTCGCGGCCTTGGCAGGCATCGTCATCCAGCTCTTCGTCACCGCGAACCTCAAGACCGGCTTCTTCAAGACGCCCACCGCCCGCACGCTGAACGTGTTCGTGTTCTTCACGATTCAGTCGAACCTGATCGCCGGCGGGACGAGCCTGCTGCTCGCGATGAACCCGAAACGGTCGTCGCTCGCGTTCAACACGTGGCGGCTGACCGGCGTCGTGGCGATCACCATCACCGGCCTCGTCTACCACACCGTCCTGGCGAGGCTGTTCGACTTGGAGAGCTGGGCCCTCGTCGCCGACAACCTCATCCACACCGTGGTGCCAGCGCTGACTGTGCTCGGGTGGCTGATCTTCGGGCCACGCGGGCTCACGTCGCGCAGAGTCGCGCGGCTCTCCGTGGTGTTCCCCGTGGCATGGCTGGCCTTCACGCTGATCCGGGGCGCGTTCGTCCACTTCTACCCCTACCCGTTCGTGGACGTGGCGGCGCTCGGCTACGTCCCCGTCCTGATCAACTGCGTTTGGGTGGCGGCGCTGTATCTCGGGCTCGCGACCGGCGCGGACGCGCTCGATCACCGCCTCCGGCGCGGGGCTGCGGCCACACCCGCGTAGGATTTCGCCCGGAGGCGTCAGGGCGCCTGGTGGGCCCCCCGGTCTTCAAAACCGGTGTGCCGGCGAGAGCTGGCAGGCGGGTTCGATTCCCGTCCGCCTCCGCAACGCTGTGACCGGCGGAAGCGCGGGAGCGAAAAGGAACAGACGTTCTGGCGAGCTCGGCGATGGCCGCGCCTTCATCGCTCATGGGCTCGTCCGAGGCCAACGCCTTCGAGCCCCCGAGCTATCACCCAGATGCACGAGCCCGAAGCGTTGCGGTTTTACAGTGTTCCTCCGCCCTTCGCGTGGAGAGAACGCGGAGTGGTTGTGAAGTCTCGGGAGCTCCACATACACCCCGCGATCCACTACGTCACCTCGCCGACGGCGCGGCGCCTGCTACTCCTGGCCGCGGTACTCGCTGTCACCGACGTGCTCGCCCCATTCGGCGTCGCCTTCGCTCATCGACAGGTGAGTCATGACCCACGAAGGCCTTGCACATGTAGGCTGGCGCCGCGGACCAGACAGGAGGAGGCACGGTGATGACGGAGCACAGGGTCGCTAGGCAGGAGGAGTGGCAGGTGCAGCGTGACGAGCTCCTGAAGGAGGAGAAGGAGCTCACCCGCCGAGGCGACGAACTGGCCAGGAAGCGGCGCGAGTTGCCCTGGGTCCCGGTCGAGAAGGACTACCGCTTCGAGACGGAGGACGGCACGAAGGCCCTCGCCGATCTCTTCGACGACCGTTCCCAGCT
>VAYJ01000213.1 GCA_005888465.1 Actinomycetota bacterium
CACGCGAGAGCCACTTCGGGTACCACCAGTTCGCCTCACCGAGGAGCTCCATCGTGGCCGGCACCAGCACCATCCGCACGATCGTCGCGTCGACGAGCACGGCGGCGGCCAGGCCCAGCCCGAAGAGCTTGATCTGGCGAAGCGGGAACCCGATCACGAAGGAGAGGAACACCGTGACCATGATCGCCGCAGCGGCCGTGATGACCCGACCCGTTGCGGCCACGCCGTTCGCGACAGCGACGTTGTTGTCACGAGTTCGCAGGTATTCCTCGCGGATGCGCGGGAGCAGGAAGATCTCGTAGTCCATCGAGAGGCCGAACAGCACCGTGAACAGCATCATGGGCGCCCACGCCTCGATGGGCCCGGCCTTGTCGATGCCGATCACGCCCTTGAGCCATCCCCACTGGAAGACGGCGACCAGGACGCCGTAGGCGGCCCCGATCGAAAGGAGGTTCATGATCGCGGCCTTCACCGGCACCAGCAGCGAGCGGAACACGCCCATCAGCAGGATGAACGAGAGCCCGATCACGACGGCGATGAGGATCGGCAGGCGCTGGGCGTTCTTCTGCGAGAAGTCGATCGAGATCGCGGTCAGCCCACTCACGAACACATGGACGTTCGTCCCCGTGATGGCCTGCGGGATCGTCTCATCGCGCAGCTGGTGCACGAGGTCGCTCGTGGCCGCGTCCTGAGGGGACGTCGTCGGGATGACCGTGATGATGGCCGTTGTGCCCGACTGGTTGGGGATCGGGGGCGTCGCGGCGACGATGCCGGGCGTCGTGGCCAGGCCTTGGCTCAGGGACCGGAGCGTGGACATGCCCTGCGGCCCGCCGGTCTTCGCGACGAGGAAGAGCGGCCCGTTGAACCCCGGTCCGAACCCGGCTGTCAGCAGGTCGTAGGCCTGGCGGCTCTGCGAGGTCTTCGGGTTGTTGCCGGCGTCCGCGAACCCGAGCCGCATCTTGAAGAGTGGGATCGTGAGGCGGTACCAGAACGTCTCGTGATGCTGGGCTTCCGACCGGCGCAGGCGCGGGATGTGGAACTTGTCGATGTTGCGCCCGACGAACCCGAGCACGGCGGGGAGCAGGGTGATGGCGGCGAGCATCGTCACGAAGACGGTGGCCGCGCCGCCCACGGCGATCCCCTGGACGAACTTGAATTGCATGAGCAGGATGCCCAGGAACGAGATCACGACGATGATCCCGGCAAAGACGACCGCGCGGCCGGAGGTCGTCATCGCGCGGACGACCGCGTCCTCGGGGTCGCGTCCCTCGTCAAGTCCCTGCCGGTAGCGCGTGACGATGAACAGGGCGTAGTCGATCCCGACCCCGATCCCGATCATCGACGCAAGCTGCGGGGTGAAGTTCGGTACCGAGAGGAAGCGGGCGAAGAGCAGGATCAACGGCAGCGCGATCCCGATGCCGAAGGCCGCCATCAAGAGGGGGAGGCCCATCGCGAGGACCGAGCCGAACGTGATGAGCAGGATGATGATGGCCGCGAGGCCGGCGACCGCCTCGGCATTACCCGGCGGCGCGAACTCGGACTGGGAAATGACCGGCCCTCCGAAGCGGATCTCCAGGCCGGAGGACTCCGCGGCCTGGCCGAAGTCCTCCATCTGGGTCACCTCGGCCTTGGGAACCTTGGGCGCCGCGACCGCGAACTGGACCGTGGCGTACCCGATCTTCCCGTCACGCGAGACCGCGGGCGGGCCGCCCTGCGCGTAGGGGCTCTGGACGCCGTCCACGAGCGGGAGCTTCGCGATCTTGTCGAACAGTCCCTGCATGGTCGCTTGGACGGCGGGATCCGTGACGCCCGCGTCCGACTTGAACACGATCTGCGCCGGGTCGCCCGACTGCGAGGGGAACTGCTCCTTCAGCAGATCGAACCCGTGCTGCGATTCCGTTCCCGGAAGTGAGAAGTCCTCCGCGTACTTACCGCCTGCCGTCTGGCCGAGTACCAGGAATCCTGCGAGCGCGACGATCCAGATGGCGAGCATCCACCAGCGCCGGCGGTAGCTCCACCGTGCGATCCGATCGAGCATGGGTGAACTCTCCCTTCGCGAACCGGTATGTCCGAGAACCCCTCGGAAGACGGGTCCACTCTACCCCGTCCGCGAGATGAGTTGGTTCGCGAAGCTCAGGCGACGGACACGGCCGATTCGAGCTTGGCCTGCACGTCGAGCTCCAGCTCGAACGTCTTGCTCACGAGGATCCCCCCCGTCTCGAGCGCCGCGTTCCACGTCATGCCGAACGCCTCGCGCTCGAGCACGCCGGAGGCGGTGAACCCAATGCGGATGTCGTCTCCCCACGGCGCCTTCTGCACGCCCAAGTACTCCACGTCCAGGGTGATCGGCCGGCTCACCCCGTGGATCGTGAGGTCGCCCGTGACCTTGAACCTTGGCCCGTCCACGCGCTCGATGTGCGTGCTCCGGAACGTGATCGTCGGGAACCGCTCGACGTCCATGAAGTCCGCTGAGCGCATGTGGTCGTCGCGGCGCTCGACGCCCGTGTCGATGCTAGCCGCGGCGATCGTCACCTCGACGGAGGAATCCTCGGGCCCCCGCGCACCTTGGTGATCATCATGTGCCGTCCGATCGCGGAGAGCTTCGTGTGTGCGGGATCGAAGACCCACGTGCCCGCAACGGGTGACTGGACCCCGTCGATCGTCCTGATCGCCGACTCGTCCATGGCTGCCTCCTTGAGATGGTTGCCGGGGCAACGATACGACAGAAGTGGTTGTATCGTCAACTACTGCCCTGGTACCATCGAGCCATGGGCAGGAGGATGGACGAGGAGCGGATGGCCGCTTGGATGGCGCTCCTACAGACGCACGCGACGGTCGTCGGCGCGCTGGAGGAGGCGCTCCTCGCCGAAGGGAGCCTGCCACTCTCGTGGTTCGAGGTGCTCATTCAGCTCACGGCCCAGCCGGACGGCCGCCTGGCGATGCAGGAGCTGGCGCGCTCGGTCCTGCTGAGCAAAAGCGGCGTGACCAGGCTGGTCGATCGGATGGCCGACGCGGGGCTCGTGTTGCGGGAGGCGTGCGCGTCCGATCGCCGGGTCGTTTACGCGACCGCGACCGCCCGTGGCCGCTCCCTCCTCACCGAGGCCATGCCGGTGTTCGTCGAAGGCTTCGAGCGCTCCTTTAGCCGGCACCTGAGCGCCGCCGACGCGAAAGCCCTCCGCGGGCTGCTTCTGCGGGTCCTGGCGGGCAACGGGGACATCGCCGCGCCCGAGTGCCCGTCGTCGTACCTCCCCACGGGTCCAGCTCGCGCGTCAGCCAGCCGGTAGCATCGAGCGCCCATGCTCTCCGCCCTGCCGTGCGGCACGGCCGTCTGCGTCGTGCACGCCGCGATCGGCTTCGCGATCGTGGGTGGCTGGTTCGTGCTCTTCGGATGGGGCGCCGTGTCCTTCGTCGTCAAGCGCGAACCCCCGCCCCGGTACTGGCGCCTGCTCGGCCTGCTCCAGGTCCTGTTGATCCTGCAGCTCCTGGCCGGTGGCATCCTGCTGCTCTCCGGCCGTCGGGCGGATTCGTTCCTGCACTACCTTTACGGCACGGTGTTCCCGGCGATCGTCCTGGTCGCGACCCACGTCACGGCGCGCCGCATGGCCGACGAGGCGGACACGTGGAAGGCGTTCGCCATCGCGGCGTTCTTCGTGTTCGGCCTGACGCTCCGCGCGCTCACGACCGGGCTCGGGATGCCCTAGCGATCGTCGCGATCGCCCTCGACGACGAGGTCGGCGAACGACGCCGAGGTCTTGCCGAACTCCCACCAGCCGCTCACCCAGGGCTTCACGAAGGCGACGTTTCGTGCATACACCAGCGGGATGATTGCCACCTGGTCCGCCACCGCCATCCGATCCGCCTCGTGGAAGAGCTCGAGACGGTCCCGGTCGCTCCGCTCCTGGCGTGCGCGCTCGATCAGCTCGTCGAAGCGCGGGTCGGTGAACCCTCCCTCGTTCGTCTTGCTGTCCGAATGCAGAAGGAGTCGAAGGAAGTACTCCGGGTCGGGATAGCCGGGCAGCCATCCCTTGATGGTGATGGGCGCGCTGACGGTTGTGCCGTTCATCTGGGCGGCCTCCTCGTCCTTCCAGGTCCACGACCGGACGTTCACGGGGAGACCGAGCACCGACTCCCAGCTCTCGGCGACGGTTCGCAAGATGGCGTCCCACACCTCCATGGCCCCCACCTCGATCGGCTCGGTCACGCCGGATCGCTCGAGGTAGCGTCTTGCGAGCTCGGGGTCGAAGCGTAGGGCGATGTCGGGCGTGTGGCCCTGAAGAGCCGGCGGCACAAGGCCACCGTCCGCCACGATCAGATTCCCTGGGGCCACGGTCGCGAGCGCCGCGCGATCGATGGCATGGGCGAGCGCCCGACGGAAGTCCACGTGTGCGCTCGCGGCCTGGTGATGGTCGAACGCCACGTAGGCGCTCCAGGCGGCGGCGCCCATCTTGGCGTCCGGAGGGGGCGCCCCCGGGAGGAGATCCGCGAGCCGGGGCGTGTACCGAACGGTGATGATGTCGAGCTCACCTCGACCGTAGGGCTCGAGCGCGCCCATGATGCTCGAGCGGACGAACTCCACGGTCTGCACGTTCCCGGGCCGGCCGCCCCCCACGTACCCGCCGCGCCGCTCGAGGACCAAGCGGTCGTCCGTTCGCCTCGTCTGTCGGAAAGGACCGCTCACGACCTGCCGGCCAGGTTCGGCCCACAGGTCGCCGTCCCGCTCGATGGCGTGGCGTGGCTGCGGGCCTGCGTCCGGGCGGTTCATCACGCTCATGAAGTACGGCGCGGGCGCGACGAGGCGGAACTCGACCGTGCGGTCGTCCAGGGCACGCACGCCGATCCGGTCTGCCTCCTGGTTGCGGCCGAGGTAGTAGTCCTGGCCGTTCTCCAACACGAAGTAGATGGCCACAGAGGATCCGGGGCTCCGAGGGTCGAGCACTCGCTTGATCCCGAACTCGACGTCGTGGGCCGTGAGCGGCACCCCGTCCGACCACGCCAGACCTTCCCGAAGGTGGAACACGTACCGCAGCCCGTCGTCCGAGATCTCCCAGCGCTCCGCGAGCGAGGGGCCGAGCGTGCGCTCCGGCCAAGCTTCCACGAGCCGATCGAACAGCTGCATGCACAGCTGGATGTTGGGCCAGGCGATCGCCGACTTCGGATCCGCGTCGTTGGGGAGGAAGCTCGTCGCGACCCGGAGCGTCGCCGCTCCCTCTCCTGCCCAGGATGGCGGCGACGTCCAGTGTCCGAAGGCGAGCTGATAGGCGTCGTTCGCCTCGGCGAAGCGGAGCGACGTGTGCAGCGCCAGGGCGAGCTTGAAGAGCACGAGCGCGATCGCTCGGCGTTCCCCCCGGCGTTCGAGCAGCGGCAGCAGCATCCTGTAGTGGCCGATCGCCTCGTCGATGGCGTACTCCTGGCGCGCCTTGTCGCCGGCGAGCGTGAGGTAGACCACCGCACGGTCCTCGTCGGACGCGGCGAGCCAATGGTGGGCGAGCAGCCCGTAGACCTCCTCCTCATGGCCGGCGTTTCGCTCCTGCAGCCAGGCGGCTGCCTGCCCGTGCAGCTTCGTGCGCTGCTCCCGCAGGATCGTTCGATACGCCGCTTCCTGGATGAGCGCGTGCTTGAACCGGTATTCGGGCTGCGGCCACCTTCGCGCCTCCCGTACGAGGTCGAGGCGCTCGAGCTCGCGGAGCGACTCGGGAAGCGAGGCGGGGCCGCCGGCCACGACCTCGAGGAGCGGCAGGCCGAACTGCCGACCGAGGACGGAGGCCGCGCGAAGGACGTCGTGCACCTCGGGGCTCAGCCGGTCGAGCCGAGCGAGGATCACCTTCTCGACCGTCTCCGGGACATCGATCGGCACGTCGTGATCGAAACGCCACCGTCCGTCG
>VAYJ01000216.1 GCA_005888465.1 Actinomycetota bacterium
CAGATCGTGCTGGGGATCGCGCTGCTGAATTACTTCAGCATCCTGGGGCTGATCGACTCACGGGTGGGGCTGATGCTCGGGCACCTGGTGGTGACACTGCCCTTCACGGTGCGGCTGGTGTCGATCAGCGTGCACAACCTGGATCCGGCGCTGGAGCGCGCGGCCCAGAACCTGGGGGCGACGCCCTTGCGGACCTTCTGGCGGGTAACGCTGCCGCTGCTCCGGCCAGGAATCGTGGCGGGGGCCATCTTCGCGGCCATCATCTCGTTCGGCGAGCTGGCAGTGACGCTCCTGATCGCGGGCGCCCGCACCACGACCTTGCCGCTGCGGATCTTCAACTACACGGAGTACAACTTCGACCCCACCATCAACGCCGTGTCGACGATCTTCGTCGTGCTGGCCCTCGTGCTGATCATCGCGCTGGACCGGCTGATCGGCCTGGTCCGGATCGGCTGACCGCGATCAAGACCTTTACAGAGAGGAAGGATCCGGGTCCAGCGGCAGAGCCGCTTTGACGTCTAAGCGTCAAAGCGCTAAAATGTGCACATGACTACTCCAAAACGTGCGACCGTGTATTTTGATCCGGATATTCACCGGGCCCTGCGGCTCAGAGCGGCCGCGTCCGACAAGTCCATCTCGGACATGGTCAACGAAGCTGTGAAGCTAACCTTGGCGGAGGACGCAGAGGATCTGGCGGCGCTTGACGAGCGCAAGCGGGAATCGAATGTGGACTTCGAGCAGTTCGTGAAGGCTCTCAAGCGGCGTGGCAAAATATAGGCTCCTGATCAAGCCGTCTGCAGCCAAGGAGATCGAGGCCGTTGATCAAAAGAAGGACCGGCAGCGTATCGTGGCAGGCATCCGTTTGCTGGCCGATAATCCCCGGCCGCCCGGTTGCGAGAAGCTGCCCGGAGAGAACGATCGGTATCGAATTAGAGTGGATCGGTATCGAGTCATCTACTCAGTGGGGGACGAGGAGTTGGTCGTCGTCGTAGTCCGGGTCGGTCATCGCAAGGACGTTTATCGGTGAGAGACCGCAGGCGGAAGCAGTGAGGCAACCAAAGTATCCCGCTGGTTGGGACGAGAAACGAGTGCGCCGCATTCTGAAGCACTACGAAGCGCAGTCAGATGAGGAAGCCGTCGCCGAAGATGAAGCCGCCTATGAAGCGACCACTCATACCGCGATGGAGGTCCCCGTCGAACTGGTCCCCACCGTACGTGAGCTGATCGCAAAGCAGCGCGCCGGATGACGCGCCATCGCCGCACGGTGTTGTAGCGCGGGCGCTGGCCGCGTCTCCCCTCGAAACAACCCTAGGGATTCCTAATTTCCGCCACCTTTTCGCTCCCCCATGCGGCCCAGACGGCGCAGCTCCCCCTTGGCGCTCGAGTGCTCGACGAGGCTCGTCGTTGCGGTGGCCACGGCCGACTGAAACATCTGGACGGCGGCAGTCCGCTGGCCATGGATCAGATAGAACTCGCCCGCATAGAAATAAGCCTCGCAATACCGCTCGCGCAGCGCGTTTGGATCGGGATCCTGGGCGGCGGCGATCATGGCCTGCGGCGTGATCTGCCCGAGAAAGAGCGCGACGACGGGGCCCGGCCAGCGCGTGAGGTCGAGCCGCGCGGCATGGCGCGCCAAGTCCTTGCGATCGAGGTCGCCGGCCCGGGCTTTGGCCAGGTACAGGCCAAGCACGCGATACGCTCTCGAGGGGTCGAGCTCGACGGCCCGGGCGAAGTCGGACACGGAGGCGCTGAAGAGTCCCTGATCGAAGCGGGCGAAGGCCCGGTTGTAATAAGCGAGCTGATAAGCCGGATCGAGGGCGATCGCCTTGTCGTAGTCCTCGATGGCCTGCGCGTAATTTTCCTGGAGATGGTTCACACGGCCGCGGTTGTTGAAGGCCAGGGCCGAGGTCGGATCGAGGCGGATGGCCTGCTCGTAGTCCTGGATCGCCCGCTCGTAGTCGCCCCGCTGCTGATGGGCGCGCCCGCGGTTGTTGTAGATCATCGCGGAATCGAAGCTGAGCTTTATGGCCTCGTTGTAATCCGCGATGGCCCGCGCGTAGTCGCCCTTGCTCTGATAGGCATTGCCGCGATTGTTCAGGGCGGCGGCCATGTTCGGCTCCGACAGCTCGCGCGACTGGATGGCGCGCGTGCACCGGGCCAGGGCCAGATCCGGTATGGACGTTTCGGCGCACTTCTGCGCGTCATCGTTCCCCTGCGCCCGTGCGGGCGCGGCCAGCAGGAGCAGCAGAGCGTTCGCGATCAGTAGCCTGCGCACACAGGAACCTCGCGTGCCGCAAAATGAGCCGGCCTCATGCAACGGCCGGGCCTGCGGAGTCCGGTGTACGAGGATATTGGCAAGGCAGGCAAAGGGCGGCATTTTTTCTATCACCGGGCGCCCCGCGCCGCGCCAGGATGATAGGATCGATAGCCGTAAGAGTAGGATGAATGCTTGGATTTAAAGGGCATCGCTGAGCTTGGCGCTTCACAGACCCCTAGAGACAGATAGGAGCGAAATGACCAGGGCGGCGGGATGACAGCGAGCGACGCCGCGGACACGGCGATCCTGACGGCGGCGGAGACGATCGATCGGCTGACGAACCTCGATTTTCCCCGGCGCGGCGCCATTGCCGCGCTACACGACGAGGCGCGGCGTCTCGTCGGCGGGCCGCTCGGTCTCGCGGCCGCCCGCGAGGCGCTGGCGCGGACGCCTGACGGCGCGGTCATCGCGATCCTCACCGGCTTTCCGGAGTTTCCGTGGATCCGGCGTGGCGTGGCGGAGACCGACGGCCCGGTCGGCGCCGCCGTCCTCGCCCGTAGCTTCATCAAGGCGCGCCGGGCGATCCCGATCCTGCCCTGCGAGCCGCACTTCGCGGCCGTG
>VAYJ01000212.1:0-495 GCA_005888465.1 Actinomycetota bacterium
ATTCAAAATCAGACACTTGTTCGACCAGTGGAGTGTGTTCGTCGGTGATTTTGGTGCGAAATTGTGTCGGTTTTGTGTCAGTGCGACTTCGGGAATGGAACGACGGTTGGCTTGGCGAGGCCTTGATTCTGGTGGAGCCCGTCTAGCTTTTCGCCGCCCGCAAGAAGGTCGGACTCGACCACGATCGCGTAACGGCGATAGATGGCTTCGGTCTTGTGGACCGACCAGTTTCATTGCCGTGGCTCGCGGGACGCCGGCACGTTCGAGATTCCTCACAGCTGACCGGCGCAAGTCATGCGGGACAAGGCCGGCGACCCCTGCCGTGCGGCACGCCCGGTCCCACGCGCCGTAGAGATCCTTGATCGGCTCACCATTCCGACGGAAGAAGAGCCAGGGAATGATCTCCCCGGTCTCGCGGGCAAGGGCATCCGCTTTGTTCTTCTGTGCCTCCAAGACACTTCGGAGAGCGAGGATGAGGGGGAATTGCCGGCCTTC
>VAYJ01000212.1:542-6970 GCA_005888465.1 Actinomycetota bacterium
CCACCCCGTGAGATACGCGGCCTCAACCAACGGCTTGAGGTCGTCCGGCAGCCCTGCAACGACGGCACGGAATAGGTCAGGCTCGAGAAAGCCTTTGCGGGCGTTGTGTTCTCGGAGGAGTTCAACGTGCGGTCGCTTGAGGACCTTCTCGCTGCGCTCACCTAGGATGAACATCCGCCTGAGAGCCGCTAACTCGCGATTGATGGTCTCGTTTGCTGCCTTCTTCCGGTGTCCTAATCAGCGGCTACAGAAACCCACCTAATCCACCTAACCCGCTTCCAGCGTATCCTTTCACGCTGTTACGCCAGTGGGTTTCCAGTGGGTCAAGGGGATTATTCGAGCGCGTGCCCGAAGTGTGACAGGGAAGAGCCCGTCCTCCGACTCCGCTACGAACACCTCCGCATGAACGGCTGGAAGGCCAGGGAGATACGGCCGCCGTTGACAGGGCGTGCCCTCGCACTCAGAATGCCTGCCACATCCAGCTGGCGAAACTGCGGAGCCAGGAGTGCCTCTGGCTGGGAACCGAACCGTACCACGGTCATGGGAGAGGATATCCATGTCGAATGAAAGTCTACTCGTCATTTTACTGACCGGTCTCATCGCGGGATGGCTGGCCGGACACCTCGTGCGGGGCACCGGCTACGGTCTCATCGCCGACATCGCCATTGGGATCGTCGGCGCCTTGATCGGCAGTTGGTTGCTGCCCCGGTTGGGTATCCACCTTGGTGCCGGCATTGTCCCCGCCATCATCGCCGCCACTATTGGCGCCGTGGTACTTCTAATCATTCTCAGGTTCGCCTACAGAAGGGGCCGATGGTGAGCTTGCGGCCCTACCAACTCGCCTGACCAGCCGTCATAGAGAGGTCCGGGCAGAGCGTTAGTTCCATTGCCACCGTGCAGGATCCCCCCGCCGGCAGTATTGTCCCGGTCAGAGTTACGCGCCCTACGGCAAACTCTCGGGCAACCACTGCCGATGGCTTCCCCTGCTCCATGGATGCCACGTTCTTATCCTTGAGCAGGATGCATCCAACGCCTCATGCATGAATCGGATGAGCGCCGGCCATCTGCGCGCAGTGGGCGCAGCAGAATATCTTTCCCCCCGCATCCACGCCATGACCAATGACCCGACAGCCGCAGTGCTCGCAACGCGGAGCCACGGCGTGAATCGCGCACTCGAAGCAATCGTACGTGCCAGTGACACCCTTGAGACGGATTTCCATCGTATGTGCGTAATCGTTGCCGCACACGTCACAGCGTGCCATGGGTATTCCCTCCTTGTACGTCCCCCTTGTCAGTCGGCTGCCCCTTGGCAATAAAGCCTTAGGGCCGTGGTGAAAGCGCGAGGATTGCATCGGCATGCCGGAGCAGTCTCACGACGACATGAGTGGGGTGCACCCCTGGAATGAGACAGAGAAACAGGTGAAAGTCCTCCGCGGAAATGAAGATCCAATACTGAGATTGGTCGCCTTTTCAGGAGTCCGAAGGTGCTCTTGAGGATCTGAAGATACGCGATCTTATGAGAAGGTCGAGGCCTTGGTCGGGGCCTTGGTCGCCGCCTTGGCCGCCCTGCCCTGTCTAGGTTACGCGCAGGCTTTCCGTTCCCGCCGTCGGGCAAGAGGTATGACGTCCGATGATCTCCACTAACGAAATTATTGCCGGTAATCCTTACCGTTCTCTCTGACGTAAGCATTCTCCTTGGACGTAAGTTTTCCGGCGTCCCGGCGGGTTCGGAGAGAGGGCGTCACGGAGCCAGCATGTTGGCACGATCCTGGCTACGTCGCGCCCAAGGAGGAATGTCGAAAATGAGTTGGAGACATCGGAGATTCATCCGGTCGCTTGTGCTTGCCACAATGGCGTTGATAGAGCTTCTTATACCCAACCCTTCTCTCGCCGATGTCGCGGTCATCGAGACAACCGTCATGCTCCAGAACAGCTCGCAGGCTGGGGTCAACGCGGCCGTACATGCGGCCCTCGATTCGGCGTTCAGAGAGGCGTCAGCCAGAGGATTTCAGTGGATTCGACCGCTGGCCGCTTTTGTCAGCGGCGATCACGTCAGCGTGCAGGTGCTTGCCGCGACCGCTCCTCTGGAAGATGAAGATGTGGACGACTCGGCAAAGCCGGGTATGCGGACTCCGGTCGCCGAGAAGTATGAGCTCTGATGTCTTGCCACAGAAGTCTCAACTGCGCCACGAAAGGAGGATTTGATGAATAAAGACGTCTTGCAGGGGAAGTGGCGGGAGATGAAGGGGAAGGTCAAGGAGCAGTGGGGCAAGCTCACGGACGATGACCTCGACAAGATTGAGGGCAAAGGCGACCAGCTGCTCGGTCTGCTCCAGCAGCGCTACGGGTATGCCCGGGACAAGGCTGAAGAGGAGTACAAGCGGTTCACCGAGAAGTACTCCCGAGAGCTCGAGACAGACCGAGCGCGCCACGCAGATATCCGACAGTAGGGGTCTAAAACAACCGCCCGGCATCCGAGGGCGCATATTGGGCTGGAATCGGGGGTTGGCCGGGGACAGAGTCTCCCCCGCTTCCCCAGCTCGCTTTTTCTCAGAGGGGTCAGGGGATCCCTAGAATGGAACGGTGCCCGTCATGGCAGACAAGCGGACCATTAGGCATTCTCCGAATGCGGAACAAAAGACTCCAAGCCCGAGGAGAACCGCGATCGCGTCGAAGCGTCCTCGGCGTCGGCTAGGCCTCGTGATCGGTCCAACCTCTGGTGGACCGGACGTACAGCTCGAGCCACGTCGTTCCAGCTAGATCCGGCGTTCGGGAAGAATCAGTGGGAAGTCAGACCGACGGGTGTGCTTTCTCTCGGAACGTCGCCTCGTCAAGCGTTTTGCAAACTCAAAACATCCGCCACGAACCGTCGGGGGCGCTGTGTTCATCGGATCGACTGAGGAGGACAAGCTTAGGGCTTGCTCTGGACCCTGCGCCCGCATTTCGAAGACTCGAAGGCTTTCGCTGACTGACCTTTTTGATCGGGTGATCGGCTTCATGATCGCGTTGCAGTCGGTCACCCTGCCTTCCCGGAGGTTTAGTACACGACGCTGAGGTGGCGTCATCTTGAGAAGAGCCTGTTCCTGCAGTACTAAAGGTGGCTGCAGGCACGCTTCTTGCGCTCTTTGCCGTCGCCGGCACCCAGAAGGCTCTTGCCTACGACTGAACCCGTTGATGGCGGCGCTGCTGGGCATGCTGACCGGCATCGGCGGAGGCATTGTGCGCGATCTGCTCGTCGCCCGGACACCCGCCGTGCTCCGGAGCGACCTCTACGCTCTCGCAGCACTTGCTGGCGCGGTGCTCGTTGTCGTCGGGGGCGAAGTAGCAACAAGCCTTTCGCCTTGCCTGCCCACAGGAGTCTGCCGCGACCAGAGGCCGCCTCGTGACACCGGACAGCCTAGGCGCAGACTTTGAGCCGACCCCCCTGAGAGACTACTTCTGGATCTCCTGCTTGAACCTGGGCTGACCTCGTCAACCTCAGGGCCTCCCGTGTCACAAATGCCGTTACAAGTCCTGCCTCCGGGAAGCAAGAACTGAAGCACAGCAGGTACTTATGCCGCAGGAGGCCCAGGATTGAATATCCTGTGCTTCTCGACATGCAACCGGGGAAGAACCACCATGATCGCGTGCGGTAGGCGACTCAGGACAGGAAGAACGGTATGTCTCACATGGATGAATTCGGGCGGCACGAGGTGCTTCACATGACCTTGTTTCTGGCTGGTGCCGTCGAAGAACAGCTTATCGATCACGAGCAGGTCAAAAGCCGGCCCGAGTGGTTGGCGCTGGCGAAGACGGCTTGCAGGGCCTTGAAAGACCTTTATCAGGCCGGCGGCGCGGAGCACACGACAGCTAAGTGAAAGTGACAGAACCTAGTCTAGACGCGATGGGCAAGCGCGAGCAATACGCTCCTGTCGTTTCCACGACCATGGGGCCGTGATCGCCTTACTACGGGTGTGCCACGGTCATCATTCACGCTCATCCTCGCTTTCGATCGACCGGGCGACTGGTAGATTCCAGCCGTGCCGGATCGCCATCAGGCGAAGCCCGAAACAGACGCCAGCTCCTGCGACAGCGGTCGGGACTATCGGCCAATTCAGTCCATGGCCGACGACAACGAGCACCGCGCCAGCAAGTGCTGCGAGAGCGTAGAGGTCGCTCCGGAGCACGGCGGGTGTCCGGGCGACGAGCAGATCGCGCACAATGCCTCCGCCGATGCCGGTCAGCATGCCCAGCAGCGCCGCCATCAACGGGTTCAGTCGTAGGCAAGAGCCTTCTGGGTGCCGGCGACGGCAAAGAGCGCAAGAAGGCGCGCGATCAGTGAATAGCAGAAAAAGGTCAGCAACCCGGCGGCGAGAGCAACCGCAAGATAACGCCAGTCACTGAGCGCGGCGGGCGGGACGGCGCCGATCAGAAGATCGCGTGTGATACCCCCCGCACTGGAGGCCGCGAAGGACAGGACCAGAATTCCGAAGATATCGAGATTGCGTCGTACGCCCAGCATCGCGCCGCTAATCGCGAAAACAAAGGCGCCGGCAAGGTCGAGAACCAGCAGAAGATCGTGGATCGTCTTCTGTTCGAGAACGGGGATCAGCGGCAACGGCGCACGTCCTGCTCCGACGTTGAAGCGTTTGATCGGTCCTTCATTTAGCCAGCCAGGCCAACGCGCCCGCGACCAAGGCCTCAATGCCTGTCTGCAGGGTTGGAGGTATGACGGGGGCGAACAAGGGGCTGTGATTGACCGGCAGGTCGTGGCTCCTCGAGGACCGCGATCTCCTCGAACGCACTCGGCTTGACCCCTATCTCTTCCTCAAGTTCCCGAACGAGGGTCTCTGGCTGCCCTTCCGATAAGGCGTCGGGCGTTACCGGGTCTCAGGGTCACGAGCGGTGTTAGGGCTTGATGTCACGAGCATCCCACGCACGACCGATGTGGCGCATGAGTGCCGGATACACGATGAGGTGGCGAAACGGCTGAATAAGCATCATGTAGATCCCGCCAAGCCTGCCCCGGGGCTTGACGTAAACGCCCATCTGCGCGCGATAACCACCTCCGCCCTGCTCGACCCAGGCAAGGTGCAGAACGCCATGCACGGTGCCGTTTGAGAGTTCGGCGGCCCACTCCTCGTCGGTGCGATACAGGGGGACAAAGCCGCCAGCGGCTCGCTGCATCGCGCCACTGATCACCGGACTCTTCGCGCTCCCTCGAAGCTCGTCGGGAAGCCGAGCGCTCAGCGTCGTTTCAGGGCACCCGGGGATCGGACGTTTCTTGGTGGCATCGTCCCAACCGAACACGGCTCCTAGGCGAAATCGCAACCAGAACAGCGCGCGACTGGCTGCCGAGTCCGCATGGGCCGGATCGAGTGAGGTCACGACCTCGAGGAAGGAGGCGAATCCGTCGCGACCGCCTTGTACCGGCAGCGCCCAGACATCCAGCAGTTTGAAATCGGGGGCGATCTGGGCGATCACCCAAGGATGCGCTTCGTGGGCCGAGTTCGGCAGCCTCACGTGGCTGTCCCTCTCCTGAGCCTGGGTGAGAGCATCAGGCCAGGTAGTCCGGCGCCGGCCGCGGCTCGAGACGCAGGCCGCAGTGTACCCGCCAGGCGACGAAGCGTGCCCAAGGGGACACGCCTTCGACCGTGGCACGGGCCCACCGCTCCGGCGACGTGTCCGTGACGGCGCTCGCAACCGTGAAGCCGTCGACGTAGTCGGGGCTTTCCAGAGTGCTGAGGGAGCGGCTCGCCTCGGGACGGTTGCGATGTTGAACGACGGTCGGCACGACGTCCCCCTTCAGTGGAGCACCCGGCCGTACGCTCTTCAGTCGGTTCGGTCATGACGGTGCCTCCTAGGTGTTGAGCCAGCACAGGACGGTGATAACGATCTGGAGCACCCACACCGGCGTTCGGAGCAGATCCGACGGCCTCCGGCGGCTCCTCCAGATCAGCAGGACAGTCGCGGCGGCATAGCCCGCGCCGACCAGGAAGACGACCTCGCCGCGGTCGTGGGCGTGCGTGCCGCGAGCGAGCGCGATCAGGACCGCGCCCATGGTGGTCAGCATCACACTGAGCGCGTACCAGGTGAACACGACGGCCCCGCGCGTTAGCGCGCCGTCGGGGTCCAGGTGACGAGGCTGGCGGTCGAGCAGCCGCCGACCGACGAACGTGTGACCGCCTGCGAGCACCAGACACAGCGAACCAGCGATTACCAATCCGACATTCATACGCCTCACTCCTCCGTCCGGTCCCATTCGAATAGCGACACCGTGCCGTCTATGTCGTATGGTAACATACAAACATGCATGTATGTGGTGCAACGTGGCTACGGTAGCGACCTCCTCGAAGTCTGGTCGGCCGACCCAGGCCGATCGGCGCGCCCGGACCCGGAGCGCCCTGTTGGAGGCAGCGGCACGAGGGTTGTCCCGCGACGGGTACGCC
>VAYJ01000061.1 GCA_005888465.1 Actinomycetota bacterium
TCGGCGATGAGCTCGAGGGTGATCGGCTCGAAGCGCTCGAGGATTGCGCGGATCGCGGCCACGCGCTCGGCGAATCCGGGAAGCGCACGCCAAGCGTCGATCGCCTCGAGGCTCTCCCATGGCCCGATGGTCACGAATCGTCGCGGGTCGGCGACGTCACGCAGCAGCTTCGCGGAGGCCGTCCCTGCGACCTCGCGCGTGGTCCACTCCGCGAGCTCCTTCCAGGCTGCGGCGAACTGCCACCCAGACTCCCAAGGTGTACGGCTGCCCCATCACGCCCGGCGCCTCAAACACCGACCGCGATCCGCAGCGTCGAGTCGTTCGGGCGGAAATCCTCGCACAGCTCCCGGCAAGCCTGCATCCGCTCGCCGAACGCTTCGGTCGCGCGCCATCCGTCCGCGGTCGCCCAGTCCTCCCAGGCGCCGAACGAGAGGAACCGATGCGGGTCCTCGCGCCCCTCGATCAAGATGAAGGACCGGCCGCCCTCGCCCGCGGATTCGACGAGCGCCGTCCAGCGCTTGACGAACTCCTCCTCGTTCCCATCGCGCACCGTCCAGATCCCACACGTGTACGGCTGACCGATCGTTGCCATGGGAACCCCCTCGCTCCGAAGGTCGCATCATGTCTGACAGGCCCACTGGGGGCAAGGGCAAGCGCCGCTCACTCCTACGTCCTTCGGCCTAGAGGGCGGGCCGCTCGGCGCCGGTCTGCGATCACCCCCCGTGGCTGCCAGAAAGAGGTCTTCGGGGGAGCACATTGAGGCTTCCAGGTGATTCGCCCGAGCGGGCCTCCATCGATACTCAGGACATGATCTACGACCGATCTTGGGGCGGGACCGTGGCGCTGGCGCGCTCGTGGGGCGCCCGGCGCCGCCAGGCGTTCGGGACGCGGTTCACGGCCCTCGCGATCGCCTCGCTCGTCGTGGTCGCGACCGGCGGGGTCGCCCGGAGCGCCGCGGCCGCCCTCGGGAACCTCCGGATGTCGGTGATCGTGCGGACCCTCGCCGGGGACGGGACGCCGGCGGAACAGGCCGTCCGCGGGCTCGGAGGGACCGTTGGCCTGCGCCTGGGGATCATCGACGGGTTCTCCGCGACCATCCCGGCCGCTGCCCTGACCACGCTGCAGACGATGCCCGGCATCGTCTCGGTCTCGCCGAACACACACCTTCGGCCCGAGAGCGCGAACTATGACCCGAGCACCGACGTGAACTCCATGGACTCGACCACCCAGTACACGGGCGCGCAGGACTTCTGGAGCGCGGGCTACACGGGCGCTGGCGTCGACGTCGCGGTGATCGACTCCGGCGTCGCGCCGGTGGACGGCATGAGCGCGGCGGGCAAGGTGGTGTACGGACCGGACCTCTCACTCGAATCGCAGGCGCCGAACCTGACCAACCTCGACACCTTCGGCCACGGCACGTTCATCTCCGGGCTGATCGCCGGGCGAGACGACGAGGCGACGGCTCCCTACCAGAGCGACCCGGCCTCGATGTACAGGGGGATGGCGCCGGACGCCCGGATCGTGAGCATCAAGGTGGCGACGGCGGACGGCGGGACCGACGTCTCGCAGGTGATCGCGGCCATCGACTGGGTCGTCCAGCATGCGCACGATACCGGCATGAACATCCGGGTGCTCAACCTCTCGTACGGCACGAACAGCTCCCAGAGCTACGTGTCGGATCCGCTCGCCTACGCCGCCGAGGCGGCATGGAAGAGCGGGATCGTGGTCGTCGCTTCGGCGGGAAACCTGGGGTTCCAGCGGAGCCACGGATCGCCGGCGCTGGCGAACCCGGCGTTCGACCCCTACATCATCGCGGTGGGATCGTCCGACTCCGAGGGCACCCAAACGGTCGTCGACGACACCGTAAGCAAGTTCTCGGCCGGCGCGAAGTGGGGCAATGCGCGCGCTCCCGACTTCGTCGCGCCCGGGGCGCATCTGCAGGGTCTGCGCGTGCCCAACTCCTACATCGACGCCAACCACCCCGAAGGCATGATCGACGCGCGGTACTTCCGCGGGAGCGGCACCTCGCAGTCCGCGGCGATCGTCTCCGGCGCCGTGGCGCTGCTGCTCTCGAAGAACCCGTCGCTCGCGCCCGACCAGGTCAAGAAGATGCTGCAGAACGGCGCGTACAAGCTGAGCAGCTTCAACGCCCTGGTGCAGGGAGCCGGTGAGCTGCGGATGACGCCGCTCCTGTCGATGGCAGCGCCGAACTTCACGCAGAGCTTCCTCAACGCGACCGGCACGGGGCTCCTTGAGCTCGCTCGCGGGACCGATCACCTCACCCGCGACGGCGTGGTCCTCAGGGGCGAGCAGGACATCTTCGGCCACCTCGTCGACGACCCGGCCATCGCGCTCCTGGAGAGCGCCGGTAGCTCGTGGTCGGGAGGCGACTGGAACGGCGACACGTGGACCGGCAGCAGCTGGAGCGGCAGCTCGTGGTCTGGGTCGAGCTGGAGCGGGAGCTCGTGGAGCGGATCGAGCTGGAGCGGCAGCTCCTGGTCCGGAGCGAGCTGGAGCGGGTCCAGCTGGTCGGGAAGCTCGTGGTCCGGGTCGAGCTGGAGCGGGTCGAGCTGGAGCGGGCAGTCCTGGAGCAACAGCAGCTGGGGATAGCCTGAGCCGCCGCCCGAGCCGATACGCTTGGGCGCCATGGCGGTCCGCGTCACCTGGCCCCAAGCCCTCGCCTGGCGGATGCGCCGACATCTCCTCGATCCGGTCGGGACCGAATCCGTCGCCGGTGTCGTACGGCGCCTCTGCGGCGTGCAGGCACAGGTCGCCTCCTCGGCGGAGCTCGCGCTGCGGGTTCGACGCCAGACGTCCCACTCGGGTGAGGTGAGCCGGTCCCTGTCGGAGGGCCGCCTCATCAAGACCTGGGCGATGCGGGGAACGCTGCACCTGCTCACGCCCCAGGACGCGGGCACGTTCCTCTCGCTCATCGCTGCCGGGAGATCCTGGGAGCGCCCGAGCTGGCAGCGGTACTTCGGCGTGACGCCCTCGACGATGGAGCGGCTACGCGCCGTTGTGCGCGACGCGCTCGACGGCGCGGTGCTCTCACGCGAGGAGCTGGTGGCCGCCGTCGCACGAGTGCGCGGATTGGGGCACGTCGCGGACGGCCTGCGGTCCGGCTGGGGGACGCTGCTGAAGCCGCTCGCCTGGCAGGGCGACCTCTGCTTCGGGCCGAGCCGCGGTACGCGCGTCACGTTTGCGCGTCCCGAGGAGGCGAGCCGGCAGTGGGCGGGCGTCCCGGATCCGGAGGAAGCGGCGCCGCTCGCGATGCGCGCGTACTTCGCCACGTACGGTCCGGCCACGGTCGAGGCGTTCGGCGACTGGCTCGCCGGTGGGTGGTTCGGCAAGCGGAAGCTCCGCGCGTGGTTCTCGGAGCTGGGCGACGCCGTCACGGAGGTGGGCGTCGGCGGCGACCGCGCCTACGCGCTCACGGAGGACCTCGACGAGCTGGCGGCGACCCGGCCGAGCGCCGCGGTGCGGCTGCTGCCCGGCTTCGACCAGTACGTGCTCGGGCCGGGGACCGGCGACGCTCGGGTCGTGCCGAGCGCTCATCGCGCCGAGGTCAGCAAGCAGAGCGGGTGGATCGCGCCGGTCGTGGTGCGGGGAGGCGTGGTGTGCGGAACGTGGGAGCTGGACATGGACCAGGTTCGGGTCGCGTGGTTCGCCGAATCCGGCCGTCTGCCGCGGTCCGCCTTGCGGGCCGAGGTCGCGCGGCTGTCCGGGATCCTCGGCCGGGACCTGGCGCTCGCGTAGGACCAGAGCCAACCGAACCGTCGCCTCGTGCGTCCTTGGCGTGGATCCCACGAGAGGAGAGGACTCATGAGGCGCGCACTCGCCTTGGTCACGATCGCGGCAACGATGGCCCTGGCCGTCCTGGCAATGGGGCCGACGGCCTCCGCCGCAAGGAATTCGGCTCTCCCCGACGGCTTTCTTGCACAATCTCAGAGCTGGATCTCGCCGTCCCAGGGCTGGATCCTGGGCGTCATGCCATGCGGAAGTTCGAACGCCTGCACTACGGCGCTCGGCACCGCGGACGGAGGCGCCACATGGAACACGCTCGGGACCCTCGCGGCTCCACTGAGCCTCGAGACGCCGAACGGCGTGACCCAGATGCGATTCGCCGATCGAATGCACGGCTGGGCGTTTTGGCCCGCGTTCTGGGGCACCACCGACGGCGGGGCGACCTGGCAAGCCGTCGCTCCACCCGGCGGCGGTCAGCAGGTCTTGTCGCTCGCGGCCGACGCGAGCGTCGCCTACGCCGTCGTGTCCCCCTGCGCGCTCAATCACATCTGCGGCAAGCCGCTCACGCTCTGGCGCTCCACACCTGGGCATGGATCGTGGACGAAGGTAGCACTCAGCCTCCCGGCCAGCACCTCCCCGGTCGTGCTCGCTGTGCGCGGGACGGTCGCCTATCTCGCCATCCCCGCGGGCCTGCTCGGGGCCGGTGCCGAGCCCGACACCCTCGACGTGACGGTGGACGGCACGACGTGGAGCGCGCGGCCCGACCCCTGCAACCCAGCCAACGGCGAGACGCTCACGAGCATCGCCCCGATCTTCGGCACGAAGGTCGCGCTGCTGTGCCAGGGCAACATCGGGTTCGGCCAGGCCGTGAAGCGCGTGCTTCGTTCGATCGACGACGCGCAGACCACGTACTCAGCTGGCACCACGCCGATCCTCGGGATCGTTTCGCAGCTCGCCGGGGCGCCGAACGGCACCCTCGCCCTGTCGTCGTGGGGGGCGCCGGGGAGCTGGGTTTACCGGAACACGGGCGGTAAGGCCTGGACGACGTCCGTGTCGCTGAACGACCTCGGCGAGGGCTGGAACGACATCACGTTCGTCTCGAACCTCGTCGGGTTCGCGGTCTACGGGCCTGACGGCGTGTGGCCGTACAACCGTACCGGCGAGCTGTGGGAGACGACGGACGGCGGCGTGACCTGGGCGCCCCTCTGAGGGGCGGGACCCTCAGTCCCGCCCCATGATGGTCGCGATGTCGACCTCGTTGCCCTCGGCGTCGGCGAGCGTCCACCACTCCGGCGCGTGCGCGTCGCTCACCATGTGCCCGCCGGCCGCGATCGCGGCCGCGACGCGGGCCTCGGCCTGGTCGTACGCCACCCAGAGGTCGACGTGGATGCGGTTGCGCTGCGGGCGGGGCGCGTCCATCCGCTGGAACCAGATCGACGGGCCGCGCCTGCGCGGGTCGATCAGGTCCTCGTCCGGCGTGTCACCCCGGTAGTCGTAGTCGAGGACCGCGCGCCAGAACGGCATCACCTCGACGCTGATCAGTGCGTCGATGGTGACCTGGAACGTCTGGACGCGGGACGGGTCGGCAACCGCTCCCTGCTCCCGCGCGACGCCTGAGATCCGGCGGGCGTGTTCGATGTGCTCCGTGCTGAGCCCGAAATAGTCATCCGCGATCGTAATGAAGCGCACGGTCACGCCGTCGCGTCGCACGTCCACGTCGGGCGGCTCTTCGAAGCCGTCGAGCTTCCCGATCGCCTCGGCGAGCTGGACGCCCTCGGCGAACGAACCGGTGCGGAAGTAGGCGCAGGCGCCCTCGCCCACGACCCGCCAGTCCTCCACGCCCTCGGCCTGGTGGAACTCCCGGGCCGGCAGGTGCTCGCCCACTCCGGCTACTCCCCCGTCTCGCCGTCGATGGACTCACGAAGGAGGTCCGCGTGGCCGTTGTGGCGTGCGTATTCCTCGATCATGTGGACCAAGATCCAGCGAAGGCTCGGCGCCTCGCCGCTCGGCCAGGTGCGCTTCGCGAGCTGATCCAGGCCACCCTGCCCGAGCGCGTCGGCGACGAGGGACCGCGACCGTTCGACGGCGCGCTGCCACATCGCGCGCAGCTCCTCGGGCGAGTCCTCCGCGGCCGTGCGGAACTCCCAGTCGGGATCCGCCTTCCAGTCGATCGTGTTCCAGGGGGCCGCATAGTCGTTGCCGTGGAGCGACCGCGAGAACCAGCTGTCCTCGACCAGGGCGAGGTGTTTGAGCAGGCCGCCCAAGGTCAGCTTCGAGGCGGCCGTCGTCGCGCGCAGGCCGGCCGCGTCGAGCCCGTCGCACTTCCAGGCGAAGGTCGCGCGCTGGTAGTCCAGGAACCCGAGCAGCGTGGCGGCCTCGTCGCCGGTGATCGGTGGTTCGGGACGCCCGTGCTCGTCGACGTCAGGCATGGAGCGGGAGTCTAGCTCAGCCGTTCGCCGGAAGGGTAGGCTGCGTCCGGCCACCATGAGCGATCGACGGGACGAACGTACACACCGAGTCACGCCGCTCGAGCTCTTCTTCGATCTCGTGTTCGTGTTCGCCATCACCCAGGTCACGACCTTCCTGGCGCGCACCCCCACCGGGGGCGGCCTGGTTCGCGGCGTGCTGCTCCTCGCCGCGCTCTGGTGGGCCTGGTCCGCGTATGCCTGGCTGACGAACGCCCTCGACCCCGAGGAGGGCGCCGTTCGGTTGGCCGTGCTCACGGCCGTCGCCGCGATGCTGATCGTGTCCCTCGCCGCGCCGCGTGCCTTCGGCCGCGACGGCGTGATCTTCGGCCTCGCCTATCTCGTGGTTCGGGTCCTGCACGTCGTGCTCTTCGGCATCGCGAGCCGTGGGGACCGCGACATGCGCCACGCCGTCCTTCGAATCTCGGCCACCGCCCCTGCTCCCGCGCTGCTCGTGGTCGCCGGGGCGCTGCATGGGGCGGCACAGCTCGTCCTCTGGGGCGTTGCGCTCACGATCCTCTACGGCAGCCCGCTCATCGGCCACATGCGTGGCATGCGCGTCTCGCCGGAGCACTTCGTCGAGCGGTTCGGGCTCATCATCATCATCGCCCTCGGCGAGTCGATCGTCGCGATCGGCGTCGGCGCGTCGGGCCTGAAGCTCGACGCTGGCGTGATTACGGCCGCGCTCCTGGGCGTGACGGTCGCTGCGTGCCTGTGGTGGTCGTACTTCGACTGGGCCATCTACGCCACGCAGGCGAGGCTCGCCGAGGCAGAGGGCAGTCGGCGTTCCGAGCTGGCCCGCGACGTCTATTCCTATCTGCACCTGCCGATGGTCGCCGGGATCGTCCTGTTCGCGTTCGGACTCAAGACGACGCTTCCGCTCGCGGACAAAGAGATCGCGCTCGGCACCATCCCGGCGATCGGCCTCTGCGGTGGCCTGGCCCTGTACTTCCTCGCGCACGTGGCCGTGCGTCTTCGGCTCGAAGGCGGGCTCGGCCGCGGCCGCCCGATCGCGACCGTCGTCCTGCTCGGGATGATCCCTGTCGCGACGAACGTGCCCGCGCTCGGCGCCCTGGCGGTCGTGACGGCGATCTGCGTCGTCCTGATCGCCTACGAGGTCCTGCGGCACCGAACCTCGCGCGCCTGGATCCGCGACCACCGCGGCGCCGACTTCACGCTGGACGAGGTGCGTCAGGTGGCCGAGCCCGAGCGGCGCCCGCGCCGCGCTCGGCGGCGGCGCTAAGCGAACGAGCCGGTCTGCACGTCGCCCGCTCGCGCGTAGGAAGCGATCACGACCCCACTCGGGGTCGTCGTGCTCGAGACCAGTCGGAAGGCGGCTGGTCTCGTGCCGTCGCCGAACAATCGCTTCCCGCTCCCGAGCACCACCGGGAAGATCTTGAGCCACAGCTCGTCGACCAGATCGTTCTGCAGCAGCGTCTGGATCAGGTTGCTGCTCCCGTGCACCTGGAGCATCGGCCCGACTCGGTTCTTCACGGCGCGGATCCCGGCGACGACGTCGCCGGTGATGAGCTGCGAGGGTTCCCAGCCAAGCTTCCGATCCTCGTGCGAGACGACGTACTTGGTGGCCTTGTTCAGGGATGCACCCTCTTCGTTGTGGTCTGGCCAATAGGACGCGAACAGGTCATACGTCGTCCGACCGAGCAACAGGTCGAACGGCACGGCCATCTGCTCGCCCATCACCTTGCCGCCCTCCTCGTCGAAGTACGGGACGGTCCACCCACCGAACGCGAACCCGCCCTGCGGATCTTCCTCGGGCCCACCCGGCGCCTGCATGACGCCGTCGAGCGACACGAAGGTCAGGACGACGATCTTTCTCATGCGACCATTATTCCCGACGACGCGATCCGCGTCGTACCCTTCCTCCCGTGGCGATCGTCTGTCCGAGCTGTGGCCAGGAGAACCCCGAAGGCTTTCGCCTGTGCGGGATGTGCGGTGCGCCACTTGCGGCTCGGCCCGAGGCACGTGAGGAACGCAAGGTCGTCACCGTCCTCTTCTGCGACCTCGTGGGGTCGACCGCACGAGCCGAGGGCCTGGATCCCGAGGACGTGAGCGCACTCCTCTCGCGCTACCACGCCCGGGTCCGTGCCGAGCTGGAGCGCCACGGCGGGACGGTCGAGAAGTTCATCGGGGATGCGGTCATGGCCCTGTTCGGTGCACCGGTCGCCCATGAGGACGATCCGGAGCGCGCCGTTCGGGCGGCCATCGCCATCCGCGACTTCGCACGCGCGGAGGGCACGGAGTTGCGGATCGGCATCACCTCCGGCGAAGCGCTGGTCGCGCTCGGCGCCCGTCCCTCCGAGGGCGAGGGGATGGCCTCGGGCGACGTGGTCAACACCGCGGCTCGCCTCCAGACGGCCGCCCCTGTGAACGGGATCCTGGTCGACGCCGTGACGTATCGGGCGACTCGGCACGTCATCACGTACGACGAGCTCCCCGCCGTGCAGGCGAAGGGGAAGACGGCACCGGTGCCGGTCTGGGAAGCCGTCGAGGCGACCTCGCGATTCGGCGTAGATACGGCGCACCACGCGCGGGCGCGCCTCGTGGGACGCGAGCGCGAGCTGTCGGTGTTGCGCGACGCGCTCGATCGGGCGCGCCACGAGCGGATCCCGCAGCTCGTCACCCTGGTCGGCGTGCCCGGGATGGGCAAGAGCCGACTGGTGTACGAGCTCTCCCGGATCGCGGATGCCGAGGAGGAGCTGATCACGTGGCGGCAGGGAAGATGCCTCGCGTACGGCGATGGGGTCGCCTTCTGGGCGCTCGGGGAGGTCGTCAAGGCGCAGGCGGGGATCCTCGAGGAGAACACCGAGTCGGAGGCGGCAGCGAAGCTCCGGGCGGCGGTCGACGAGGTGCTCGCCGACACGAGCGACGCCCGATGGGTCGAGTCGCATCTTCGCCCCCTGGTGGGGCTCGAGGCTGAAGCGGGCCTCGGCGGCGACCGTCGTGGGGAGGCCTTCGCGGCATGGCGTCGCTTCCTCGAGTCACTCGCCGAGCACCACACGCTCGTGCTGGTCTTCGAGGATCTCCACTGGGCCGACGATGGCCTGCTGGACTTCGTGGACGAGTTAGTCGACTGGCTCTCCGGCGTGCGCCTCCTCGTCGTCTGCAGCGCCAGGCCGGAGCTCCTGGAGCGTCGTCCGGGTTGGGGTGGCGGGAAGCTGAACGCATCGACGATCGGCCTTTCCCCACTGACTAACGACCAGACCGCCGCACTGATCTCGAACGTGCTCGAGCGGTCGCTGCTGCCGGCCGAGACCCAGCAGGCGTTGCTCGAACGAGCTGAGGGCAATCCGCTCTATGCCGAACAGTTCGCGCAGCTCTATGTCGAACGCGGCTCGGCCGATGATCTCCCACTGCCGGAGACGCTCCAGGGGATCGTCGCCGCGCGCCTGGACGGCCTCACTCCCGAGGCGAAGTCTCTCCTCCAGGACGCGGCCGTCGTCGGGAAGGTCTTCTGGATCGGCGCGCTGCGCCGGGACGAGCGGGAGGCGACGGAGCTCCTGCACGGGCTCGAGCGCCGGGGGTTCCTCACCCGGCAGCGGCGCTCCTCGGTCGGAAGCGAAGGCGAATGGGCGTTCGCCCACATGCTGCTCCGGGACGTCGCGTACGGCCAGATTCCCCGCGGCAGCCGCGCGCGGAAACACCGCCAGACGGCCGAGTGGATCGAGAGCCTCGGCCGCCCGGACGATCATGCGGAGTTGCTCGCGTACCACTGGAGGTCCACGCTCGAGCTCGCGAAGGCCGCGGGGCAGGACGCGAGTGATCTCGTGACGCCGACGCGTCTGGCCCTTCGCGCGGCCGGCGATCGGGCGTACGCCGTCAACGCCTACCCCGGCGCGGCCGCGTACTACGAGGAGGCGCTCGCACTCTGGCCGGACGAGGACGGGGACCGGCCGCAGCTTCTCTACAGGCTCGCGGACGCGCTCTACATCGCGGCCAACGATCGAGCTGAGGCCGCCCTCGAGGAGGCGCGCGACGCGCTTCTGGGAACAGGAGACCGCGAAACGGCAGGTCTCGCCGAGCTCGCGCTGTCGCGGATCTGGTGGCACCGAGGCCAGAGCGACAGGGCCCGTGATCACGAAACGCGCGCCAAGGAGTTGGTGGGGACCGAGCGCTCCCTCGCAGCCGCCAACGTGCTCGCGTTCATCGCTCGCACCAAGACCATCGGCGGGAATCCCCAGGAAGGGCTCGTGCTGGCAACGGAGGCGCTGGAGGTGGCCGACGCCCTGGAGGTGCAGGAGCTCCAAGCCCACTCGCTCGCCACGATCGGACTGGCCAAGACGTATCTCGGGGATCCCACGGGCCCGCAGGACGAAGTGCGCGCGCTGGAGATCGCCGTGGCCGCGAACTCACCGGTTGCCGGATCGATTGCAAACAACGTAGCGGTGCAGGCGTTCTTCTCGTTCGAGTTTCGCCGCGGCGCCGAGCTGTACGAAGAGGGGCTGCGCATCGCCGAGCGCTTGGGCGACGCATCTGGCGCACGCTGGCTCCGAGCGCAGGTGGCACAGGCCGCCCTAATGCTCGGCAGGTGGGACGAGGCGCTTCGGATGTTGGACGAGTTCATCCGCGAGTGCGAGGCGGGTTCGCCGCACTACATGGAGAGCACGGCGCGTCGAGAGCGCGCGCGCATCCTTGAGGCGCGAGGGAACCTCGCGAGCGCGCTCGCCGAGAACCTGGAGGCGCTCTCGCTCGCTCGGGCGATCAACGACCCTCAGGAACTGCTGCCGAATCTCGGAGCAGTCACCTTAGCGTTCGATGTGCGCGGTCGAATGGACGAGGCGCGGGCTCACGCAGAGGAGCTCATCGGGATCGCTCGGCTCCACCCGGAGGACGCCGGGCTTGGCCTGTCGTTCGACTTCCTCCTCGCGCGCGTCGCGCTCGAACACGACCCGGAGTTGCGCAAAATCTTGGACATGGGTTCCTTCCCTCGCTGGAAATCCCTCGGCTTCGCCTGTCTCGACGGCGATTTCGTCCGCGCTGCCGACACGTGGGCCGAGGGCGGCTCGCCGACATGGGAGGCGCGGCTTCGTCTCCGAGCCGCCGAAGGCCTGATCGAGTCGGGCCGGCGCACGGAAGGCGCGGAGCAGCTCGAGAAGGCGCTCGAGTTCTACCGCTCAGTGGGCGCGACGTTCTACATCAACCGTGCGGAGCAGCTGCTCGCAAAGACGGCCTGATCCGTGACCGTCGTCGACTGGCTGCTCGACTCAGACCCGTCGATCCGCTGGCAGGTGATGCGCGATCTGACCGATGCGCCCGCGGACGAGATCGCTGCCGAGCGCGCCCGAGTCGCCACAGAAGGGGCGGGCGCCCAACTGCTCGCCCTTCAGGGCGCGGACGGTCGGTGGGCAGGGGCGGCGTGGAACCGCGGGTGGAACTCGACGATGCACGTGCTCTGGCTGCTGTGGCACCTGGGGCTCGATCCCATCAGCGCCGAGGCACAGCATGCCGTAGGCCTCGTCCGCGACCACGTGACGTGGCAGGGATCCGGTCCGCCGGAGTGCGACGCGAACCCCTTCTTCACCGGCGAGGTGGAGCCCTGCATCAACGGTCAGGTGGCGGCGGTCGGCGCTTACTTCGGGCAGGACGTTCGCGGCCTCGTCGATCGGCTGCTCGGCGAACAGCTGCCCGATGGCGGCTGGAACTGCGAAACAGAGAAGGGCTCGACGCGCTCGTCGTTCAACACCACCATCTGCGTGCTGGAGGCCTTGCTCGAGCACGAACGGGCGGGCCAGGCGATCCCGGAGGTGTCGGCCGCCCGCCTCCGGGGGCAGGAGTACCTCCTCGAGCGCCGGCTTCACCGGCGGCTGTCGACCGGTGAGGTGATCGAACGAGATCGCAAAGGCGGCGCGATGTGGACGAGTTTTGCCTTCCCCACCTGGTGGCATTACGACGTGCTGCGTGGGCTCGACTACCTTCGCCGCGCCGGCGCCACGCCCGACGAACGGGTTGCCGAGGCGATCGAGCTGGTCTCATCCAAGCGCGACCAAAACGGACGGTGGCTGCTCGAGGCCCGCTACCCAGGCGCGATGCCCGTCGAGGTCGACGAAGGCTACGACCGACCGAGCCGATGGAACACGTTGCGCGCCCTGCGCGTGCTCCGCTGGTACGAACAGGCTGCTTCGTAGGCGAAGGCTCGGGCCTTCATCCGCTCCCGCTACCCGATCCCGGCCCGTCGAGGAAGTCGAGTACGACCGCGGCAAAGAGCGGCGAAGCGCCCAGGTTGTAGTGGGTCAGGCCGGGCAGGACCGCCAGCGCGTGGCCGCCCTTCGGGCGACCCTCACCCATCCACCCGCCGTCGCGCAGGCCACCGTCCAGAAGCTTGAAGGCTTCCACGTAGTGACTCGGCGGCGCCATGTCGGCATCGGCGCAGACGAGCATGGTCGGAACCTGGAGGCCCCGCATCTGCTCCGAGTGGTCGAAGTCCTTGCCCATCGACTCGCCGATCTTGTCGAGCAGGCGACCGAAGTCCTCGGGGCGCGGGGCGACCCGCTGATAGAGCTCGTACATCGGCGTGCCCTTCATGAACTCGACCGCCCCGGAATTCACCTGAGCCTGCTGGGCGAGCATCTCCGGCGGGATCGCGTCGCGACGGATGTTGGCCGCGGCCATGACGAGCTTGCGGAGCTTCTGCGGATGCTTCACCGCCGTGAAGAAGGCGACGCCGCCGCCGAGCGAGTACCCGACCAGATCGGGCTTCGCCAGCCCGAGGTGGTCGATAAGCGCGGCGATGTCGTCGGCCATGAGCCGGACGTCGATCGGGCGATCGATGTCGGCGGTGCGGCCGTGCCCCTGGAGGTCGACCGTGATGACCTGGTGGCGCCCGGCCAGGGCAGGCAGGACCGGCCCGAACATCTCGCCCGAGGCCAGGCCGCCATGCAGGAGTACGAGGGGCCGCCCCGCCCCGTGAGTCTCGTAGTAGAGGTTGATGCCGTTGACCTCGGCGTATTCGCCAGCGCCCTTCGCGGTCGTCGAATTGGTGGTCACCCTGGTCCTCCTCCGGTCATCTCAGGACAAGGCTAGCGCGCCTTCGATCGACGCCGTTTGCCCCACCTTCCGTCTGCCCGGCCCATACTCTTCGCCGTGAAGACGTCAACGCGGACACGGACACGAGTGCCGCCGGTGCTCGTCACCGGAGCGACCGGCAGGGTGGGGCGCGCCGTCGTCGACCTCCTCCTGGATGCAGGCGTGCCGGTCCGCGCCCTCACGCATCGCTCCGAGGCGGCGGCGACGCTGCCGGCGAACGTCGACGTCGTCACCGGCGACCTCACCGAGCCCGAATCGCTCGAGGCGGGACTGCAAGGCGTCGGCGCCGTCTTCCTCGTCTGGATCGCCCCGCCGGCGACTGCTCCCGCGGTTGTCGAGCGCCTGGCAGCCCACGCGCGGCGTGTCGTCTTTCTCTCAGCACCGCACAAAACCCCGCACCCGTTCTTCCAGCAACCGAACCCGATGGCGGTGCTCTACGCCGACATTGAGCGGCTCATCGCGGCCGCTGGGCTCGAGTCGACGATCATCCGGCCGGGGATGTTCGCGTCGAACGCGTTGCTCTGGTGGGCGACCGCGATTCGCGACAGCGGTATCGCCCGGTGGCCGTACGGCGCCGCCGAGACGGCACCCGTCGATGACCGCGACGTGGCAGCCGTCGCGGCGCTGACCCTGTATCAGGAAGGACATGCTGGAGGCGACTACGTCCTCACGGGCGCCGAGTCACTGAGTCAGGCCGAGCAGGTGGGCATCATCGGCGACGTCTTGGGGCGTCGGATCAAATTCGAGGAGCTGTCGCCCGACGAGTTTCGAAGCGAAACGGAGGGAAGCTGGCCGCGCCCGGCTGTGGACATGCTGCTCGCCGCCTGGGGCGCGACGATAGGAACGCCGGCCTTCATCACCTCGACGGTGTTCGACATCCTGGGATCGCCGCCGCGATCGTTTCGCCGGTGGGTCGCCGATCACGCCAGCGCGTTCATGGAGGATCCAACCCCATCGGTCCGTCGGCCTGTTCTAGCACCCATTCGCCAGTCCCACGTTCGCAATCGATCCCCCATTGTCATCTGCTGAC
>VAYJ01000214.1 GCA_005888465.1 Actinomycetota bacterium
GCTCGACGACGAAGCCGACGCGCGATTCGCGGGCCTGGCGCCGGAACTCCGCGTAGGTCGACTTCACCTGCCGCTCGTATTCCGGATCCAGGGGAGCGTTTCGCGCGGGGACGCTGAAGTTGGGGGTCCGCTGGAAGACGAAGAGGTGGGCCGCCTGCCTGGCGATGAGCGGGATCGACTGGATGGCGGAGGAGCCCGTGCCGATGACGCCGACCCGCTGGCCCGTGAAGTCGACCCCTTCGTGCGGCCAATGCCCGGTGTGATACCACTTGCCCTCGAAGGTCTCGAAGCCCTCGAGCTTGGGCACCTGCGCGTCGGACAGGCAGCCAGTGGCCATGACGCAGAACTGGGCCGAGACCCGGCCGCAGCGGTCCGGCTGGATCGTCCACCGGTTCGTGGCCTCGTCGAAGCGCGCGGCGGTCACGCGCGTCTCGAGCTGGATGTCGCGCCGCAGATCGAAGCGATCGGCCACATGGTCGATGTACGCCAGGATCTCCGGCTGGGAGGCGTACCGCTCCGTCCACGTCCATTCCTGCTGGAGCTCGTCGGAGAACGAGTACGAGTAGTCCATGCTCTCGACGTCGCAGCGCGCCCCCGGGTAGCGGTTCCAGAACCACGTGCCGCCCACACCGCGGCCCGCCTCGTACACGCGCGCGGAGAGCCCGAGCCCGCGCAGCCGGTACAGCATGTAGAGCCCCGCGAAGCCGGCCCCCACGATGACCGCATCGAAAGCGCCGGGCGCCCTTTCTCGCTGCGGAACGTCGGGCATCACTTCGTCCTCCTGAGGCTGGCGCGCTCTTGGAATGCGACTGATGTCCAACTATAAGCGGGGGCGGGAGAGGAGTCGAGACGGCGGACGCGATTCAGGTCGCGCCGGCTCCGCGCTACTTGTCGCTCAGGATGATGGGTAGGCCGCTCTTGTCCACGAGCACGATGATCTTCGAGTTGGGGCTCTTCGAGAGATCGTGGGCCACCTCGATGGCCTTCCATTTGAGGAGCGCCAAGAAAGCCGTTCATGCCATGGCGGTTCAGCTCAGGGGCGTGCGGGCCACGATCCAGTGGCCGATCAGCTCGATGGCCGCGTCCGCTTCCGGGAAGGCGCCGGACCAGATCGGGAACACGTGCTGCATCCCCTCCCCGACATAGAGCGTGGTGTCGACCCCTGCCATCCCGCCGGAGCGAGCGAGCCGCGCGGCATCGTCCAAAAGGGTCTCGTCACCTCCGACGAGGATGAGCAGTGGCGAGAGGCCCGCCAGGTCGGCGTAGACCGGCGAGGCGAGAGGAGTCCGGGGATCAGCCCCGTCGAGGTACCAGGCAGCCATCTCGAGCAGGCCCTCGCGCGTGACCATGCAGTCCACGGCCGCGCGGGTGGTCATGCTCTCGCCCGTGCAGGCGAGGTCGGCCCAGGGTGAGAGGGCGACGCAGTCCGCCGGCATCGGGAGGCGATGCTCGCGGAGTGACAGCATCAGGGCAATGGCAAGTCCGCCGCCCGCGGAGTCGCCGGCGATCACCACACGGGCCGGCTCAACGCCCTCGCCGATCAGCCACTGGTACGCCCGCCTCGCGTCGTCCACCGCGGCCGGGAACTTGTGCTCCGGCGCCAGTCGGTAGCTCGGAACGAGGATCCGGGCGCGGGCCGCCCGCGCGAGGTGGCCCGCCGTCTTGCGTCGTGAGGCGGGCGAGCCTAGGACATAGCCGCCGCCGAAGAGATACAGGATGGCCACGCCCGCGCGCGCATCCGGCGGCTTGGTCCATATTCCCGTCACCTCTGGCGCGTCGGTGAAGGTGATTCCGGCGGGCTCGGCGGTGGGGTCCTCGGCATGCTCTCCCGCCTCGCGCCGCTGCGGAAGCTTCATGTCGATCTGCTTGTGGGGCGCGTTGCGAAAGGCCGTCCAGAGTCGTTGCGCCTGCTCGCTGCTCACGGGTCAGCTCTCACGAACCGACATGTCTCACCTCGAGGGCCGCCTCGCATTCGTCCTCCTGACGCTGACGCACTCGTGGAATGCGAATGACGTCCAACTATAAGCCGTGGCGGGAGAGGAGTCGAGACGGGACGCGAGTCAGGTCGTGGCGGATACGCGCTACTTGTCCATCGCCTCTTGTCTTTCTAACGAGAACCAGACGGCCTTGTCGGGCGAATTCGGTGGAACCGCCCGTCTCCATTCCGACGGTGCGTCCAGCCGATATCCCTCGAACAATAGTCCTCCATGCCGCCCGAGTAGTTCCTCTGCGAGATCGATAACCGTCCGGACCTCACCCCTTGTGAACAAATCTTCGAAACTTCGAGAGAACCTGACGGACAAAGCGGGGTCGGCCCGTTTCAGTCTCGAGGGATAAACTTGCCCTTGCCAGACCAGAAACCATGCGTTCTCAGATGGTAATTCGCCAAGGCCTCAAAGAGTTTCGCGCCGACGGCAACGAGCTCACTCTTCGACCTTGGGTCACGAATCTCGTCAACGAGGCCAGAGATGGTAACGCAGTTGCTCCGGCTCGCGCTGAGATATGGGCGGCGGCCCCATGGCGAGGATCGACGCCGCAAGTTGCTTCAGTGCCCTTCATTACCGCCGCTCGCTCAGAGCGAGACGGACTCCAAGGCCGATCAGAACTGTCCCCGAGAGCCAATTGCGTATCCGCTCAAGCACGGGATTCAGTGAGAACCACGCCGCGATCGCACTCCCAGCGACCGCCACCAACATGTTGATCGGCACGCCGGTCACGTGAAACAGGAGCCCGAAGAGCAAGGTCTGGCCCGCGACCGATCCCCTCGCGGGGTCGACGAATTGGGGGAGAAAGGACAGGAAGAACAACGCAATCTTCGGATTCAAGATTTCGGTGAGGACGCCTTGCCAGTACACCCGGCTGAGGGAGAGCTGCAGCGGCACGGCGTCGGCGAGTCGCACGGCGCGCTGTCGCAGGAGACCGACACCAAGGTAGACCAGGTATGCTGCTCCAAGATATTTAACCACCGCGTAGGCCATGGGCGAGTACGCGACAATCGCGGAGAGTCCCAGCGTGGCCGCGACCGCGTGAAGGAGACTCCCCGTACCCAGCCCCAGAGCTGATACGAGACCTGCCGTCCGTCC
>VAYJ01000215.1 GCA_005888465.1 Actinomycetota bacterium
ACACGTGGACTTGGGACGGGACGAACTGGACCCTGCAGTCCCCCGCCCATCAGCCGCCGCAGCGCTTCTACTCGGCGGCGGATTACGACCCGGGTGCCGGTGGGGTCGTCGTGTTCGGAGGGGCAAGCGGTGGCGGGGACCTCAACGACACATGGGTGTGGGCGGGCGGCGACTGGACGCAGCTCTCCTTCGCCGATGCGCCATCCCCGCGAGAATCCCACGGCATGACCTTCGACGGAGCCGATCAGCGGCTGCTGCTCTTCGGTGGGTCGGCCCGCGGCGTCCTCGAGAACGACACCTGGTCGCTCTGAGCGGATGGGACGAGAGGGGATACGCCGCCGCAAGCCCAAGCCGAGCCTCGCCCACGTCGATTGGGATCCCGGCATCATCGAGGACCTCGACGATCAGACCGAGTGGTCGAGTTACGGGAGCGGGATCCCGAGGCTTGGCAATCCCGGACGCCAACGGATCTGGTGGGCGGCCCAGCCCATCATGGTGGACGGCAATCGAAGCGGGCGCGCCGACATGCTCGTCTTGGTGCCTGCGCTCCTGTTCATCGTGTGGTTGCTGCACGCCCTATAGGGCGTCACGCGCTAGGACAGAAGGACCGCTAGCGAAGGAGCACGCCTGCGATGCCAGGCAGGCTCGCGGCTGGCGCCGGGAACCGAGCGACGAAGTGATCGCGCACGCCCTGACCATAGCTCGTGGGCGTCCCTGCGTAGTCGGTGATCAGCGTCGGACCGCCGCATCCCGGCCAGTCGTCCCACGTCCACGCGAGGTATCCGATCCCAACGGATCCTTGCTCGTCCGCCCAGGACATCAGCCGATCGACGAACGCGTGCGCACAGTCGGTTTCTCCGAACTCGCCGAGCACGACGGGCGCGAGCCCCTCGACGCCGGCCACCTGGCTGGCCCAACAGGCCGCGTCGGTGCACGCGCCGAAGTCGTAAACGTGCCAGGCGGCGACCAGCCGGTCCAGCGGATCGGCCGGGAGGTGGGCGCCCCACTGGATGAGGTCGCCCGCCCATGCGAGTCCCGAAAGCAGCAGGATGTTGGTCGCGCCCGCGCTTCGGACGGTCGTGACGAGTCGTTGCATCCCGGCGGCCCGCCAGCCGTTCACCGTGCACCCGCGGAGCCAGCAGCCCCATGAGACGTCGTGCGGCTCGTTGTACAGGTCGAACGCCACCGCCTGATCGGTTCCGAATTTCGTTGCTACGGACTTCCAGAACGCGGGAGAGTGGTCGGCGTCCGGCATCTCCTTCTGACCGAGCGCGAGCTCTGAGCCCGGCGCCGACCAGTGCAGTTCGAGGATGGGGTTCAGGCCGGCGCGCTCGAGCAAGGCGACGTAGGCCGCGATCGCCCTGCGATACGCGGTCCCGCCGTACTGCGGGTTGACGCCGTTGATCCCGAGCCAGCAGTCCTCGTTGAGCGGGATGCGCACCGCGTGGACGTGCCAGGCGGCCATCGCAGAGATGCTCGCCTGATCGGACGGGCCGTCGAAGATGCCCGACCCCTGTACGCACGCGTACTCGGTGCCGGCGCGGTTCACGCCGTTCAGCTGGATCGACGCGCCGGCCGCGTTGACGATCTCGGTCCCGGCGACGTAGAGCGCCGGCGCCGGCTGCGTGTTGAGCGCGGAGGCTCGCGCTGCCCGCGCCGGCTCGGCGGAGGCAAGGATGGTGAGGACCGCGATCCCTGCGTATGCGACCGCGCGGTCGAACGCGCGCTGCACCGGTCGGCGGGCGGCGTGACCGAACATCACGTCGATTCTCCCATCAAGTGATGCGTGCGGGAAGTCTCAAGCCGAAGAGCCTGGATTTCGATCCCAATGGAGAAAGGGGCCGAGGGCGTGCGGATGACGATGAAGAAGCGCGTGAAGTGGCTGCTCGCAGCCGCCCTCATCGCCTACATCATGGTCCCGGCCAGCATCATCCTGATGCACGACTTCGGGGCGTGGTGGGGTGCGATGGTTCCGTGGTTCCTTGTCGCGCTGCTCGCCGGCTCATGGTGGGTGATCGACACCGTTGCAAGGGGCTGACGGGCGAGCGTCTTAGACGGCTGATTCGAGCTGTCGTCTCGAGGGCAGTCCTATGGGGGCGGGCTTGAGCTCGCGCTCGAACACGACCTCAAATCGGCGGGCGATGAGCGGCATCATCTCCTCGACCGTGACCTCTCGGTCGGCGATCCGCGAGAGCGTCGCGACGCCCGTGTCCGTCAAGCCGCACGGGACGATCGCGTCGTACCACGACAGGTCCGTGGTGCAGTTCAGCGCAAACCCGTGCAGGGTCACGCGCATCCGCTTGACCCGGACGCCGATCGCGCACACCTTTCGATCCTCCGACCACACGCCGGAGTTGATCGGGTTCCGCGTGAGGTTCGGGACGCCGGCATCGGCGCACGCGTCGATAACGACCTGCTCGAGGTCGCGGACGTAGTGGTTGACGTCCGGCCGGGGGCCGAGGTCGACGATCGGGTAGCCGACCAGCTGACCCGGCCCATGGAACGTGACGCTTCCCCCGCGGTCGACGTGGTGGAGCTCGGCGCCCGCGGCGGTGATCTGGCCCTCTGCCCAGAGGAGATGCTCCGGCCGCGAGCGTCGCCCGGCGGTGTACACGGGCGGGTGCTGCAGCAGGATCAGGGTGTCGGGGATCTCTTCGCGAAGGCGCCGCTCGGCGAGGTCATGCATCAGCTCGTTCGCCGCGGCGTACGGGACGAGACCTTCGGGCTGGAGCAGCCGGGCGGACTGCGTCTCAGGCCTCCCGCGCCGCCAGCCCGACCTCGGGGCCGAAGTCCCACGACTCCAGGTTCTGCTTCACGCGCTGGAGGAACTTCGCCGCCGTCGCGCCGTCGATGATCCGGTGGTCCCACGACATGGACAGGTACACCATATGCCGGATCGCGATGGCGTCGTCGATCACGACCGGCCGCTTCTCGATCGCGTCGAAGGCGAGGATCGCGCACTGCGGTGGATTGATGATCGGAACGCTGATGATCGAACCGAACGGGCCTGGGTTCGTGATCGTGAACGTCCCGCCCTGCACGTCGTCGGGCATGAGGTGTTTGGTTCGCGCCCGGGTGGCGACGTCGTTGATGGCGCGGGCGAGCCCCACGATGTTCATCGTGTCCGCGCCCTTGACCACGGGGACGATCAGGCCCTCGTCGAGCGCCACCGCGATCCCGAGGTTCACGTAGCGCTTCAGGATGAGCTGGTCCTCGCGGAGCTCGGAGTTCACGTCGGGGAACGCGAGCAGGGCCTCGATCACGGCGCGGGCGACGAAGGGCATGTAGGTCAGGTTGAGGCCCTCGCGTTCGCGGAAAGCGTCCTTCGCGGCCTCGCGCGTGCGGACGACGGCCTCCATGTTGACCTCGGTGAGGTTCCAGGCCCGCGCCGAGGTCTGCATCGAGGCGACCATGTTGCGGGCGATCGCCTGGCGCATCCGGGTGAGCGGCACGGTCTCCTCCGCCGCGCCGGGGACCGCCGGGGCGACCGGGGCTGGCGCGGGCTGGGCGGCGGGCTGCGTTCGCGCGGCGGGGGCTGCCGGCGCAGGGGCTGCGGCGCCGGCACCGCCGGAGTCGATGAACTCCTGGACGTCCTTCTTCGTGATGCGCCCGCCCGTTCCAGTCCCCCGGACTCGAGCGAGGTCGATCCCGTGCTCGTCAGCCAGTCGGCGAACGAGCGGGGACAGGATCTGGCTCTGCGGCCCGGCGGCCCCGACGGCCGGGTGAGTGGCCGCAGGGGCCGGGGAGGCGGGGGAGCGGCCGAGGCCTCGGCTTGCCCGGCGCCGTTGGTCTCGATCATCACGAGCTGCGCCCCCACGGCCACCGTCTCGCCCTCGGGGACCAGGATCTGCAGGACCTTGCCTGCGAGGGGCGAGGGGACCTCGGTGTCGACCTTGTCCGTCGAGATCTCGAAGAGCGGCTCGTCGCGCTCGACCGTGTCGCCTTCGTGCTTCAGCCACTTCGTGATCGTTCCCTCGACGACCGTCTCGCCGAGCTGGGGCATGGTTACCGGCGTGGGCACGGCGGCTCCTCCTTGTCGTTCGTCA
>VAYJ01000218.1 GCA_005888465.1 Actinomycetota bacterium
ACGTGGCGAGGTTCCTTCGAGGCCCGAGATGGCCTTCGCGGCCGCCTCGCGTCGATCGGCGTGCGCTGGGCGCTGCAGCGGGACCGCCAGCGGGTGTTCACGGCCGCGCGGCGTATCGCCGAAGCGCGCTTCGCGCTCAACCGGGCGAACGCGATCCGTCGAAGCGGCCACCCGGCGGGGAGCGGCCTCCTGGGCGGTCTCTCGCGCGATCTGGAGGTCGTGCGCGCGACCGAGGGCGCTGGCCCCGACGAGCCGACCGCCTGATCATCACGCCGGGCACGCCGACCACACCCCCCGACCCGCCTGACGGGCCTGCGCCTCCGCGCCCGCGAACAGCGACGCCATCTTCGTGTCCGGCGGCACTGGGTCCGCGCGCGCGTAGCCCTGCTGCACGAGCGTCAGGTTGAACAGCTCGCTCCCGAGGTAGACGTAGGCGAGCAGCCGGTCGTACCGGTCGCGCAGGTCGATGTCGAACGCGAGCTGTACCGTCGCGCCGGTCAGCCGCCCCTGCGCGTAGCGCCCGGCCTCGTCGCCGAGACGCCGATGAGCCGCACCCGCTCGTCTCGGCCCTGATAGCGGACGTGGATCGTGTCGCCGTCGGTGACTTTGAGGACGTGGACCGTAGCGCCGCTCGAGGACTGGGCAGCCCCGGGTGTCGACGTTCCGCACGCGACCGCGACGATGGACATGAGTAGGAGCAGCGGCCGGATGCGCATGGATCGACCATACCCGGGCCCACCGACACGGCCAGGGAGACCCGGCAGGGGTAGTGTCGGCTGACCGTGTAAAGGTATCTCGAACTAGCAATATGCCGACTTGGGGATATGTTCCGACAGCATGCCAGAACCCCCCTATGGGGGGACCGGGTGTAGCTACGGGATCGTTGGGCGGTGCTCGAACGGCGTCGAGAGGACCACCGTGGTCCGCGTCTGGACCTCGGCCTTCTCGCGAATCCGGCGCAGCAGGTCCTCGAGGTCGGCGGTCGTTCTGGCCCGGACCTTCAGCACGTAGTTCTCGTCGCCGGCGACCGAGTGGCAGTCCTCCACCTCGTCGAACTCGCGAACGCGGTCGGACAGGTCGTCGGGCTGGCGCGGGTCAAGGGGCGTCACCGAGACAAGCGCGGTGACGAACAGGCCGAGCGCCTGCGGGTCGACCTCGGCCCGGTAGCCACGGATGGCGCCCTGTTCCTCGAGCCGGCGGACACGCTGGTGGACGCTCGACGCAGCCAGGCCGACGGCGCGGCCGATCTCGGCGAACGTCGCCCGGCCGTCTCGCTGGAGCGCGGCCACGATCGCGAGGTCCCGGTCGTCCATGTCACTCCGAATGATAGCGCCATCGAGGGCCTCCTGAGCCGAAATCGTTCTGAATCATCAGGCTCTTGCCGCATGGATCGTGCATCAGGTACCCTCCTGGATGGATCCGTTCACTTGGGCTCGGTGTCTGCCGAAGAGGGATCCGAGGAGCGCACACATGACGGTTGCCGCGAACGAACCGCTAGGGGAGCAGGGGACTCCGCGCAACCTGGCGCGCCCGGGACACCGCGAGCCGCACGCGCACGCCGCGCCCCAGCCGTTCACGTACCCGCTCCAGCGAGCCTTCGTCGAGCCCGACTGGACGCGCCTCCCCGGATACGGGGGAGTGAGCGCGGCGGACTGGGAGAGCGCGCAGTGGCAGCGGGCGCACTCGGTCAAGAACCTGCACGAGCTGAAGGAGGCGCTCGGCTCGCACCTGTCGGACGCGCTCGCGGCGGACATCGCGCGGGACATGGCCGAGCGGGCGACGATGTCGATGCTCGTCCCGCCGCAGATGCTGAACACCATGAATGTGGACGACCTCTCCGCCGACCCGGTCCGTCGCTACATGATCCCGGCCTTCAGCGAGCGCGATCCCGAGTGGCCGTCGCACCCGTACTCGGAGCGCGACAGCCTGCACGAGGCCGAGATGTGGGCGGTCGAGGGCCTCACGCATCGCTACCCCACGAAGGTGCTCGCCGAGCTCGTGTCGACGTGCCCGCAATACTGCGGGCACTGCACCCGGATGGACCTCGTCGGCAACAGCACGCCGCTCATCGCGAAGTACAAGTTCGAGATCAAGCAGCCGGACCGGCACGCGATGATCCTCGACTACCTGCGCAAGACGCCGTCGGTGCGGGACGTCGTCGTCTCCGGCGGTGACATCGCGAACCTGCCGATCAAGCGGCTCGAGGAGTTCGTCATGGGACTCCTCGCGATCGAGAACATCCGCGACATCCGCCTGGCCACCAAGGCGCTGATGGGCCTACCCCAGCACTTCCTGCAGCCGGATGTGCAGGAGGGGCTGGAGCGGTTGGGCCGGACCGCCCGGTCGCGCGGCGTCAGTATCGCGGTGCACACGCACGTGAACCACGCGAACCAAGTGACACCGCTCGTCGCGCGAGCCACGGCGCAGTTCTTCGACTGGGGCTACCGTGACGTGCGCAACCAGGGGGTCCTACTGCGCGGCGTGAACGCGACGGCGAACGACCTGCTGGAGCTCTGCTTCACGCTCCTCGATCACGCCGGGATCCTGCCCTACTACTTCTACCAGTGCGACATGATCCCGATGGCCGAGCACTGGCGCACGGCGGTGTGGGAGGCGCAGGCGCTGCAGCACGCGATCATGGGTTATCTGCCTGGCTTCGCGACGCCGCGCATCGTGTGCGACGTGCCGTTCGTCGGCAAGCGCTGGGTGCACCAGCTCGAGGAGTACGACCGCGAGCGAGGCATCTCGTACTGGTCGAAGAACTACCGCACGGGGATCGAATCGGAGGATGCGCAGGCCCTGTCCAAGCGCCACGAGTACTACGACCCGATCTCGACTCTGCCCGAGTCCGGGCAGGCATGGTGGCGCGAGCACACGAAGGAACTGGCGGTAAGCCCGTAAGCTCTCGCGGATGAGCGGGGGCGAGCGGCTCTCCTTTCCACGGCAGCAGGCTCGCACGCGCCGCTTCACGCTCGGCGTTCCCCGCGCCTTTCGGATCGCGGCCGACGGCTCGCGCGTGCTCTTCCTCCGGTCGCCGGCCGGCGACGACCCGGTCACGCAGCTCTGGTCGTTCGACATGGCGAGCGGCCGGGAGCGCTTGCTGTGTGATCCGGCGGCGCTCGGGGGCGATGGGGAGCTACCGCCGGAGGAGCGGGCGCGCCGAGAACGCGTCCGGGAGTCGGCCGAGGGGATCGTCGCCTTCCGGTGCGACCAGGACGCGACCGTCGCCGCGTTCGCGCTAGGTGAGCGCGCCTACCTGGTGACGGTCGAGACGGGCGAGGTCGGTGCACTCGCCGCAGCGTCGCCGGCGCTCCATCCCGCGCCGGATCCCACGGGCCGGCTGGTCGCGTACGTGAGCGGCGGGGCCGTGCACGTGGTCGATCGCCAGGGACGGGATCGGATCCTTGCCGCCGACGACGACCCGAACGTCACGTGGGGCCTCGCCGCGTTCGTCGAGGCCGAGGAGATCCACCGCACGCGCGGGCTCTGGTGGTCGCCGGACGGGGACGCGCTGATCACCGAGCGCGTCGACGTGTCGCCGGTGCCGGTGTGGCACATCGCGAACCCGGCGCACCCGGAGCAACCACCGTCGGCCGTCCGGTATCCGGCCGCCGGCGCGGCGAACGCCGAGGTGGGGCTCGCGCTGCTGTCGATGGACGGCGGCCGCGTCGACGTGGCATGGGACAGGGAGGCGTTCCCGTACCTCGTCGACGTCGTGTGGAGCGAGGGCCACGACCCACTCGTCGTGGTGCAGACGCGCGACCAGCGGACGAT
>VAYJ01000076.1:0-1528 GCA_005888465.1 Actinomycetota bacterium
CGACGACCTCGTGCTCACACTGGATCAGCAGATCCAGTTCCGCGCCCAGCAGGCGCTTGCGCAGGCGGTTCGAGCGAACCACGCCAAGAGTGGGACCGTCATCGTGATGGATCCGCGAACGGGGGAGATCCTGGCGATGGCTTCGGACCCGTGGTTCGACCCGAATAGCTTCTCGACCGCGGACCCGCAGGCGATCCGCAACCGCGCCGTGACCGACGTCTACGAGCCCGGATCGGTGAACAAGGTGATCACGGCCGCGGCGGCCATCCAGGAGGGGGCCATCAACCTCGACCAGACGTTGACGGTTCCCGACGCCTACCAGCTCTACACCAAGACCTTCCACGACGCGCACTTCCACCCGACGCAGAAGATGACCCTCGCTGACATCATCGCCTACTCGAGCAACATCGGGACGATCGAGGTGGCGAACCTCCTCGGTCGCAACCGGTTCGCCTCGTACCTGTACCGGTTCGGCCTCGCCCACTCCACCGGCTCCGGGTTCCCCGGGGAGGTCTCGGGACTGCTCCCGCCGGTGAGCCAGTGGTCGGGGACGAGCATGGGGACGATCCCGATCGGGCAGGGCATCGCGGTCACCCCGCTGCAGATGGCCGCCGTCTACGCCACCATCGCCAACGGCGGCGTCTGGGTCCGACCGCGGTTCGTCCGCGGGACGATCGGGCCCGACGGGACGCTTGTCCCGGCGCCTCCCTCGCTCACCCGTCGCGTGGTGTCGGTCGAGACGGCGCAGACGGTGTCCGACATGCTCGCTTACGCCGTGGACGTCGGCACTGGGACCGAGGCCCAGATCCCCGGGTACTGGAGCGCTGGCAAGACCGGCACAGCGCTGAAGGTGCGCGCGGACGGCACCGGCTACACCGATAAGTACATCGCCTCGTTCATCGGCTTCGCGCCCGCGTCGCAGCCTGCGCTCGTCGTGGCTGCGATCCTGGACGAGCCGGTGACGGAATACGGAGGGGTCGCGGCCGCGCCACTGTTCCAGGCCGTCATGCGGTTCGCCCTCGACCGGCTGGGGATCGCCGCCGCGCCCCGGCTCCCGATCCCCCCCCACGCGATCACGCCGGGCTAGAGGGTGGCGCGGGCCATGCTAGGATCGCCCCCGCTCCCGGCCCACCAGGGACCGCCCTCCGGCCTGACCCCCTCCAGCCGAGGGCCATCCCCCGTGACGACGCCCCCCCCGCCACCGCCCACCCCCGAGGGACGCCAAGTCCTCGACCTCGCCCGGGGCATCGAGGGCGCCCAGGTGCGGGGAGACGGCACGGCGCTGGTCACCGACATCCGGCACCGCTCCCAGGAGGCCAGCCCCGGATCCCTGTTCTGCTGCGTCCCGGGCCGTCGGCGAGACGGGCACGAGTTCGCCGAGCCGGCCTGGCGCGCTGGCGCCGTCGCCCTCCTGGTGGAGCGATGGCTCGACCTCCCCGTGCCGCAGCTCCGCGTTCCCTCCGTTCGCCGGGCGATGGGCCCGATCGCGGCCGAGCTCTTCGGACATCCGTCGCGCTCGCTCACCATG
>VAYJ01000076.1:1560-14423 GCA_005888465.1 Actinomycetota bacterium
CCACCTATCTCCTCGAGTCCATCTTCGAGGCGGCGGGCCTCTCCGCCGGCGTGGTCGGGACGACCGGCGTGCGGATCGCGGGGGCTCCGGTTCCCGTCGAACGAACGACCCCCGAGGCGACCGACCTGCAGCGCCTGCTCGCCGCGATGCGAGCGGCGGGGGTCGGTGGCGTCGCCATGGAGGTGTCTTCGCACGGCCTCGAGCAGGATCGGGTGGGCGGGACCGAGTTCGGCTGCGCGGTCTTCACCAACCTCTCGCAGGACCACCTCGACTACCACGGGACGATGGAGGCCTACTTCGAGGCGAAGGCGAGGCTCTTCACGCCGGAGCTCAGCCGTCGAGCTGCGGTGGGGATCGATGGTCCCGAGGGTCGACGTCTCGCCGAGCGTGGGCGGATCCCCAGCGTGACGTTCGGGTTCGCCGACGACGCCGACGTGCGAGCGACCGACATCGAGGTCTCGGGCTCAGGTCTGTCCTTCTCTGTGGGAACCCTCAAGCTGAAGTCGCGGCTCAGGGGCCGATTCAACGTGTCCAACTGCCTGGGCGCGCTCACGGCTGCACGTGAGGTCGGGATCGATGACGGCGCGATCGCCGCGGGGATCGAACGGCTGCCCGGCGTCCCGGGGAGGTTGCAGTCGGTCGAGGAAGGTCAGGGCTTCGCCGTCCTGGTCGACTACGCACACACGCCCGACAGCCTCCGGGCGGCCGCCCGCGCCGCGCGCGAGCTGGCCGGCGAGCATCGCCTCATCGTCGTGTTCGGCTGCGGGGGCGACCGCGATCGCGGCAAGCGCCCGCTCATGGGAGCGGCCGCGACCGAGGCCGCGGACCTCACGGTGATCACGAGCGACAACCCCCGGTCCGAGGCGCCCGAGGCGATCATCGAGGAGATCCTTTCCGGCGCTCGTTCGGGCGGCGGGCGATTCGTCGTGCAGGTGGACCGCAGGCTCGCGATCCGAACCGCGCTGCACGAGGCCGGTCCGGGCGATGTGGTGCTGATCGCCGGCAAGGGCCACGAGACGGGCCAGGAGTTCCGCGACCGTACGCTCCCGTTCGACGATCGTCTCGTCGCGCAGGAAGAGCTCACGGGGCTGCTCGGGGGGCCCGCGTGAGGGAGCGGTCGCTGGCGAGCGTCGCGACGTCGGTGGGCGGAGGCCTCGATCCGCCCGACGGCGGTGCGGTCGTCGTCCGCGGGGTCTCGATCGACAGTCGGCGCGTGCAGGCCGGGGACCTCTTCGTAGCGCTGCCGGGGGAGCGCGCCGACGGCCACGCGTTCGTCGGCGACGCGCTCGCGAACGGTGCCGCGGCCGCCCTGGTCCGCGATCGCCCCGTATCTGCGCGCCCCGTCGTCGTGGTCGAGGACCCGGGGGGCGCGCTCCTCGCGCTGGCGGCGGACGAGCGCATGAGCTTGCGCGCCACGGTGGTCGGGATCACGGGCTCGACGGGCAAGACGTGCACGAAGGACTTCACCGAGGCGGTCCTGGGCGGACCGCCTCGCGCGGTCGCGAGCCGCGAGTCGTTCAACAACGAGGTCGGGCTCCCGCTCACGGTCCTCGCAGCCACCGAGGAGACCGAGGTCGTGGTGTGCGAGATGGGAAGCCGCGGGCCCGGCCACATCCGGCGCCTCTGCGAGGTGGCGCGTCCCAGCATCGGCGTGGTCACGAACGTCGGCGTCGCGCACATGGAGCTCTTCGGGTCCCCAGAGGTGCTGCGCGAAGCGAAGGCGGAGCTCGTCGATGCGCTCCCCGAGGACGGCGTGGCAGTGCTGAACGCCGATGACCCCGTCGCGAACGGCTTTGCGAAGCGCGCCCGCGGCCGGGTGCTCCGCTACGGCGCGAGCCCCGACGCAGCCGTGCGCGCTCTGGACATCGAGGTGAGCCCGACGACCGGCGCGGCATCCTTCGATCTCCTCACCCCGTCGGGCCGGGCGCGGGTGACGCTCCGCGTGCCGGGGGAGCACATGGTGCCGGACGCGCTCGCCGCTGCCGCCGTCGGGCACACGCTGGGTGTCGAGGTTGGGGAGGCGGCCGCTCGGCTGGGTGAGGCACGCGTCTCGGGCGGGCGGATGGAGGTGCTCGAGACGAGCGACGGCATCCGCTTGGTGAACGACGCCTACAACGCGAACCCCACCTCGGTCGCGGCGGCGCTCCGTTCCGTTCGGTGGATGACGGGGAGTGGGAAGGGGCGCTTCGTCGCCGTGCTGGGACCGATGGCCGAGCTCGGGCCGATCGCGGGCGAGGAGCACGACCGCGTCGGCGAGCTGCTCGCGAGGATCGGGGTGGACCTCCTCGTGACCGTCGGCCCCGAAGCCGAGCTCATCGCGCGTGGCGCCGAGCGTGAGGGCCTGGAGCCCGAGCGGATCGTTCGGTGCGCCGGCGCGGACGAGGCGATCGACGCCCTTCGAGCCGCGGTCCGGCCCGGGGACGTCGTGCTCGTGAAGGCCTCGCGGGTGGCGCGGCTCGAACGGATCGTGCAGGCGCTTCGTCGCGCCCCGGCGGGCGCGGGGAGCGCCGAGCCGTGACCGCTATCCTCGTTGCCGCGGCGGCCGGGCTCGCCACGACGCTCCTCGGCACGCCCGTCGCGATCCGCCTCTTCCGCGCGTGGGGATGGGGTCAGCGCATTCGCGAGGACGGCCCGCAAGGCCACCTCGAGAAGATGGGCACGCCGACGATGGGCGGCACCGTGATCATGTGCGGCGTCGTCGTCGGCTACATGCTCGCCCGCCTCGAGTTCCGGACGTTCACTGCGGCGGGGCTTTCGGTCCTGGGCGTCGCGATCAGCCTCGCCGCGCTCGGCGGCGTCGACGACCTCATCAAGATCACGCGTCGGCGCTCGCTCGGCCTGAACAAGACGGCCAAGATCGCCGGACAGCTGATCATCGCGGTGGTCTTCGCCCTGGTCGCCGTCCATTTCGCGCACGTCAACCCGGATCTGACGTTCATCCGCGACACGGGGCTCCGACTCGGGATCGCGTTCTTCCTGTGGGCGTTCCTCATGGTTGCGGCTTCGTCGAACGGCGTGAACTTGACCGATGGCCTGGACGGGCTCGCGTCGGGGTCCGCCGTCCTGGTCCTGGCGGCATACGTGATCATCGCGTTCTGGCAGTTCCGTCACTCCTGCTTCGCCCTCAACCCGTCGCCCGCCTGCTACGTGGTGCACGTGAACGCCTCACTCGACCTCGCAATCGTTGCGGCCGGGGCGCTGGGCGCGGTCGCCGGGTTCCTCTGGTGGAACGCCGCGCCGGCGCGCATCTTCATGGGGGACACGGGATCGCTCGCGATCGGGGGACTCTTCGCCGCCCTCGCGATCATGACCTCCACGCAGCTTCTGCTCCTCATCCTGGGCGGCCTTTACGCGCTCGAGACGACCTCGGTCATCCTGCAGGTCGGCGCGTTCCGGTTCGGGCGACGCCGCGTCTTTCGGATGGCGCCGCTGCACCATCACTTCGAGCTCACGGGCTGGCCGGAGTTCACCGTCATCGTGCGGTTCTGGATCCTCTCCGGGCTCGCCGTCGCGTTCGGGCTGGGCCTCTTCTATGCGGACTTCCTCAGGCTGGGCGGCTCGACGTGACGAGTGCCAAGCCTGGGGCGTTCGTCGGCCAGCGCGCCGTCGTGGTCGGCTTCGGCGCAAGCGGTCGCGCGGCGGCGCGGGTGCTTCGCGCCGAGGGCGCGGACGTGATCGTGAGCGAGCGCCGAACGAGAGAGGAGCTGTCGCTCGATCCGATCGAGGAGGCGGAGGCGGCCGAGCTCGCGGTCGAGGTGCGCGCCGGCGGCCACCGGCCGGAGCACCTGGACGGCGCGAGCGTGGTCCTGGTGAGCCCGGGCGTCCCCGAGTCGGCCCCGATCATCGGGTGGGCCCGCGAAGCCGGCATCCCCGTGTGGAGCGAGCTGGAGCTGGGCGCGCGCCTGTGTCGCGTGCCGGTCATCGCGATCACGGGAACGAACGGCAAGACGACGACCTGTGAGCTGGTCGCCGCCATGCTGCGAGCAGGAGGGCTCGACGCGCGCGCGTGCGGGAACATCGGCTACCCGTTCTCGCTCGCGGCGCGCGAGCCGCATGACGCGCTTGTGGTCGAGGCGTCGTCGTTCCAGCTTCGGTTCCACGAGCACCTGCATCCGAAGGTGTCGGTGATCCTGAACCTCGCCCCCGACCACCTCGACTGGCACGGGTCGTTCGCGTCCTACGCCGACGCGAAGGCGAGGATCTTCCTGCGGCAGTCCGGTGAGGACGTCCACATCGGCAATCGCGACGAGCCCGACGCGGCGGCCGTCTCGGCCCGCGCCGCGTGCACCGTCCGCTGGTTCGGATGGGGACCCCCCGCACGCGAGGACGTGGGCGTCGTGGACGGGCACGTCGTGGCGGGGGTCGGAAGCGGCCTGGACCTCGGGCCGCCCGCAGCGGGATCGTCGCGCGCGTTCCTGCTGGACGCGGCCGCGGCCGCCGCGGCCGGGCTCGCGTTCGGCCTTACGCCCGAGTCGGTCGGCGCCGGCTTCGGCGCGGTCGCGCCGCTGCCGCACCGCGGCACGGTCGTCGCGACGGTTGGATCGGTCGCGTTCGTGGACGACTCGAAAGCCACGAACCCCCACGCGACGCTCGCTTCACTCGCGGGGCGTTCGGACGTCGTCCTCATCGCGGGAGGACTCACCAAGGGCGTCGACCTCTCGCCGCTCGCGGCGGGGGCGCCCTCACTCGCCGGCGTCGTCGCGATCGGGGAGGCAGCGCGCGACCTGGCAGCGGTGTTCGAAGGCCTGGTGCCGATCCGGCTGGTGGCTTCGCTCGAGGAGGCGACGTCGGTCGCGCTGTCCCTGGCTCCCGCGGGTGGCACGGTGCTGCTGGCGCCCGCGTGCGCGAGCCAGGACATGTTCCGCGACTACCGCGAGCGCGGGGAGCGGTTCGCCGATGCGGCCCGCCGGCTCGCGGCGTCGGTGCCCCTGTCCTCCGGCGCGGATCGGGGCCCGCATGCGTAGCGAGGCCACTATGCCGGCGCCGGCCCTCCGCGTGGTCCGACCGAGCGAGACGAGCCCAGCCGCGCGCCGCGCGGCGGCCGACCGGAGCGCGCGCCGGGTCCTCGCGACGCTCACGATCGCGGCGGCTGCGCTCACCGCACTCGGCCTCGTCATGGTCCTCTCCGCCAGCTCGGTCTCGGCGTTCGCTCAGACGGGCTCGAGCTTCACATTCTTCAAGCGCCAGCTCTTCTACGCGGTTCTGGGGAGCGTCGGTGCCGTGGTCGCGGCGCGGCTGCCGTACCACGTGTGGCAGCGCGCGTGGGTCCCGTTCCTCGCGGGCACGCTCGCCCTCCTCGTCCTGGTGCTCTCCTCGGCCGGGGTGACCGCCGGCGGCGCTTCGCGATGGGTGAACCTGGGCTCGTTCAACATGCAGCCCTCCGAGCTTGCGAAGTTCGTGGTGGTGGTGGCCGTCTCCTCGATCCTCGCCGGGAACATCCGGCACCTGGGCGAGGTGCTGGGCTGGGCGGTGCCGATCCTGCTCGTGGTCGGCTCGGTCTCGATCCTGATCCTGTTCCAGCGCGACCTCGGCACGATGATGGTGATCGCCGCGACGGTCTTCCTGTTGTTGTTCGTGGCCGGCGTGCGCCTGAAGCATCTCCTCATCGGGGCCGGAGTGACGGGACTCGCTGCCTTCACGATGATCATGGGGGAGGGCTACCGTCGAGCCCGCCTCTTCTCGTTCCTGCACCCGTGGTCGGATCCGAAGAACACCGGCTACCAGATCGTGCAGTCCCTGATCGCGTTCGGGTCAGGGCACCTGGTGGGCGTGGGGCTTGGCGCCAGCCGGCAGAAGTGGATGTACGTGCCCAACGCGCACACCGACTTCATCTTCTCGATCCTGGGAGAGGAGCTGGGCTTGGTGGGGGAGGTCGTCGTCCTGGCCCTCTTCGCGGCGATGATCTTTGCGGGCATCCGGATCGCGCTTCGCGCGCCGGACGCGTTCGGACGTCTGCTCGCGGCCGGGATCACCGGGTGGCTGGCGATCCAGGCGCTCACCAACCTGGGTGGCGCGACGGGCGTGCTGCCGATCACGGGCGTCCCGTTGCCGTTCATCTCCTTCGGTGGCTCCTCGCTCGTGGTGTCCCTGGGGGCGCTCGGGGTGTTGCGCTCGATCGGGAGGGCGGGGATCGCCCCCGCCCACGGCCGTCGACGTCACGGGTGATGGCGAACGCGGTGGGGCTTCGCATCCTTGTGGCGGGCGGCGGGACCGCCGGGCACGTGTATCCGGGTCTGGCCCTCGCGGCGGTGCTCCGATCGCGGGGTCACGACGTGTCGTTCGCGGGCACGTCCTCGGGTCCCGAGGCGGCGCTCGTCGCGGCAGCCGGCTTCCCCTTCCTCGAGGTCGGCGCGCGCCCGCTCGCGCGGGGGCTCTCGACGGCCGCGGTCCGCGCGCCGCTCTCCGCCGTCGCGGCCGCCCGCCGGGCTCGGCAGCTCCTGCGATCGGCCGACGTCGCGGTCGGCATGGGCGGATACGTGAGCGTTCCGGTCATCCTCGCGGCGTGGCGCGAGGGGATCCCGCTCCTGTTGCACGAGCAGAACGCGGTGCCCGGCATGGCGAACCAGCGGCTCTGGCGCCTGGCGCGGGGGGTCGCCCTGAGCTTCCGGGAGGCAGGGCCGTTCTTCCCGCGCCGCGCGCGGCTGGTCCTCACGGGCAACCCGGTGCGCGATGCGATCCTGAGGGTCCGGGCGGATCGAGAAGCGCTCGCGAAGGAGGGGCGCGTCGAGCTCGATCTCGATGAGTCGCGTCGCACGGTCGTGGTGTTCGGTGGGAGCCAGGGCGCGCTGCACATCGATCGGGCGGCCACCGAGGCCTGCCGCGTCCTGGCCGACCGGGGTGATATCCAAGTGGTCCTGCTGACGGGGCCGGCGCACCTGGAGCGCGTGCGGGCCGAGCTGCCGCGAAGCGCGGACCTCGTCGTGCGCCCCATCGGGTACCTCGGACGCATGGAGCTCGCGTACGCCTGCGCGGACCTGGTCGTGGGGCGCGCCGGGGCGACGACGATCGCGGAGATCACGGTGTGCGGGCTTCCGGCCGTGCTGGTCCCGTATCCGTACGCGACGCGGCGCCACCAGGAGGCGAACGCTCGCGCGATGCAACGCATGGGCGGCGCGACCATCGTGCTGGACGAGCAGCTCTCGGGGGACGTGCTCGCCGATCGGATCGCGTCGCTCCTCGCGGTGCCCGAGGGGCTCGCGTCGATGGCAGCCCGGTCTCGTGCGTTCGGGCATCCGGCCGCCGCGGAGCGACTCGCGGACGCGGTCGAACGTGTCGGGGGGGCGGCATGAGCGATCCACAGGCTCCCGACCTGAACCTGAGCATGAGGGTTGACCCGGACCCTCGATCACAGGAGGGTTCGCCGGACATCTCGGCATGGCGAACCGTCTACCTCATCGGGATCGGCGGGGCGGGGATGCGTGCCATCGCGACCCTGCTGCTCGCGCGAGGCATCCAGGTCGCCGGGTCGGACCTGAAGGATTCCTCGGGCCTGCAGGCGCTCGCCGTTGCGGGCGCGACCGTCTTCGTTGGCCATCGGGCGGATCAGGTGACCCACGCGGAAGCAGTCGTCGTGTCATCGGCCGTGCCGTCGACGAACGTCGAGGTCGAGCGCGCGAGGGAGCTGGGCCTCGCGGTGCTCTCGCGGGCCCAGGTGCTCGCGGCGCTGATGCGCGGCCACTGCTCCATCGCCGTCGCCGGGACCCACGGCAAGACCACGACGACCTCGATGGTCGCCGTGATGCTCGAGCGGCTCGGGCTCGATCCCACGTACGTGATCGGCGGGGACCTGAACGAGAGCGGCTCCGGGGCCCGGCACGGGAGCGGCGACGCCTTCGTCGCGGAGGCGGACGAGAGCGACGGTTCGTTCCTTCTGTACCGCCCCACCGTCGGCGTGATCACGAACGTCGACGAGGATCATCTGGACTACTACCGCGACCGAGCCGACGTGGAGGGAGCGTTTCGCGCGTTCGGGGAGCGGGCGGGCACGGTCGTGGCATGTTGGGACGACGCCGGCGCGCGAGCTGCGTTGGCCGGTGCCGATCTTCGGCTCGTTCGTTACGGCTCGAGCGGCAACGGCGCGGAGGAGCTCGACGTGGTGGTGCTCGAACCCGACCTCGCGAGCGATGGCGCGCGAGCGACCATGCGGGTGCGAGGGACGGACGTGCCGATCAGCCTCAGCGTCCGCGGCCGGCACAACCTATTGAACGCCGCTGCCGCGCTCGCCGTGGCGAGCGTGCTGGGGCTACCGATCCGCGATGCGGCCGACGCGCTCGGGTCGTTCACAGGCGTCCGGCGGCGCTTCGAGGCGCGCGGAGAGGCGGGAGGCGCGACGTTCGTGGACGATTACGCCCACCATCCGGCCGAGGTCGCGGCCACCATGGAGGTGGCGCGAGCTGCCGGGCACCGCCGGGTGATCGCCGTCTTCCAGCCGCACCGGTACTCCCGAACCCGGGCGCTCGGGCGGGCGCTCGGGGAGAGCCTCGCGTCCGCGGACATCGCGGTGGTGACCGACGTCTACGGGGCGGGTGAGCGACCGATGCCGGGCATCACCGGAAAGCTCCTGGTGGACGCCCTGGCCGAGCGCGCGCCGGGCACTCGGATCGTCTATCTCCCGCGGCGCTCGGAGGTGGCCCGGTTCCTGGCGAAGGAGGTTCGCGCCGGCGACCTGGTCCTCACCCTCGGGGCCGGCGACATCACGATGGTTGGCGACGAGACGCTGGCGCGAATCCGGGAAGGGGGCGCATGAGCGCCATCACCACCTGGCACCCGTCGATGGGGCTGCCGATACGGGTCGAGGCCGAGGTCCCGGTGCCGGTCCCACGGCGACGGCGGCGGTTCGCGACGCTTCTCGTCACGCTGCTGGGCACCGTCGTGCTGCTCGCGGCCGGCGCGTGGGTGACCACATCGCAGATCTTCGCGATGCGTTCGTTGCACGTGACGGGCAACCTTCACCTCACGAGCGACCAGGTGGCCACGATCGCAGGCCTCACCGATCGCACGAATGTGCTCTGGGTCTCGTCCTCGACGATCGTTCGGCGGCTCGAGGCCAACCCGTGGGTCCTGTCGGCACGCGTTGAGCGAACGCTCCCCGGCGGCATCACGGTTCGGATCACCGAGCGCGTGCCCGTCGCGATCCTCGCTGGCCCGCACCTGATCGTGGCCGCCGACGGCGTCGTCCTGGGGCCCGCGACGGGACCCGTGCGGCTCCCGACGATCCAGGGGACGGTGCAGGGCGGCTCCCCGCCTCGGGTTCAGGGGGCGCCGGGCGGCCTGGGCGTCGCCGCCGCCATCCCGTGGCCTGCACGCGAGGACGTCAAGCTCATCGCGATCGCCCCCGACGGTCAGATCACGCTCACGCTCGCCGGCGGGATCGATGTCCTCTACGGCGACGCGACGCAGGTCGCGGCGAAGGGGAGAGCCCTGCAGGCCGTCCTCGACTGGGCCGACCGCAACCACGTGCGCCCGCGAACCATCGACCTGCATGCTCCGGACGCGCCTGCGATCACGGGGCAGTCCGGCCGCCCGACGTCCGTCCCCTGATTTCCACCGTCGCCTGCGCATTGTGGAAAAAGGGGTTGACCAGTCGCGCCCGCTGATGTACATTCCTCGCTTTGCGGATGAGGTTTATACATTTTAAGCCTCAACTAGAGCGTTAGGAATTCAGTCAATGTCGGCACTTTCCCCAGGTAGAAGGGCTTCCCGGAGCCCACGGACGGAGGAGAGGGTTATGCAGGCTCCGCAGAACTACCTTGCCGTGATCAAGGTCGTGGGCATCGGGGGTGGCGGCGTGAACGCCGTCAACCGGATGATCGAGTCCGGGCTGAAGGGCGTCGAGTTCATCGCGATGAACACCGACGCCCAGGCGCTCCTGATGTCTGAAGCTGACGTCAAGCTTGACATCGGGCGCGAGACGACCCGTGGACTCGGCGCAGGCTCGAACCCCGAAGTGGGCAAGCGTGCCGCAGACGAGCATCGCACCGAGATCGAGGAGATCCTCAAGGGTGCCGACATGGTGTTCATCACCGCCGGCGAGGGCGGCGGGACCGGCACGGGCGGCGCCCCGATCGTGGCAGAGATCGCCCGGACCATCGGGGCCCTCACCATTGGCGTCGTCACGCGGCCCTTCTCCTTTGAGGGACGCAAGCGCGCCACCCAGGCCGATATAGGGATCAGTGAGCTGAAGGCCGCCGTCGACACGCTCATCATCGTGCCGAACGATCGTCTGCTCCAAGTCTCCGACCCGATCACGCCCGTGATCGATGCCTTCCGCATGGCGGACCAGGTCCTGTATCAGGGCGTGGACGGCATCACCTCGCTCATCATGACCCCGGGCCTCATCAATCTTGACTTCGCGGACGTGAAGGCCGTCATGACGGGCGCCGGCTCGGCGCTGATGGGGATCGGGCACGGCTCGGGCGAGGGCCGCGCCGAGGAGGCCGCCCGATCGGCGATCTCCTCGCCGCTCCTCGAGTCCTCGATCGAGGGCGCGAAGGGCGTGCTGCTCGCGATCGCGGGTCCCTCTGACCTGGCGCTCCACGAGGTCAACCGCGCGGCCGAGACGATCACGAAAGTCGCGCACCCGGACGCCAACATCATCTTCGGTGCAGTCATCGACGACGCGCTCGGGGACGTGGTTCGGGTCACCGTCATCGCGGCCGGGTTCGACAAGCTGGGCAACGGCAAGAACGGGAAGAACGGCAGGCTCGCCCGCGTCATCGAGTCCGAGAAGGCCGAGCGCGAGCCCATGCCCTCGCTCCTCGAGGACGAGGACGAGGACGAGATGTTCAAGCCGGCGCCGGCCACGGTCGTGTTCGACGCCGACGAGGACCTGGACATCCCGGACTTCCTGAAGAGCTAGGGGCCTCGCCGGGCCCCGGCGCGTGGGGGCGGGAGGGACGCGAGATGCGAGGCGCCCTTCCCCCGCCTCGAGGGTGACGTCACTCCCGACCCCCACCCACCACCCCGAAGGGCGGGTCGACGTGCTGGAACGACGCGAGCTGGGCCGAGGGATCGTCGCGCTCGTCTCCCGTCCGCTCGAGTCCGCGGGGTTCCTCGTGGCGTTCACCGAACGCTCGGGCGGCACGAGCGCCGCGCCCTATCGAAGCCTGAATCTCAGCCTCGCGACCGACGATGCCCCGGAGTCGGTCCGCGAAAACCGGCGCCGGGCTTGCGACGCGCTCTCGATCGAGCGGTTCGCGACGGGCGAGCAGGTGCACGGGGCCCGCATCGGACGGGTCGGCCCGAAGCGGGCCGGCGCCGGCTTCGAGGATCGCTCCGACTCGGTTGCGGGCACCGACGCACTCCTCACCACCTCGCGCGGCGTCGCGATCGGCGTGCTCGTCGCTGACTGCGTGCCGATCGCGCTTGCCGATCCGCTGAGCGGCCGGCTGTGTGTGATCCACGCCGGATGGCGGGGGATCGCGGCGGGCGTCGTGTCCACCGCGATCGGCGCGTTCCCGGACCCGTCGTCCGTGCGCGTCGCGATCGGGCCCGCGATCGGGCCGGACCACTACGAGGTCGGACAGGACGTCGCCTTGGAAACCGGATCCTCCTCGATCTCCCCGGCACCGTCGCGCGGATCCTGAAGGAGCGCGGCGTTCGGCGCACCGAGGACGCCGGACTCTGCACGGCGTGTGAGACGCGTCGCTTCTTCTCGCATCGGCGCGACGGTGTTACGGGACGCCAGGCGTTGCTCGCGCTTCGGCTCGCGTGAGCGACGCGGCCGAGGCTGCCGTCGCTCGCGTCCGCGAACGGATCGCGCTCGCCTGCGCGCGGTCGGGCCGCGCACCAGGGTCGGTCCGGCTCATCGCCGTGACGAAGACCGTCGCCACCGAGACGATCCGACGGGCCGTCGCCTCCGCCCGCCTGACGGACCTCGGGGAGAACCGAGCCAGGGACCTGGCGGCGAAGGCGGCCTCGGTCCCCGCCACGTGGCACTTCCTCGGCAAGTTGCAGCGCGGGACCGCGCACCTCGTCGCGGCAAACGCCGCATGGGTGCACTCGGCCGAACCCGGGAGCGGCCTCGAGGCCGTCGCGCGCCACGCGACTCGTGCCGGCGCCCGGCTCCGTTGCCTGGTGCAGGTCGACTTCCTCGGGACACGCCAGGGCGTCGCACCCGAGGAGGCGGCGGCCTTCGTCGAGCAGGCGCGCTCCCTCGCGGGGCTCGACATCGTTGGGCTCATGACGCTTCCGCCCGTGACGGCGGAGCCCGAAGGGGCGCGGCCCTACTTCGCCCACCTCCACGAGCTGCTCGAGCGGCTCTCGCGGGCCCATCCGGGGCTCCAGGAATTGTCCATGGGGATGTCTGCTGATTACGAGGTTGCGGTAGAGGAAGGCGCTACGATGGTGCGGATCGGGAGAGCCCTGTTCCAGGGGGCCGACCAGCGGTGACGCTCGTGACGGAGGAGAGGGTCGATGGCCGGGGTGTGGAAGAAGACCATGCAGTACTTGGGCCTGGTCGAGGACGACGACCTCGAGGACCTGGACGACAGCGTCGAGGCGCCGGAGAGCGGTGGCGAATCGGCGCCCGTGCGCCGGATCGCGCGCGAGATGACGAGCGTCGACCGGCCGGAGACGATCGTTCGGACCATGCCCTCCTCGCGGGTCCCGGCCATGGCCTCGATCCACCGCTCCGAGCCCCGTCGGTTCAACGACGCGCGCGACATCGGCGAGCGGTACCGCCAGGGCGTCCCTGTGATCATGAACCTCCAGGGCGCCGAGGACCCCGTCGCCCGTCGCCTCGTGGACTTCGCCTCCGGGCTCGTGTTCGGCCTGGACGGGAAGATCGAGATGGTCGCCTCGCGCGTCTACCTGCTCACCCCGGCCAACATGGAGGTCTCCGCCGAGGAGCGGGAGCGCCTCGT
>VAYJ01000217.1 GCA_005888465.1 Actinomycetota bacterium
TCGAATCCGAGGTTACGGAGGCCAGCATTCTCCGATCGGCAAGGGGAATGGCCATGAGCTTGCTCGCGGCGTTGTCCACGGACGATACCTCACTTCCAGCTAGCGCCAGGTCGTCCCTGAACGGCGGTCCCGTTCCCCTCCCTGGATGGGCCGGGAGCATACTCCGGGGCCGACAAACCCACCAGGTCTCCCGCCCATCTTGTCGAGCGGGCCTCGTCCCTCCTCCTTCAATCGGCCGAGAAGTCCTATCGTGGACCGAGATGACCCCCAGGCGCGCTGCCGCCGCGGCGTTTGTCATAGTGGCGGGCGCGCTCTCCGCCTGCAGCCAGGGCAAGCCGAGGGTGGCAGGCACCGAATCACCGGCCACTCCACCTGAGTCGTTGCCGACCACATCCGCCGCCTCGCCAACGCGACTGAGTTCGGGGTTCCGGCCCACCCACGTCGTGGTGCTGGTCATGGAGAACAAGGAGTACGGCTCGGTGATCGGCAACCCCGAGGCGCCCTACGTGAACGGGCTCGCCAAGCGATTCGGGCTCTCGACGCTCGACGTTCGGTATCACCACTGACTGCACCTTCTGCACCGTGAGCGCGCCGAACCTCGTCGACCAGCTGGAGGGCGCTGGCATCTCGTGGAAGGCGTACATGGAAGGGCTGCCGTCACCCTGCTACCAGGGTCCCTCCTCGGGCGAGTACGCGAAAAAGCACGACCCGTTCCTGTACTTCGACGACGTCGCCGGGAGCGCGGCGCGCTGCTCCCACGTGGTCCCGCTCACGCAGCTCGGGGCCGACCTGGCGGGCAGCGCCCTCCCGATGTTCGCGTGGATCACGCCGGACCTCTGCCACGACACGCACGACTGTGTGGTGGCGACGGGCGACGGGTTCCTGGCGGGGCTCATTCCCAGGCTCCAGCGCGCGATGGGCCCGGACGGCGTGCTGTTCCTCACCTGGGACGAGGGGTCGACCGACGCGGGATGCTGCGGTTCGCCGGGCGGCGGCCACGTGGCGACGATCGTCGTCGGGTCCGCGGTCGCTCCGGGGGCGAGACTCGCCGGGCCCTTCAGCCATTACTCGATTCTGCGGACGATCGAGGCGATGTGGGGCCTGCCGCCCCTTCGTCAGGCCGGCTGCTCCTGCACCGAGGTCATGACGGCGTTCTTCGCCGCCGCGTAGGGCGGGCTGCCGGGGCATTGGCGACGAGCGCGAACTGCGGGACGCCTTCCAGCCGGCCGAGCATCGGCGGCGCCGCCATCCGGCGCGCCCACTCGACATCGCGCAGGCGCTCGAGCCGGACCGATCGCCAGCCCGCCTCGGTGAGGGCTCGGATCAGGGGCTCCGGCGAGGTGGCTCGGGCGAGCGGCAGCGAGTCGAGCAGGTCCGCGTCGTACCCGGCATGGTGATCGTCGGCAACGCCAAGCGCCCGGCGGAGGCCGTTGGCGGCCATGCCCCTGGCCCGCCACGGCAGGCTGTCGCGGCTGAAGATCCCCTCGAACAGCACCGCCCGACCGCCCGGCGCCACCACCCCTCGCCACGCGGACAGCGCCGCGACAGGGTCGGGCGTCGTCCAGAGCAGGTGGCGTTCGACGACCGCGTCGAACGGGCCGGGGGGCGGCTCGCTGGCCGGCGCGGCGACCGTGGTCAGCTCCAGGCCCCGCTCGGTCGCCTTCTCCGCCGCGTGGGCGAGCATCCCGGGCGAGAGGTCGACCGCGGTAACGCGGTGACCGAGCTCGGCGACCAGGAGGCTGATCGCTCCCGTGCCGGCGCCGACGTCCATCACCGAGGCCGGCGGCTCGGGCAGGTGCCGGCGAAGGATCTCGCGCCACGCGGCGGCCTCGACCGGGTCGCTCGCGGCGTGGCTCGGCGAGCGGTCGTAGGTCCTGGCGTCCTCGTCCCAGAACCGTCGCAGCCGCTCGTGGAGGTCGCTCATCGCCCCAGCCTAGCGTCTGGCGTAGGCTGCGGGCAGCCGATCGAGGAGGAGCGCATGGCAGACGTGGTCCGCCTGGAGGTCGAGGATGGGGTCGGGACGATCCGGCTCGACCGGCCTCCGATGAACGCCATCGACACGGAGGTCACCCGCGGGCTCGCGGCCGCCGCCGAGGAGGCGGCCCGCAGGGACGACGTCGGGGCGGTCGTGATCTGGGGCGGGGAGAAGCTCTTCGCCGCCGGTGCGGACGTCAAGGAGATGCTCCCGATGACCCCGCGCGAGGTCACCCCGATGATCGCGACCCTCCAGGAGGTCTTCCACGCCGTGGAGGAGATCCCGAAGGTCACGATCGCGGCCATCACCGGGTACTGCCTGGGCGGCGGCTGTGAGCTGGCCCTCTGCGCCGACCTGCGGTTCGCTGCCGAGAACGCCAAGATCGGCCAGCCCGAGATCCTCCTCGGCATCATCCCGGGGGCCGGCGGGACCCAGCGACTGCCCAGGCTGATCGGCCCGGGCCGGGCCAAGGAGCTCATCTTCTCGGGCCGCCACGTCGGCGCCGAGGAGGCACTCGCGATCGGCCTGGTCAACGAGGTGTACCCGGCCGACGAGGTCTACGCGAAAGCGGTGGAGGCGGCCCGCCGGTACGCCCAGGGCCCACGCATGGCCCTTCGGGCCGCCAAGGAGGCCGTGAACTGGGGTGCGAGGGGAGAGTTCCGCGCCGGCGTCGTGCTGGAGCGGGGGCTGTTCGCCGGCCTCTTCGCTACCGAGGACCAGAAGATCGGGATGCGGGCCCTCCTGGAGAAGGGCCAGGCCGCCTTCCAGGGACGCTAGCGGGCCGTCCCCTCCCGTTCACCGAATCGTCACTGGACGGTCAGGCTCCGTGTGCATGAAGGTCGCCCGCGCCGGGAATCATCCGCGCTGACGCCGGGTTCGTATAACCGACGCGAGATTGGAACGACGAAAGGAAGCGTCATGCGTGAGGAGTCGCTCATCCTTCGAGGGGCCTCGGTCCAGGCGCTCCCGCGGCGAAATCGCACGTGGGGACGGGGACGGGTGTGCGCGGAGGAGGGCTGCACGACCCGGCTTTCGATGTACAACCGGTCGAAGCTTTGCTGGAACCACGAGCCGATCCGCTACTACATCGCCCGAGGTCGCAAGAAGCGGCGCGCCGTCGCCGCCTGAGCTAGGCATCCAGACTCGGCCCAGGCGGGCCTCCTGGCTCGCCGCGTTCGCCCGCCTGGCGGCGCGCCTCGCGTTCGGCCGTGATACGCGCGGCGATGGCTTTCGCCTCGGGCAGACGGCGCCGGTCGACGAAGAGGCGCACGCCGAACTCCCAGACGACGCTCAGCCACCCGGGCTCCTTGTACCACCAGACGATCCCGGCCTCCTCGAGCGCACCGGCGATCTCGTTCGCCGTTTCGCGGGTGTACTGACCCAGATGGACGGTGCTGATCCGATCCGCCCGGCCCTTCATGGGACCCATTGGATCACGCGGGGCCGCATTCGGCGCCGAGAAACACGCGGAGCGCGAGCAGGTTGGTGCCGTCCATCAGGGTCTGGGCGCACACCGAGGCACCCGTGGCGACCGGAGTCGTGGCCGCCAGGCGATGCCACGCCCCCGCCTGAACCTCGAAGAACGCCGTCGCTCCGTTGCCCAGGCGCGCGAGCCGGACCACGGAGCCGAAAGGCTCGGTGATCTCGAGGCGATCCGTAGTGACATCCGTGAGCGTGCCGCCCACCCAGATGAGCGGTGGCTGGCCCGGTCCGAGGCTCTGCGTGGGGAGCGGCGGGATGGGAGGCAGGGGCGATGGCCCGGTTGGAGCCGGCGGTGAGCTCGACCGGCACGCCTGCCCGAGCATGACGACGGCGAGGGCAAGGCCCCAGGCACTCCATCGAACGGCCTGCCTCCGCTCCATCGAACGCATTATTTCGAGACCATCGCCGGCTCGTTGGCCGGTTTCCCTTGACACGAGGGCACTTCGCTCCTAATCTCCCTCACTCCGAGTAAGTCAATATATCCAGTCAACTCCATAGAGTTACTGAAGAAAGGGTGAGGGACGATGCAGCTTCACGCGATCAGGCTCCGGGCGGTCGCCGCTGGGGTCGCCGTCCTCGCGGCCGCGTGCGGGACGAGCAAGGCGAACACGAACGCCTCCGGCCCGTGCACGCCGGCGAAGAGCCCCGTGATCACGTTCGCCGCGTACAGTACGCCGCGCGAGGTCTACGGGAAGATCATCCCGGCCTTCCAGGCGCAGTGGAAGAAGGACCACAACCAGACGGTCATCTTCCAGGAGTCCTACGGCGGCAGCACCAGCCAGGCACAGAACGTCGCGAACGGGTTCAAGGCCGACGTCGTCGCGCTCTCGCTCGCGCCGGACGTCGATCTGATCAAGAAGGCCGGGCTCATCACGCACGACTACACCCGGGGCCCGGACGGGGGAATGGTCTCGACCTCCGTCGTCGTCTTCGACGTGCGCCCCGGCAACCCGAAGAACATCCACGACTGGAACGACCTCACCCGGGCCGGGCTGCAGATCCTCACGCCCGACCCGGCGGCGTCGGGCGGCGCCCGCTGGAACATCGTGGCGGCGTTCGGCGCGGCCGAGCGCGGCAAGGTCACCGGGGTCACGGCCGACGACGCCGGCGCACAGCAGCTCCTGACCGGCATCTTCGGGAACGTGACGGTGCTCGACAAGAGCGCCCGCGACTCGATCAAGAACTTCGAGTCGGGCAACGGTGACGTCGCGATCACCTACGAGAACGAAGTGTTGACCGCGCAGAAGGCGGGGCTCCCCGACCAGTTGGTCATCCCGCCGTCGACCATCCTGATCCAGAACCCGGTGGCCGTCGTGGACAAGTACGCCGCCGAGGACTGCGTCACCGCCGTCGCCAACGCGTTTGTCGACTACCTCCACACGCCCGACGCGAAGGCCCTGTACACCTCCGCCGGGTTCCTCAGGCCGACCGACGTTGCGGCCGCACAGGCGGGCGACTCCGCGAAGTTCGCCCCGATCAGCGATCTGTTCACCGCGCAGGACCTCGGCGGATGGGACCAGATCGGCACGAAAGTCTTCGGGACGGACGGCATCTTCACCAAGGCGTTCAAGGACGCGAAGGGATAAGGGTCGTTGGCGGTCTCCACCCTCGAGCGGTCCGCGGGCAGTCGGCCGGAGCAGCAACGCTCCGGCCGGCTGCGCCGCCTCCCGCTGGGGCGCTGGGGCCTGCGGGGTGTCGCCCTCGTCTACCTCGGAGCGATGGTCGCGCTTCCCGCCGTCGCCGTGGTCACGAGGGGATTCGGCCACGGGTTCGCTTCGCTCCGCGACGCCATGGCCGTCCCGGGGGCAGCAGCGGCAATCCGGCTCACGCTCATTACCGCCGCCCTGGCGGCCGTGATCAACGGCGCGTTCGGGACCCTGCTCGCCTACATCCTCGTTCGGCTTCGATTCCCGGGACGCGCGATCCTGAACACCGTCGTCGATCTTCCCTTCGCTGTCCCCACGCTCGTTACGGGCGTGATGCTGGTCGCGCTGTACGGACCCAACTCCCCGGTCGGGGGGTTCCTCAAGCGACACGGCGTCCAGGTGATCTTCGCCACGCCGGGCATCCTCCTCGCGGTTCTCTTCGTGACGCTCCCGCTCGTCGTTCGGGCTGTGGAACCCGTGCTCCTCGAGCTCGACCGGTCCGAGGAGGAGGCCGCTCACGTCCTTGGGGCGGGAGGATGGACCACGTTTCGTCGGGTCGTCCTGCCCGCGATCCGGCCGGCCGTCGCAGCCGGCGCGCTCCTCACGTTCGCGCGCGCCATCGGAGAGTTCGGTTCCCTCGTGATCGTCTCCGGCAACATCACGGGCAGGACCCTCACCGCGCCCGTGTTCATCTTCCAGCTGACGAGCCAGTTCAAGGGCGACGAGGCGGCGGCCGTGTCGACGGTCCTGTTCGCGATCTCGTTCGCGCTCGTGCTCCTGACCGAGCGGCTCACCCGCCGCCGTGGGGACGAGTTCTCGTGAGCACGCGCCCGACAGCGGTCCCGGCGCGCGGCCGGCTCATCCGGGCGGGCGTGCTGGCGCTCGGGCTCACCTACGTCGCCATCCTGCTGCTCGCTCCCATCGTCGGGATCGTGTGGACGGCGCTCAAGGGAGGCCCGCACGTCGTGTCGGACACCCTTGCGCAGGCGGACGTCCGACATGCCTTCTTCCTGACCGGGATCATCGCGGCCGTGACGGTCGGTGTCACGGCCGTGCTCGGCATGGTCGTCGCGCTCGTTCTGGCGCGCGATCGATTCTTCGGCAAGCGGATCGTGAGCGCGATCGTCGATCTGCCGTTCGCCGTCTCGCCCGTGATCGTCGGCCTTGCCGCCGTCGTGCTCTTCGGTCGGGGCGGGTGGTTCGAGGCGTTTTTCGCGGCGCGCGGGATCCAAGTGATCTTCGCATTGCCGTCGATGATTCTCGTCACGATCTTCATCTGCATCCCGTTCGTGATCCGTGAGGTCGTTCCCGTGCTCGAGGAGCTCGGGACCGAGGAGGAGGATGCGGCCCGGACGCTCGGCGCGTCGCCGATGCAGGCCTTCATCCGGATCACGCTCCCGAACATGCGCTGGGCCCTCCTGTACGGCGTCGCGCTCTCCACCGCGCGGGCGCTCGGCGAGATCGGCGCCGTCCTCATCGTGAGCGGCGCGATCCAAGGGCAGACGGAGACGGCGACCCTGTACGTCCTTCGGGCCCTCGAGGAACGGCAGGACGCCGCCGGCTACCTGGTGGCGCTCACCCTCGCGGCGGTCTCGGTCCTGGTGCTGCTCGGGATCGAAGTGTTCAAGCGACGTCAGGCCAAGGAGATGGGCAGATGAGTCAGGGCATCGTGGTTGAGGGTCTCGACAAGCGCTTCGGCTCGTTCAACGCGGTGCGCAATGTGAGCTTCCAGGCCGTCGACGGTGAGATCACGGCGCTCCTCGGCCCGAGCGGCTCGGGCAAGAGCACGGTGTTGCGGATGATCGCCGGCCTGGAGCGGCCCGATACGGGTCGCGTCTGGGTCCAGGGGGAGGAGCAGACGTGGAAGACGCCGCAGGAGCGTCGGCTGGGGTTCGTGTTTCAGCACTACGCGCTCTTCCGCCACTTGACCGTGCGCGAGAACGTCGCGTTCGGCCTCTCCGTCCGGCGTGCCCCACGAGAGGAGCAGCGAGCTAGGGTCGACGAGCTGCTCGAGTTGGTCGGGCTCGCTGGGTTCACCGGGCGGTATCCGGACCAGCTCTCCGGCGGGCAGCGCCAGCGGGTGGCGCTGGCGCGTGCGCTCGCGCCGCGGCCGAGGGTCCTGCTTCTGGACGAGCCCTTCGGGGCGCTCGACGCGCGGGTCCGGCTCGAGCTCCGGCGCTGGCTGGACGAGCTGCATCGCGAGCTGGGGGTCACGAGCCTCCTGG
>VAYJ01000220.1 GCA_005888465.1 Actinomycetota bacterium
ACGCCGCTGCTGCTCACCGGCCATGGCGGCTATTCTTGTCGAAACGACGGGAGCGCGGATGACGCTGCAAGCCACCGACGGGCCGATCCCCACGACGGGGCCGCTCGTCGACACCTTCGGACGGATCGCCGACGACCTGCGGGTCTCGGTGACCGACAAGTGCAACTTCCGCTGTACCTACTGCATGCCCGCCGAGGGCCTTCCCTGGCTCCCCAGGGAGGAGATCCTCCGGTTCGAGGAGATCACGCGCTTGGCGACGGTCTTCGCGACCCTGGGCGTGAAGGAGATCAAGCTCACGGGCGGCGAGCCCACGGTCCGCCGCGAGCTCCCCTCCCTCGTCGCCATGCTTCGCGACGCGCAGCCGAACCTCGCCGTCTCCATGACGACGAACGGCTACCTCCTGGACCGGCTCGCCCAGCCGCTGGCCGCAGCCGGCCTGGACCGGGTGACGATCTCCTGCGACTCGCTCATGCGTCACCACCAGGTCCTGGCCGGCATGCGCGCCGCGGAAGCCGCCGGCCTCACGCCCATCAAGCTCAACTGCGTCGTCATCGCCGGCACGAACGAGGACGAGGTCGTGGACTTCGCCCGCTTCGCGCGCGACTCCGGCTACGAGGTCCGCTTCATCGAGTACATGCCGCTCGACGCCGAGCAGCACTGGGAGCGGGCGAAGGTCGTCCCGTCGCGGGACATCCTCGCCCAGATCGACGCCGTCTTCCCGCTGACCAAGGCCGGTCACGAGACCGAGCCCGCCACCAGCTACCGCTTCGCCGACGGAGCTCCCGGCGCGATCGGCGTGATCGCCTCGGTCACCGAGCCCTTCTGCGACACGTGCAATCGCCTGCGCATCACTGCCGACGGCCAGCTCCGCGCGTGCCTCTTCGCGATGCACGAGGCCGACCTCCGCGCCCCACTTCGGTCAGGCGCATCGGACGACGACATCGCCCAGATCATCCGCACGGCCGTCTGGGCGAAGTGGGAGGGCCACAAGATCAACCACCCGGACTTCGAGCGGCCGGCGCGCTCGATGTCGATGATCGGCGGCTGACGGCAGCTTCGTGCGGGTCGATTACGCGTTCATCGCCGAGGCGGCCGATGCGCAGAACGGCTTCTTCTACGTCACCCGCGGCGGCGCCGACGTCCACTTCGCCCCACGGAATCCCCCCAAGCCCCTCAGGATCGACGCTCTCTCGTTCGTCGTCGGGATCGTCGGGGAGGCCCACGAGGTCGGCTTGGAGCTCCCGATCGCGTGGACCATCGTTGACGCCGACGGTCGTCCCAACTTCCGCCAGGAGGGCGTGGTGCGGTTCCAGCAGCACCCGATCGACCCCACGAGAACGAAGACGAACGTCGTCGCGATCCGCTTCTACGGGTTCATCGTCCCCGACTTCGGGACGTATCTGTTCGAGATCCACCACGGCGACGAACGCCTGACCCAGGTCCCCTTCTGGGTCGTCCCGGTGGATCAGGCCCCGACCGGGGCGGTCTGACGGGACCGGGCTGATCGTCTGCGGCTGGTGACGAACGTCACACAGCGCAGCGTGATCCGCGTCACCGCGGGATTCGGGAGGCACCGTAGGATTCACCCAACGAGCGGGAGAGGGCACCGGCAAGGAGGGACCATGGGCAAGCTCACGGTGGAGCAGCTTCGGGCAGGTGTGCAGGGCGACGTGATCGAGGCGGGCGACGCCGCCTACGAGGAGGCCCGGAGGGTCTACAACGCGATGATCGATCGCCGGCCGGCTGTGATCGTGCGGCCCGTTCGGACCGAGGACGTGGTCGCGGCCGTCAATCACGCGCGCGAGAACGGGCTCGACCTGTCCATCCGCGGTGGCGGGCACAGCGTTCCAGGCTTCGGGACGAACGACGGCGGCGTCGTGATCGATTTCTCCCGTATGCTCGCGGTGGCGGTCGACCCGGCGAAGCGCACCGCTCGGGCGGACGGCGGTGCCACGTGGGGGGACTTGAACGACGCGGCCCACGAGCACGGCCTGGCGACCACGGGCGGCATCATCTCGACGACCGGCGTGGCCGGGCTCACCCTGGGCGGGGGGATCGGCTACCTCGCGCGCGGCTTCGGTCTGTCGGTGGACAACCTGCTTTCGGCCGAGGTCGTGACGGCGGACGGGAAGACGCTCACGGCCAGCGCGAAGGAGCACGACGACCTCTTCTGGGCTTTGCGAGGCGGCGGCGGCAACTTCGGCGTCGTGACGGCGCTCGAGTTTCGGCTGCACCCGGTGAAAGACATCTACGGCGGCCCGATGTTCTTCGAGGTCGAGGACGCGGGGAAGATCCTCCGCTTCTACCGCGAGTTCATCGCCGACGCCCCCGAAGCGTTCGGCGGGTTCCCGGCCTGGCAGATCGCCCCGCCCCTGCCGTTCATCCCGGAGGAGCGCCACGGCGACACGTTCATGGCCTTCGTCTCGTGCTGGGCCGGGCCGCTCGACGAGGGGGAGAAGATGCTCAAGCCTCTCCGCGACGTCGCACCCGTCGTTGCGGAGATGGTCGGTCCCATGCCGTACCCCGCGATCAACAGTGCCTTCGATGCGCTCGTGCCGGCGGGTCTGCAGCACTACTGGAAGGCGAACTTCGTGAAGGAGCTGACCGACGAGGCGATCGACGCGCACCTCGAGCACGGCCCGAAGGTGCCCTTCGTGAGCTCGACCGTGCATATCTACCCGATCAACGGCGCGGTGCACGACGTGGCACCCGACGCGACGGCGTTCGCCTACCGGGACGCGAACTTCGCGACGGTCATCGCCGGCATGTGGGCGGATCCCGCCGACAACAAGGCGAACACCGCGTGGGTGCGGGACTACTACGACGCGACGGCGCCACTTTCGGAGGAGGGCGGGTACATCAACTTCATGGGTGTCGACGACCAGGAGCGCATCAAGGCCAACTACCGGGGGAACTACGCACGGCTCGTCGAGGTGAAGCGGCAGTACGACCCCGACAACCTGTTGCACCTGAACCAGAACATCAAGCCCTGAGGCTGGTCAGATCCGCCCGAAGGAGGCGCTTGCGTCTCGACGTTGGGACGGACTCACCGGACTACGACCCACAGATCCGCCGATCCGTGGTCTCCAGTCGCGCGTAGGTCCCAGCACCTAGACACGGGAAAGACAAAACCGCTTCCCCACTCGGTTCCGGGTCGCGCCCAGTTCGAAGTTCCGTGGGAAGTGAAGAAAGTGAGATGCGCGGCCACCCCTGTCGGACCGACGCCCCGAATGAGGAAGGTGGACGAATCGGCGATGCGCCAGACGATCTTGACCGGTCGGCCGATCGGGAACGGCAGCGGGCTGAAGAGCAGGGCCCAGACCTGGCCTCCGGTGCCGGTGGCGAGCGCCTCTGTGCCGACAGGCGATTGACGAACCGGCGAGACCGGGTGACAACCCGGTCTCCCGAGCGGCGCGAACGACTCGGCGGGTAGGTACGAGCTCGTTGGCGTCGCCGAGGGCGATGGGCTGGCGACGTTCGATGACGACGTCACCGAGTGTGAGGACATCCCTGCCGTGCAAGCCTGCACCAGCAGCACGAGAAGGAGTGCCGCGACCAGGCGGCCGTTTCGCCCCGGAATGTGAGGATGCGCACGAGCCGACGTTGGATCACGTGGGGTGGAGCTCAATGTTGAAGGGACCAGCTTCGACGTATTCAGCAAGGATCGAGTAC
>VAYJ01000077.1:0-11711 GCA_005888465.1 Actinomycetota bacterium
GTCTGCCTACTGGCCGCTCTGCTGGAGGAGCTTGGCGACCAGCCCCGTCCAGCCCGTCTGGTGGCTGGCTCCGATCCCGGCGCCGTTGTCGCCGTGGAAGTACTCGTAGAAGAGCACGAGATCCTTCCAGTGGGGATCGCACTGGAACTTCTCGGATCCGCCGTGCACGGGCCGCTGCCCGTCGGATCCGCGGAGGAAGATGGCCGTGAGCCGCCGCGACAGCTCCGTGGCGACGTCCCACAGCTTCATGCGCTGGCCTGACCCGGTGGGGAACTCCACGGTAAGCTTCTCATCGAAGAAGTAGTCGAATCGCTGCAGCGACTCGACCAGCAAGAAATTCATCGGGAACCAGATGGGCCCCCGCCAGTTCGAGTTGCCTCCGAAGAACCCCGTGGAGGACTCCGCGGGCTCATAGTCTACGCGGTGCTCCGTGCCGTTGACGTTCAGCACATACGGGTGGTCGCGATGGTGCTGTGAAAGCGCCCGGATGCCATACGGGGAGAGGAATTCGCGCTCGTCTAGCATGAACCGGAGGACTCTTTCGAGCCGATCGCCGCTCACCAGCGAAAGCAGGCGCCGCTGCTTTCCCTTGCTCGTGACCTGCTGCGTGACGAGATCACAGAGGTCCTCGCGGTTTTCGAGAAACCAGCGCAGCCGCCGATTGAAGCTCGGCAGGTGCTCGAGATCTTCCGGCTCGAGCACCAGCACCGAGAAGAGCGGGACAAGGCCCACGAGGGACCGCACCTTCATGGGGAAGACCCCGTCAGGTGTGTGAAGCACGTCGTAGAAGAATCCATCCTCCTCGTTCCAGAGCTCGACGCCCTTGTGACCCATGTGGCTCATGGCCTGGGCGATGTACATGAAGTGCTCGAAGAACTTGGAGGCCATGTCCTCGTAGGCGGGGTCCTTGCGGGCCAGCTCGAGGGCGATGCCCAGCATGTTGAGGCAGAACATGCCCATCCACGCCGTGCCGTCCGACTGCGCGATGTGCCCACCGGTGGGCAGCGGCGCCGAGCGGTCGAACACCCCGATATTGTCGAGACCGAGGAAGCCGCCCTGGAAGACGTTCTTGCCCTCGGGGTCCTTGCGGTTCACCCACCAGGTGAAGTTCAACAGGAGCTTCTGGAACACGCGCTCGAGGAATTTCCGATCCCCCGCCCCCCGGATGCGCTTCTCGATCTTGTAGACACGGAAGGCGGCCCAGGCGTGGACGGGTGGGTTGACGTCGCCGAAGGCCCACTCGTAGGCAGGGATCTGTCCGTTCGGGTGCATGTACCACTCGCGGAGAAACAGAATGAGCTGGTCCTTGGCAAAATCCGGATCCACGAGCGCGAGGGGGATCGTGTGGAAGGCGAGATCCCATGCCGCGTACCATGGATACTCCCACTTGTCCGGCATGGAGACGACGTCGTCGTTGTAGAGGTGCGTCCACTCGGAGTTGCGGCCCCGCTTCCGCTCGGGCGGAGGCGGCGCCTGGGTCGGGTCGCCCTCGAGCCATCGGCGGACGTCGAGGTGGAACCACTGCCTGGACCAGAGCATGCCGGCCAGGGCCTGGCGCATCACGGCGGCCGAGTCTGCGCTCAGGCGATCCGGAATGACCGTCGCGTAGAACTCATCCGCCTGCCGCCGCTGGTCCTCGACCGAGCGATCGAAGCCTTGGAACGCGCGCGGCGGCCGCCCCTTGGCCTCGCGCGTCAGGCGCAGCCTGAGGATGGCGTTCGCGCCCGCGTCCACCATCAGCCGGTAGTGGGCGGCCGCCTTGGTCCCCTCCTCGAGGGGATTCACCACTTCCTGCCGCCCGTTGATGAGGTATTCGTGGAAGGCGTCCTTCACATAGGGTGATGGGCTTGCCGCGCCGTACACGCGCTCGAGGTTCGAGTCGTTCTCAGTGAAGAGAAGCTCGGGCTCGCCGTCGCACGCCAGGCGGTACGTTCCATCCATCTCCGGGTGGGACGCGAGGATGACGCGACCCGCCCCTTCTCGTTTGCGGGCGAGGCGCGGACGCTCACTCCCCTCGTTCCACGACCACGTGTTCCGGAACCAGAGGCTCGGGAGCAGGTGGATGGGAGCGGCCTCGGGTCCGCGATTCTCCACGGTGATGCGGATCAAGATGTCCTCGGGCGCGACCTTGGCATACTCGACGGTCACGTCGAAGTATCGCCCGTCCTCGAAGACTCCAGTCTCGAGCAGCTCGAACTCGCGCTCTTGCCGGCTCCTCCGGCGGTTCTCGTCGACGAGGCGGGAGTAAGGATATTCGGCCTGCGGGTACTTGTAGAGCCCCTTCAGGTAGGAGTGAGTCGGCGTGGCATCGAGATAAAAGTAGTACTCCTTGACGTCCTCGCCGTGGTTACCCTCGGTGCCCGTGAGGCCGAAATAGCGCTCCTTCAGGATCGGGTCGCGCCCGTTCCAGAGAGCCACGGCGAAGCAGAGGCGCTGGTGGTTGTCGGAGATGCCGAGAATGCCATCCTCGCCCCAGCGATAGGCGCGCGAGCGGGCATGGTCGTGCGGGAAGTAGTCCCAGGCCGTGCCGTGGGCGGAATAATCTTCCCTCACTGTCCCCCACTGCCGGTCGGCCAGGTACGGGCCCCAGCGCCGCCAGTGGGCCGTGCGCGAGCGCGTCTCCTCGAGCCGTCGCTGCTCCGCCGTCATCGTCGACCGCCTCCGGCTCATCGTGTGGTTATCGCCGCGTCGAAGATCCTCGAGGGGCGCTGGCAGGGCGGTGGGGGCTGACGGTTGGGATCTGGCCAAGCGCCCCTGTTTTGTTTGACCCTTCCCGGGCACTCTGGCACGATGGCGCGCGATTGCACTGCCCTCATGCGCAGCCGGCGCCGGATGATACCGGTGGCCTGGCGAGAGGAGGCGGCTGATGGAAGTTTCCGGAACAGGCAGTCACCTGGACCATTTCATACGCCAGACTCGCGTGCACCACGTGCAGTTGAGCCAGATGGCCGACGTGAAGGCCAACATGATGCTCACCATATCGGCCCTGATGATCACGTTCTCGATCGGTCACCTCTCGGACCCCTATCTCAGATGGCCGGTGCTTGTCCTGATCGTGTCCTGCCTCGCCACCGTGGTCTCGGCCGCATACGCGGTCATGCCCAAGCTCAACAAGGGATTTCGTCCGGACCTGGACAGACCCGACTGCAACATCCTCTTCTTCGGCAACTTCATGAACCTGGAGTACGAGGAATTCGCGCGGCTCATGGAGGGTGTGATGAACGACTCGTCGCGCGTCTACGAGGTGCAGGTCCGGGAGGTGTACGAGCTCGGCGTCTTCCTCGGCCGGAGGAAGTACGTGTACGTCCGGCTCGCGTACGTGTTCTTCATTGCCGGCCTGCTGGTGAGCGCCGCCGTCTTTGCGGGAGTGGAGATCTTCGCGACAGCACGATGACGAAGCGCCCGCTCGAGGCCGGACGCGATCTTGATCGGATCCTCGAGGGCCGCTGACGCTCGTCCTCATTGCGGCGTGTGCCAACCTCCCACATCGGCGACGAGGCGATCGGCCTGAGGCGGGCCCCAGCTCCCGGGCTCGTACTCGAACATCTGGCTCGGCCCGTGGATCACCGGATCCACGATCGCCCAGGCCGCCTCGACCACCTCCTGGCGCGCGAACAGCGTGGCGTCACCCGCCATGGCGTCGCCGAGCAGACGCTCGTAGTCCCCCATCCGGCCGTCCTGCCCCTGCTGGGGCTGCTCCACGACGGACAGCTCCAGCGGCTGGCCCATCATGCCGGATCCCGGTCGCTTGGCCCGGGCGCCGACGGCGATCGCCACCTGCGGGCTGAGCCGGAAGCGGACGTAGTTTCCCACCGACGGCGTGGCCTCGCTGAAGACCACCTGCGGCGCGTTTCGCAGCCTGACCGTGACCTCCGTGCACGTCATCTTGAGGCACTTGCCCGCGCGGACATAGAACGGCACGCCGTCCCAGCGCCACGAGTCCACGTAGAGCCGCAGCGCGGCGTACGTGGCCATGTAGGAATTCCCGGCCACGCCGGGCTCGTCCCGGTAGCCCCGGAACTGCCCGCGCACCATGTTGTCCGCGCTCATCACCCGCACCGTCCGCAGCACCTTGGCCTGCTCGTCGCGGATGGCCTCGTGGTAGGTGCTGGACGGCGCCTCCATGGCCAGGTAGCTGACGACCTGCAGCAGGTGGTTCTGGATCACGTCGCGGATGACGCCGGTCTCCTCGTAGAACTTCCCCCGGCCCTTGACCCCGAAGCTCTCTGCCATGGTGATCTGGACGTTGTCGACGTAGTGGCGGTTCCAGATGGGCTCGAGGAACGCGTTGGCGAAGCGGAAGTAAAGGATGTTCTGGACCGCTTCCTTCCCGAGGAAGTGGTCGATGCGGAAGATGCTGGCCTCGGGAAAGGCCTGGTGCAGCGTCTCGTTCAGGGAGCTGGCCGAGGCAAGGTCGCGGCCGAAGGGCTTCTCGACGATGACCCGGGCGTTCTGCGTGCAGCCCGCCTGCTGGAGCTGCTGGACCACGGCCGGGAACATGCTTGGCGGAATGGCCAGGTAGTGAGCCAGGCGCGCGCAGCCCTCCAGCTCCCCCCGCATTCTGGCGAACGTGGCAGGGTCGCTGTAGTCGCCGTCGACGTAGCGGAGCCGCTCGGCCAGGATCGGGAAGGCGCTCGTGTCGACCCCACCCCCATGCTCGATGACGCTGGCCTTGGCCCGCTCGACGAGCTGGTCGCGGGTCCATCCCGACTTCGCCACGCCCACCACGGGGAAGTCGAGACGGCCCCGGCGCGCCATGGCCTGCAGGGCGGGGAAGATCTTCTTGTACGCGAGGTCGCCGGTGGCGCCGAAGAACACGAGGGCATCGGAGCGGGGACGCTCGTCGCTCATGCCTTCTCCACGTGCCCTCCGAAGCCGAAGCGCATTGCGGAGAGGACCTTGTTCTGGAAGAGGTCGAGGCCGCGGGACGAGAAGCGCTCGAAGAGCGCGGCGGTCAGCACGTGGGCGGGGATCCCCAGGTCATTGGCGGCCTGGACCGTCCAGCGGCCTTCGCCGGAGTCGGCCACCTTCCCCCCGAACTTCTCGAGGCCGGGATCGCCGGCCATGCTCTGGGCCGTGAGGTCCAGCAGCCACGACGAGACGACGCTGCCCCGGCGCCACAGCTCGGTGATGTCGGCGAGGTTGAAGTCGTACTGGTAGTGCTCAGGGTTCCGGAGCGGCGTCGTCTCGGCGTCGTTTTCGTGGCTGGCTTTCCCGATGTTTGCGTTCCTGAGAACGCTCAGGCCCTCGGCGTAGGCGGCCATCAGGCCGTATTCGATTCCGTTGTGGACCATCTTGACGAAGTGGCCGGCGCCGTTCGGCCCGCAGTGCAGGTAGCCCTCCTCCGCGGTGCCGTTCAGCTTCTCCCGTCCAGGGGTGCGGCCGATATCGCCGGGTCCCGGGGCGAGGGCCGCGAAGATCGGGTCAAGGCGCTTCACGACCTCGGTCTCGCCCCCGATCATCAGGCAGTAGCCGCGCTCCAGGCCCCACACGCCGCCGCTCGTTCCCATGTCCACGTAGTGGAGGCCCTGCGGCGCCAGGCGTTTCGCCCGCGCGATGTCGTCCTGGTAGTTGGAGTTCCCGCCGTCGATGAGCGTGTCACCCCTCTCGAGGAGGGGGGCCAGCTCGTCGATGGACGCGTCCACGAAGGCCGCGGGCACCATGAGGCAGACCGCCCGGGGCTTGGCGAGCTTCTTCACGAACTCGGCGACGGGCGACGCGCCGGTGGCGCCCTCCTTGACGAGCGTTTCCACCGCCTGGGGCGAGCGGTCGTACACCACGCACGTGTGTCCGCTGCGCATGAGGCGCCGCACCATGTTGCCGCCCATCCGCCCGAGGCCGATCATTCCGAATTGCATGGCTCTCTCCCTCATTCACCAGAAAAACACAAAGAGCACAAAGGACAGCTCTGTTTTCGCCTTCAGGCGAGCGCCTTCTCGATGGCCGCGGTCAACGTTCTGAGGCCGGCGGCCACGTCCGGGCCGAGGTGCACGCGCAGCGCCCGCCGGCCGCGCTCGGCGAGCACCTGGAAGTCCCCCCGCGCCTGGGCCGACTTGACGATGCCGAAGGTGTACTTCTGGCCGGGCACCGCCACGTCCTTGGCATCGTCGCAGGTGACCTGGAGGAACACGCCGCTGCCGGGGCCGCCCTTGTAGCCCTGACCGGTGGAGTGCAGGAAGCGGGGGCCGAAGCCCAGGCAGGTGGCCACGCGCTTCCTGTCCCGCACTCGGTGACGCGCCGCCTGCAGCGCCTCCTCGTGGGTGGCGTTCATCTGGACGTAGGCGAGGAGCCCCAGGTAGTCCCCAGGGCCGAGCCGGTCCAGATGGGCCTTGACGTACGCGGTGAGCGACGGGGCGCCGACCGCCGTCTTCAGCGCCTCGCTGTTCCTCGGGTCGGCGAAGAGCTTCACGCCCTCGCCCTCGAAGAACGGCGTCTCGGAGGGGAGCCGGCCCGTCTTCTCGTATTCGGAGGTCAATGTCTTCGTCGCGATCTTGCTGGCCTCCACGTCGGGCTGGTTGAACGGGTTGATGCCGATCACCGCGCCGGCGATGGCGGTGCCGATCTCCCAGCGCACGAACTCCTCGGCCAGATCGTGCGTGGTCTCCACGTGGATGCGGATGATGGGCTTGCCCGCCTTCTCGAGCGCGAGGACCGCCGCGTCCTGGGCGGCGTCGGGGGCCTCCTCCAGACGGAGATAGGCGAAGACGCGGTCGTTGCCGTAGGCCTCGGGCGGCCCGAGGCGCTCGCGGTCGACGGGGATGATGCCCTTGCCTTCCTTCCCGGTGGACTCGGCGATGAGCTGCTCGAGCCACGCGCCGAGGTCGTGGATGCCGGGAGAGGCCACGAGCGTCAGCTTGTCCATCCCCCCGTTGGCAGCCGTGCCGAGGATCGTGCCCAGCACGAGCCCGGGGTTCTCCTCGGCGGGGACGCCCGGGGCGCACGCGTGGAGCATGCGCTCCGCCTCGTCCAGGAGGCGCTCTACGTCCAGGCCCATCACCGCGGCCGGCACCATGCCGAAGTTGGAGAGCGCGGAGTAGCGGCCGCCGATGCTCTTCAGGCCTGGGTAGACGTGGCGGAAGCCGTCGGCGGCCGCCTCCTTCTGGAGGCTGGAGCCGGGGTCGGTGACGGCCACGAACCGGCTCCCCGCCTTGTCGGCGCCCAGCAACCGCTTCACGCGGTCGAAGAAGTAGGCCTTGAAGATGTTGGGCTCGAGGGTCGAGCCCGATTTGCTGGAGACGATGAAGAGGGTCTTCTCGAGGTCGATCTTCTTCTCGCACGCCTCGACCTGGGCAGGATCGGTGGAATCGAGGACGAATAGCCCCGGTGAGCCCGGGACCTTGCCGAACGTCTCCTTCCAGACCTCGGGACAGAGGCTGGAGCCGCCCATGCCCAGGAGGAGCGCGTGGGTGAATCCCTCCCGACGGACCTCCTCGCGGATCCGCACGAGCGGGGTCAGGTCGTCGAGCTGAGACTCCGCGATCCCGATCCAGCCAATCCACTGGGCCTCGTCGCTGCCCGTCCACAGCGAGGCATCGCCGGCCCACAGCCGGCGAGTGCCCCCCTGGCCGTCCCACTCCTTGAGCCTCTTCGCGACCTCCGCCGCCAGGGCGGGAGGCAAGGCGTAGGTCTGGCCGTTGATCCGTGCCTTGTTGGCCTCTCGGCAGCGGCGCTCGATGGCCACCAGCAGCTTGGTGAACGGCTCGGCGAACTTCTTGAGGCCGTCGGCGAGCAGATCGTCCGTGACCTTGTCGAGGGAGATGCCGGCCTTGTCGAGGGCCTCCAGCGTGTCCATGGCCTCGGTCACCTCTTCCTCGAGGCTCGGCCGCGGCCGGCCATGGTCACGGAACGCCGAGAGCGTCTCGGGCGGGACGGTGTTCACGGTGTGGGGGCCGATCAGCTCCTCGACGTACAGGACGTCGCTGTAGTGCGGGTTCTTGGTCCCGGTGCTCGCCCACAGGACGCGCTGAGCCTGCGCCCCCTTCGCCTCGAGAGTCTCCCAGCGCTGGCCGGAGAAGATCTTCTTGTAGCTCTGGTAGGCGAGCTTCGCGTTGGCGATGGCCACCTTGCCCTGGAGCGATTCGAGCCGGGCCTTGTCGGCGCCCGTCGCGGTCTTCAGCTTCTCGGCCACGATCGCGTCGAGCGCGCTGTCGATCCGGCTCACGAAGAAGCTGGCCACGCTCGCCACGTGGGCAAGGTCGCCCCCAGCGGCGGCGCGAGCCTCGAGCCCGTCGAGGAAGGCGTGGGCCACCCGCTCGTACGCCGCCCGGGCGAACAGCAGGGTCACGTTGACGTTGACGCCTTCGGCGATCAGCGTCTTGACGGCGGGGATGCCCGCGGGCGTCGCGGGGACCTTGATCATCACGTTGGGCCGCGCCACCGCCTTCCACAGGCGCCGCGCCTCCGCCAGCGTGCCGGGCGTGTCGTTCGCCAGGTCGGGAGAGACCTCGAGGCTCACGTAACCGTCGCGCGTGTTCGCCTTCTCGTAGACGGGCTTCAGGACGTCGGCCGCGTCCTGGATGTCCTTGACCGCGAGCATCTCGTAGACGGCCTTCGCCTTCAGATGCGGGTCCTTCGAGATTTCCTCGATGGCGGCCGCGTAGTCGTTGCTGCCATCGATCGCCTTCTCGAAGATGGCAGGGTTCGAGGTCACTCCCCCGAGCCCGTCCTCCGCCACCAGGCGCTTGAGCTCGCCGCCCGCGATCAGGCTGCGCCGGATGAAGTCGAGCCACACCGACTGCCCGTACTGGCGCAGCGACGCCACGGGATTCTGGACGGTCGAGGACGTGCTCGAGGTGCCCATCCTGTCATCTCCTTGTGAGCTGTGACTTCGCGGCGGCCACCACGTTGCCCGGGTCGAACCCGAACTTCTTTTGCAGGTCCTTGAGCGGAGCGGAGGCGCCGAAGGTCCGCATGCCGATGATGCGGCCGGTGACGCCGGCGTAGCGGTGCCAGCCAAGGGTCGAGCCCTGCTCGACGCAGACCCGGGCGGTGACCGCGGGGGGAAGGACGCTGTCCTGGTACTCCTGCGGCTGGCGGTCGAACAGCTCCCAGGACGGCATGCTGACGACACGGCTCCGGACGCCGTCGGCGGCGAGCTGCTCGTGGGCGGCCACGCACAGCGCGACCTCGCTCCCCGTCGCGAGGAGGAGCACTTCGGGAGCGCCGCCGGGGGCATCCGCGAGAACGTAGGCTCCCTTCGCGAGGCCCGCGGCGGCCCCGTACTTCGCCCGGTCGACGGTGGGGAGGGCTTGACGGGTCAGGATCAGGCACACCGGCTCGTGGCGAAACTGTAAGATCACGCGCCAGGCCTCGGCGACCTCGTTGGCGTCGGCGGGACGCAGCGTGACCAGCCCCGGGATGGCGCGCAGCGAGAGGAGCTGCTCCACCGGCTGGTGCGTCGGCCCATCCTCACCCACCCCGATCGAGTCGTGGGTGAAGATGTAGATCACCGGGATCTCCATGATCGCGGCCAGCCGGATGGCCGGACGGCCGTAGTCGCTGAAGATCAGGAAGCCGGAGCCGTAGGGGCGCACCTTCGAGAGCGAGAGGCCGTTCAGAACGGCGCCCATGGCGTGCTCGCGAATGCCGAAATGCAGATTCCGCCCCGCGTAGCTGCCGGCCCCGAAGTCGCCCGCGCCCTCGAAGGTGAGGCGCGTCTTGGTCGACGGCGCGAGATCGGCCGCGCCACCGAGCAGCCAGGGGATGTTCTGGGCGACGGCGTTGAGGATCTTCGCGGAGGCGTCCCGGCCGGCCACACCCTTGGCGTCGGCGGGGAAGGCCGGCAGGCCCTTGTCCCAGTCCTCGGGAAGCTGGCGGTGCTGCATGCGGTAGAGGGCATCGGCCTCCGCCGGGTACTTCGCCTTGTAGGCCTCGAAGAGCGCCATCCACTCCCCACGCAGCTTGGCACCGCGGGAGCCGATTCCCGCCGCGAAGTGCTCGCGCACCCCCTCGGGCACCAGGAACTTCGCCTCCTCGGGCCAGCCGTAGAAGCCCTTGGCGAGCCGGATCTCCTCCTCGCCGAGCGGCTCGCCGTGGGCGGCGTGGGTGTCCTGCTTGTGGGGCGCACCGTAGCCGATGTGGCTGTCCACGATGATCAGAGTGGGCCGGTCCGTGGCCGCCATCGCGATGTCGAGCGCCCCGTCGAGCATCGTCAGGTCGTTGGCGTCGCCCACCCGGGTCACGTTCCAGCCGTAGCCGAGGAACCGTGTGGCCACATCGTCGCTGAAGGCGAGGGCGGTGGGGCCCTCGATGGTGATCCTGTTGTTGTCGTAGATCCAGCACAGGTTCCCGAGCTTCAGGTGGCCGGCCAGCGAGGCCGCCTCCTGCGAGACGCCCTCCATGAGGCAGCCGTCCCCGGCCAGGGCGTAGACGTTGAAGTCGAACATCTCGAAGCCGGGGCGATTGAAGTGCGCGGCCATCCACTTCGCGGCGAGGGCCATCCCCACGCTGGTGGCGACGCCCTGCCCCAGGGGCCCGCTCGTCGTCTCGACCCCCGAGGTCCAGCGGTACTCGGGGTGGCCGGGACAGCGGCTGTCGAGCTGGCGGAAGCGCTTGATGTCATCGAGGCTCACCGAGAGCTGGCCGAGCGTCTCGTACTTCGGGTTCACCGCCTTGACCCCGGCGAGGTGCAGCATCGAGTAGAGCAGCATGGAGGCGTGGCCCATCGACAGCACGAAGCGATCGCGGTTGGGCCAGATGGGGTCGTTCGGGTCGAAGCGGAGATGCCGCTGCCAGAGGGCGTAGGCCACCGGGGCCATGGCCATGGGGGTCCCCGGGTGGCCGGAGTTGGCCTGCTGGACGGCGTCCATAGACAGCGTCCGGATGGTGTTGACGCAGAGTTGATCGAGGTCGGGCGTGGGCATGCAGGGGATCCTCCCTGCCCGCAGGTAGCGCCGGGCGGGGACACTATGCTCCCTGAGTTTATCGTTTACAATCCACACGTACTTAGCGAGGTCCTCGCCTCAGAATCGGAGATAGCCAGCGACCGCGTGATACACTCATCACCCTCATACGTGACGCGAACGCGCTCTGGACCTTGTCCCCGCTGACGAGCCTGCGGCGGGCTGACCCGGGGGTGTGATGCGATGAGAGCAGGACTTGTTGCTGTCGTGGTCTTCGTCGTGGCCATCCTTGGTGGGGTGATCGGAGACGTCGAGGCCGGAGGGCCGCCACCCTACCAGTTTCAACCCGGGGGGCTCACCCGTCTGCAGTCAACCGTCGGTGACGGCCTCAGACCCTCCAGAACGACTTGCTGATCTCCGGGTGCGACAAGGTCAACACCCTGGGGCAGGGCCGAAATCTGTCGGCCGCGCTGGAAACCCTGAGCCCGAACGGAGCGTTCAGCGTCGGATCCAATGTCACGGAAACGGCCTCCGCTCAGTTCTCGCTCATCGGCAGTCGGCTTGTCGGCCTCCGGCAAGGCAGCACCGGCTTCAGCCGGGAGGGGCTCAAACTCTTCGCCGACGCCGGCCCAATCGTCTCGCCGCTTGCGAGTCTCAACGATTCAGGCCGTGGCGCGAGCGCTGATTCGCCCAGTGGCCCGTGGGGGTTCTTCGTCAGCGGCACCGTGAACTTCGGCGACCGCGACGCGACGAACCGTCAGCCAGGCTTCGATTTCTCTACGGGCACGGTTGCGGCCGGCGTGGACTATCGCTTCCAACGGGACCTCGTGGCAGGCCTCGCTTTGACCGTCCAGTGGACCCGGGCCGATG
>VAYJ01000077.1:11784-12161 GCA_005888465.1 Actinomycetota bacterium
CGGCCTGGAATACCTACGACACGGAGCGGCGGCTCGTCTTCAGCAATGAGAATCGAACCGCTCGCGGCGACACGAGCGGCCAGCAGGTCGTTGCGAACGTTGGCGCAGGATACCAGTTTCCGCTGGGGGCCACGACCCTGACGCCGTACGGTCGGCTGGAGTACGTATTTCTCCACGTCAATGGGTTCCGTGAGAGCGGCGCCGCCGGGCTCAATCTCAAGATCGACGACCAGGACGTGCCGTCCCTGCGGAGTGCCATCGGGGGGCGGATCACCCACGCAGTGAGCACACCGATCGGCGTGTTCGTGCCCCAGGTGTATGCCGAGTGGCGGCACGAGTTTATCTCTGATCGCCGGACCATCGGTGCGCGGTTCGTC
>VAYJ01000219.1:0-5652 GCA_005888465.1 Actinomycetota bacterium
ACCGTGAAGTCCCACGTGGCCTCGTCGAACCGCGGGATCGGGCCGTAGTGCAGCACCGGCCACCCCTTCACCAGCCGCTGCCCGGGCGGCACGCGCTTGGCGACCTCCTCCGGATAGCGCGGCCCGAACAGCTTCATGCGCTCACCTGCCTCTTCGCTCGTGGCGAGCCTCGTCGATCACCCGTCGCCAGACCGGGATCGCACGCTCGACGTCGCCCGCGTCGACGTCGCGGTGGGTGAGGAACCGCACCTTCCCGGCCACCACGTTCGCGAGGAGGCCGGCGGCGCGAAGGCGCTCCAGCACGTCGAACGGCTCGAGGCCGATCGCCGCGACGTCGGCGAAGACCATGTTCGTCTCGACCTGCGTAGGGTCGAGGCTGCCGGGCGCCCCTTCGGCCAGGCCGTCGGCGAGGCGCCGCGCGTTCGCGTGGTCCTCGGGCAGGCGCTTCGGCCCTTCCTCGAGCGCGATGAGCCCGGCCGCCGCCATGATGCCCGCCTGGCGCCAGGCGCCGCCGATCAGGATCTTCGTTCGGCGGGCGTCCTCGACGAAGGCGGCCGAACCGCACAGGACCGAGCCGATCGGCGCGCCCAGCCCCTTGGACAGGCAGAACATGAGCGCGTCCACCTCGCCGGCGTACTCCGCGACCGGGGTCCCGCTCGCGGCGCTCGCGTTGAAGATCCGCGCGCCGTCCAGGTACAGGGGAACGTTCGCCTCCAGCCCCACCTTGCGGATCGCGCGCAGGTCGTCGATCGGCACCACGCTCCCGCCGCCGACCTGGTGCGTGTTCTCGACCTCGAGCAGGTCGACGACCTCGACGCCGTAGGGATCAGGCTGGAGCGTCGCCGCGACCTGCTCTGCGGAGAGGATCCCGCGCTCCCCCACCATCCGGTGGAACGCGATCCCGGAGAGGATCGCCGACGTGGAGACCTCGGTCGTAGCCACGTGGGCGTTCGTCTCGGCCGCGACGAAGTGCCCGGGCCGGGTGAAGACGTGCAGCGCGATCTGGTCTGCTCCAGGCGGTTGACGGTCGGGTCGTCGCCGTACCAGTCGTCGCCCACCTCGGCCTCGGCCATGGCGCGGCGCATCTCGAGCGTGGGCCTGGTGACGGTGTCGGAGCGGAGATCGACGGGTGCGCTCATCCGCGCCCGAGTCTATCGCGCTGACCGGCGCGGTTGACTGCCTCCGGACGCCACCGGGTAAGCTGGCCAGCTATGGAACTCGCCGTCGCCCTCCTCCTGATCCTGATCGGGCTCGCCGGTCCGCTCGCGACGATCCAGTGGCGCGAGGGCCGCTGGCTCGCCTCGGGCCGCTGGATCATGGACACCTTCTCGCCCCATGCCGTCAACGGCGTGCCGATGGCGGGGGTGTTCTTCATCCTCCTGGGCTTCGCGTTCCTGTGGCAGCCCGCCGTGCTCCTCGCGCTCCTCGCGGGCGTCGGCTTCGTCGCGGTGCTCGCCGCCTCGGTGCGCGGGGGCTCCATCGCCCGCCTGCCGAAGCCGCTCCGGTCGGGGGCGCCGGCCTCACCCGAGAAGCCAGCCGAGGCGCCCGAGGAGACGAGCCGCCGGGCCGTCTAGGCTCAGGCGAGCGCGGCCGCCCGGGCCTCGACCAGGTAGCCGTACCGCGCGACGAAGGCATCCGGCGTCATCTGCGCGGCGACGGCGATCGCCGCCAGCTTCGCTGGGTCGTCCAGGTCTTCCCGTTCGAGCCGGATCATGTACTCCGTCGCGACGCGGTAGGACCCGCTCTTTAGGTTCACCTCACGGATCCGGGGCCGGCCGGTCGCCGGGTCGGTGAACGAGCCGAACGGGAGCGGCACCATCTGCCCCTGCTGCACGGTGATCATGGCCCCGACCTCCGACCCGCCATCGCGGTAGAGCGTACGGAGGTAGTCGATCGCGCCGTAGCCGAGGTCGCGCGTGTACTCGATGTCGAACGGGATCGGCGGCGCGCACCGGAGCTCATACCCGATGTTCTTCGCGACGACGGTGACCTTCTCCCCGCGCGCCGAGAACCGAGCGCGGATCTGGTCCGCCAGCACCCCGTCCAGGTTCAGCTCTCCCAGGCGGATGTGCCCGTGCTCGTCAACGTGCACGTCGGGCATCGTCGCCTTCAGCTCCTCCTCGGAGAGACGAAGCGCGATCCCCTCGGCGAGGATCGCCACGCCGAACGGCCGTCCGTGCGCGACGCGTTTCAGCATCGCGGTCTCGACGAGGTCCACGACGTGCGCGAGCCGGATCGGCTCGTCGCGCGCGAACTCCTCGGCGATGATCGTGAGGGTCACGCCGGCCGCCTTCCCGATCCCAACCGCGAGGTGCCCGGCCGTCCGTCCCATCGCCACGACGAAGAACCAGCGCTTCGTCGTGATCGCGTCGGTCATGAGGTTGTTGACGAGCTCCACTCCGACATGGCGCGCCGTCTCGAAGCCGAAGGTCGGGATGCCGACCGGGAGCGGCAGGTCGTCGTCGATCGTCTTCGGCACGTGCGCGACGCGGATCGAGCCGCCCGCGCGCTCCGCGAGCTTGGACGCGGAGAACGCCGTGTCGTCGCCGCCGATCGTCAGCAGCGCGTCGACTCCCAAACGCCGGAGCGTCGCGAGGCACGCGGTCATCCGCCAGTCGGGGTCGGGAGCGCCCTCGTCACGTGAACAGGATCGAGCCGCCCAGCGCGTGGATGCGGGACACGTCGGGGATGCCGAGCGCCACCGTGTGGTCGGTCGCGCCCTCGATCAGGTGGGCGAAGCCGTCCATGATCCCGACGACCTCCCACCCGGAGTTCACGGCCTCGATCGTGGCCGCCGAGATGACGGAGTTGATCCCGGGCGCCGGCCCGCCGCCGCAGAGGATCCCGAGCCTCACGAGGGCATTGTAGGGACCTCCCCATCTCAAGGGACCGAAGGGGCCCGCCGATGCCAGAGGTACCGCCCGACCCTCGATGAAGGAGCGGCGTGCGCCGGATCGTCATCGCCATCACCACGCTCGCGCTCGCGGCAGCGGCCGCGGGCACGCCGCCGCGCGCCGCCGCGGATTCGATCGGCCAGCAGCTCGGCCAGGCGAAGTCCGACAAGGCCACCGCCGACACGGCCCTGCACAAGGTCCAGGCGCAGCTGGATGAGCTGATGGCTCGGTACGCGCAGGCGCGGTCCGACCTCGCGCTCGCAACCCGAGACGCCCTCACGGTCCAGCAGGCGCAGTTCACGCTGACGCAGGAGCTCGCCACGGCGCAGGCGGAGCTCGACCGGCGGGCGGCCGACGCCTACGAGCTCGGGCCAGGCGTGTCCCTGGCGCTGTTCCTCGGCTCGCAGAGCCCGAGCGACTTCGCCTCGGCGCAGGTCTACGCCGCCCACGCGCTGAACGTGGGGAGCGAGCAGATCGCGACCGTCCAGACGCTCCGCGCCTCCCTCACCCAGCTCTCGAACGACCTCGCCGCGCGCGAGGCCGCCGTCCAGCAAACGGTGGCACGGCTGCAGGTGCTCGCGGCCGGTGTGAGCGCGCAGCTCGACCAGGCGCAGGCGCTCGCCGACGCGGCGGGAGTCAAGGTCGCGAACCTCGAGCAGCAGAAGGCTGAGCTCGAGGCGCAGCAGGCGGCGCTCGCCGCGAGCCTCGCCGATTACCTGCGGAACCTGAACGGCGGCTGCCAGTCCGGGCCGGTGCACGACCTGATCGTGGCGGACTTCCCCGCCGACCAGGTGAGCATGGCGGTGTTCGTGGCCACACGGGAGTCGAACTGCCGCCCGAACGCCTACAACCCGACCGAGGTCCCGCCCTACGGCCACGCGGAGGGCGTGTTCCAGATCCTGTACCCGGGCATCTGGAACGCGTGGGCCCCGAAGTGCGGGCACGGCGGCGACGACCCCTACGACGCGACGGCCAACGTGGCGGTGGCGGCCTGCATGCAGGCCGCCGACGGCTGGGCGCCCTGGGGGCTCTGAAGCCGCAGTACCATCCGCCCGGCATGGCGCGAATCCTCTCGATCGACGCCGGGACGACCGGCGTCCGGGCTCTCGTCGTCGACGAACGTGGGCGAGTCCTCGCGCGCGGCTACCGCGAGTTCCCGCAAGTCTTCCCCCAGCCGGGCTGGGTGGAGCACGATCCCGACGACTGGTGGGACGCGATGCTCGCGTCGTGCACGGAAGCGCTCAACCAGGCCGACCTCGACGCGGCGTCGCTGACCGCGATCGGCATCACGAACCAGCGCGAGACGACGGTCGTGTGGGACCGCGCCACCCTTCGGCCGGTCCATCCCGCGATCGTGTGGCAGGACCGGCGTACGGCGCCGCTCTGCGACGCCCTCCGCAATGAGGGCTGGGCGGGGGCTATCCGCGAGCGCACCGGCTTGGTGCTGGATCCCTACTTCTCCGGCACGAAGCTCGCGTGGATCCTCGATCACGTCCTCGGCGCTCGCGAGGACGCACGCGCCGGGAAGCTCGCCTTCGGCACGGTTGACAGTTACCTGCTCGCGCGCCTCACCGGCGGTGCCGTTCACGCGACAGACCGGACGAACGCGTCACGCACCATGCTCTTCGACATCCACGGCCTGGCCTGGGACGGGCCGATCCTCGAGCGCCTCGGCATCCCCGCCGCGATGCTCCCGGATGTGCGGCCCTCGTCCGGCCCGTTCGGCACGACCGGCCCGGAACTGTTCCTGGGTGCCGCCGTCCCGATCTGCGGCATCGCCGGCGACCAGCAGGCGGCGCTCTTCGGCCAGGCCTGCTTCGCGCCGGGCCAGACGAAGAACACGTACGGGACGGGGTCGTTCGTGCTCATGCACACCGGCGACCGGGCGCCGGCCTCCACGTCGGGCCTGCTCACGACCATCGCGGCGAGCCCCAACGACGCAGTCGCGTACGCGCTCGAGGGCTCGATCTTCGTGACCGGCGCCGCGATCCAGTGGCTCCGTGACGGGCTGGACCTGATCGACCGCGCGTCGGACGCCGGCCCGCTCGCCGCCTCGGTCCCCGACGCGGGCGGCGTCTGCGTGGTGCCTGCGCTCACCGGTCTCGGGGCGCCGTGGTGGGACCCGTACGCGCGCGGGACGATCGTCGGGATCACCCGCGGGACCACGCGCGCGCACCTGGTCCGCGCGACGGTCGAGTCGATCGCGTACCAGACCCGCGCGGTCGCCGATGCGATGCGAGCCGACGCCCGTATCCCCCTCGCGTCGCTCCGGGTGGACGGCGGCGCGAGCGCGATGGACCTGCTGCTGCAGCTGCAGGCCGACCTTCTGGGCGTGCCGGTCGCGCGCGCGAGCGTGCAGGAGACCACCGCGCTCGGGGCCGCCTACCTGGCAGGGCTCGCTGCCGGCGTCTGGGGCGGAACGGGCGAGCTGGCTCGCCAGTGGAGCGCCGATCGGACGTTCGAACCACAGGAGACCGATCGAGCCGAGCACGGCTATCAGCGGTGGCTGCGTGCGGTGGAGCGGTCGCTCGGGTGGGCCGACCGGGAGAGCTGAGCTATCCGGCGGACTTGTCGGCCGTCTCCGGGACGGCCGCCTCGGCGGCTTCCTCGGTGGCGGCTTCCGCGCGATCCATCTTGCGCTTGATGCGGGCGCCGTAGTCGTCCACGTACTCCTGGCCCGAGAGCATCATGATCTCGTACATGATCTCGTCGGTGACGGACCGGAGCACGAAGCGGTCGGCCGGCGTGTCGTAGCTCC
>VAYJ01000219.1:5691-9224 GCA_005888465.1 Actinomycetota bacterium
CCGACGAGCGCCACCGGGATCACCGGCACCTGCGCTTCGAGCGCCATCCGCGCGACGCCGGTCTTGCCTCGGTACAGGCGCCCGTCCGGCGAGCGCGTGCCCTCCGGGAAGATGCCCACGAGCTTCCCCTCACGCAGCGCGTCGATGCCGCCCGTGAGCGCCCTTGCCGACGCGGACCCGCCCTCGCGGCGCACCGGGATGCACCCCGCCGCCTTGAAGAACCACGCGGTGTACCACTTGTCGAAGTAGTCGGCCTTCGCCATCATCACGACCTTGCGCTTGCGGATGACGAGCGGCAGGAGGAAGTCGTCCAGGAACGATTGGTGGTTCGGCGCGATGATCGCCGCGCCGTCATCGGGGACGTTGTCCAGGCCCGTGATCTGCGGCCGGTACCACAGGCGCAGGATCGGGCCCAGGAACACGTATTTCATGAGCCACCAGAACACCCCTATAGACTATCGGGCGATCGAGGGGAAGGGAAACGCCTCGTATGTTGGCATTTGGTGTGCTCGAATGGACGTTCCTCACACTGCTCGTGCTGCTCGTGGGCGCGGCCGGCGTGTTCGCGTTGTTCCTGGTGCTGCAGCTCTTTCGCAACCCGACGTCCCGTCCGCGCGCGCCCCGTTGACGACCCCACGGGTGCTGCCGGGCGCTGAGCCCTTCCGGTTCGACGCCGGGCCTCGCGGCGCGCTCCTATTGCACGGGTTCACCGGCGCGCCCGCGTCGATGCGGCCGTTCGGCGAATGGCTTGCGTCGCAGGGCGTTTCGTCGGTCGGCCCCCGACTGCCCGGCCACGGCACCACCTGGGAGGACCTCGAGACCGCCACGTGGCGCCAGTGGGAGCGTGAGGCGCTCACCGCGCTCGACGACCTCTCCTCGCGGTGCGACCGCGTGATCGTCGTGGGCCAGTCGATGGGTGGCGCGCTCGCGCTGCACGTCGCGGCCACGAACCAGGAGCGCCTGCGTGGCGTCGTCGCGATCAATCCCATCGTTCGTCGCCCCGATCTGCTGTTCGCGCCCGTCGCTCGCCTGGTCATGCGCAGCGCCAAGGGCATCGGGAACGACATCAAGAAGCCGGGCCAGGACGAGCTCGTCTACACGCGCATCCCGCTCCGCGCGGTCAACCAGATGGGCAAGCTGCTGCGCGCGGCCGACCGGGGGCTTCCCACGCTCACGCTTCCCCTCCTCGTCTTCAACGCGGTCGAGGACCACACCGTGAAGCCCGCGAACTCCCAACGCGTGATCGCCCGCGCCGCCAGCACGAAGAAGGACCTGCTGCTTCTGTCGAACTCGTACCACGTGGCGACGCTCGACTACGACGCGCCGTACATCTTCGACCAAACCCTCAGGTTCATCGACGAGGTCTGCGGCCCCTAGACCTCCAGGTCCGCGACCACGGCCAGGTGGTCCGAACCGCCGGCCGGTGCCACCCACGCGTCGGCCACCTCGGCTCCGCCACGGACGAACACGACGTCGATCCGTGCCGTCGGCGCGCTCGCGGGGAACGTCGTCCCGCTCCCCCGCCCAGCCCTCCCGAAGGCATCCACCATCCGAGCCGCCACGATCCGCGACGCGCTTGCGTCCGGTCCTTCGTTCACGTCGATGCCCAGCACCAACGGCGCGCGCAGCCCGGCGAGCACCTCGACCAGCTCGCGCGCGTGGCGCTCACGTTCGTCCGGCGCCAGCCCGAGGTGCGCCGAGACCGCGGTCAACTCCGCCTGCTTGGCTCGCAGCCGCACGGCGACCAGCCCGCGAGGGATCGCCCTTCCCCACCTCTGAAACTCGTGCACCTCCGGAGCACCGACCATCCGCCATGCCGAGCCGAACACGATGGCGTTGCGCATCCGACCGAACCCCTGACGGCTCGCGACCGCCGCGCCGCTCACCGCCCGGGCGAACCGCTCCAACCGAAGCTGCGGCCCGCACTCCTGGAGCAGCACGATCGACGGCACAACCTCGCCGAGCGACGCAGCCGCCTCATGGACCCCGCCGCGGAACGAGCGGACGTTGAACGACCCGACGCGGACCCGCACGCTCCTGCTACTCGAGCACCGGCCTGAGCGCGTCGACCATCGTCGGCGTGCCCTCCTCCTCCAGGTCGTAGAAGGCCCGGAACGCCGGCCGCTCGATCTTCACGAGCTTCCGCAGGTCGATCGGCGTCGCGATCACGACCACGTCCGCCGGCACCGCGTTGATCATGCGCTCGAACTCGTGCAGCTGCCCGTTCGAGTACCCCATGGCCGGGAGCACCGGACCGATGTCGTACTTCGCGTAGATCTCCTTCATGGAGCCGACGGCGAACTCGCGCGGGTCGACGATCTCCGCCGCGCCGTGCTGGCGCGCCGCGACGACGCCCGCCCCGTAGTGCATCCCGCCGTGCGTGAGCGTGGGGCCGTCCTCGATCACCAGGACCCGCTTGCCCGACAACTCCGCGCCCTCCTCCAGAGTCACCGGGCTCCGGCCCTTCACGATCATCGCCGTCGGGTTGAGCTCCGCCGCGGCCCCCTCGATCTCCGCCACCTGCTCCGGCGTCGCCGAGTCGATCTTGTTGATCACGATGACGTCCGCCATCCGGAAGTTCGTCTCGCCGGGGAAGTAGCTCGACTCGTGGCCCGCGCGCAGCGGGTCCGCGACGACGATGTGCACGGTCGGACGGTAGAAGGGCGTGTCGTTGTTGCCGCCGTCCCAGATGAGGACGTCGCACTCTTTCTGCGCCTGCTCGAGGATCTCGCCGTAGTCGACGCCCGCGTAGACGACCGTCCCCCGCCGCAGGTGCGGCTCGTACTCCTCGCGCTCCTCGATGGTCACGTTGGCACGATCCAGATCGTCGAACGAGGCGAACCGCTGCACGCGCTGGGCCACCAGGTCCCCGTACGGCATCGGATGGCGAACGACGACCGCGGTCTTCCCGGCGTCCCGCAAGGTTTGCACGACCTTCCGGGTCGTCTGGCTCTTGCCAGAGCCGGTTCGCACCGCGCATACGGCGACGACCGGCACCTGCGCCTCCAGCATCGTCGCGTCCGGCCCGAGGAAACCAAAGGAAGCCCCCGCCGCCATCGCGCGCGAGGCCTGGTGCATGACGAACACGTGAGAAACGTCCGAGTACGCGAACACGACCTCGTCGACCCGTAGTTCCGTAATGAGGCGATCCAGCTCGCTCTCGTCGTAGATCTGGATCCCGTCCTGGTAGCGACTCCCCGACAACTCGGCCGGGTAGCGACGACCTCCACGGATGGGTCATCCCGATAGACGACGTTGAAGTTGTGGAAGTCGCGGCCCGCGGCTCCCATGATGAGGACTCGTTTGGGCATGTCAGACCTCGCTCAGGTTGTGTGGGTTGTGGGGAAGCCGCCCGAGGATAGAGGCCGCCTGCCTCCCGAGTCAAAGGATTTCGGCGAAGGGAGAGAGGGAGACACCTGAAACGGCCGCGAAACCGGGACAAGGCGGCGAAGGGCCAGGCCCAAGACTCGGCGAGCGGACGATCAGGCGCCACTACCCACATCACAGGGCGCTAGGCTGCAGCGCGGCTCAGG
>VAYJ01000223.1 GCA_005888465.1 Actinomycetota bacterium
GTCCAGATATTGGAGACGCCGGGCATCGTCGCTGCCGCGTCCAGCTCGCCAATGATCCGCTCGCGGGTCATCCCCCGACGCCACTCATTCTCGGGCTTCAGGTTCACCACGGTCTCGGTCATGTTGATCGGCGCCGGGTCCGTCGAGGTGTCCGCCCGCGAGACCTTCGCGACCACGGCGGCGACCTCCGGCACCGACCGGATCGCCGCGTTCTGCTTCCGAGTGATCTCGATCGCCTGGGGAAGCGAGATCGCGGGATCCGTGATGGGCATGAACATCAGGTCGCCCTCGTTGAGCGGCGGCATGAACTCCCTGCCGATGCGGGGGGTGAGGGCAAGCGCGCCCGCCAGGACCAGCAGGGCGGCTCCGAGAGTGAGGACTCGGTGACCTAACGCCCAGTCGAGCAGCGGGCGATAGATCCACACGAGCGGTCGCATGATCGGGTTGTGCTCCTCGCCTCGCACCCTGCCGCCGATGAGGAGCGTGCACAGCACCGGCACCAGGGTCACGGACAGGATGGTTGCCCCCGCCATGGCGAAGGTCTTGGTGAAGGCGAGCGGATGGAAGAGCTTGCCTTCCTGGCCGGTGAGGGCGAAGACCGGGATGAAGGCCAGCACGATGATGGCCATCGAGAAGAAGATGGGGCGGCCCACGAGGCGGGTGGCGTCGAGCACCGTGGCCGCGACGGCACTGCGGTCACGCAGGTCCACCTCACGCTTCTCCATGAAGCGGAAGGCGTTCTCCGTGACGACGATGGCCGCGTCGACGAGGACGCCGATGGCGATGGCGATGCCGGCCAGCGACATGATATTGGAGGTGATGCCGAGGTAGCGCATGAAGAGAAAGGCGATCAGCACGGCGAGCGGGATCGGGATCGTGACGATCAGGACGGATCGTACGTGGAGGAGGAAGAGGACATTCACGAGGGTAACCACGATCGCCTCCTCGATCAGCGACCGCTTGAGGGTGGCGACGGCGCGCTGGATCAAGGCCGAGCGGTCGTAGAAGGGGACGATGCGCACCCCTGAGGGCAGCCCGGCCTGGAGTGCCGCGATCTTTTCCTTGACGCGGTCGATCACCTCCACGGTGCTCACGCCGTAGCGGGCCACCACAACACCGCCCACCGCTTCCGTATCTCCCTTGACGAGCGCGGCCGTTCGGAAGGCATCGCCGACTTTCACATCGGCCACCTGGCGGACGAAGATCGGGACTCCGTTGTCAGCGCCGATCACCACCTGTTCGAGATCCTTGGCGCTCTCGATCAATCCGAGGCCGCGGATCACCGACCAGGTGCCGCTCCCCTCGACCACGTTGCCTCCGACGTTGCGATTGCTCCGCATGACGGCGTCCACCACGGCGGAGATGGGGATCTTGAAGGCACGAAGCCGCTTGGGATCCACATCCACCTGGTACTGGCGGACCACCCCGCCGACGCTCGCCACCTCGGCCACACCGGGCACGGAGTTGAGCTGGTAGCGGACGTACCAATCCTGAATGGCGCGCAATTCGCGAAGCGACTGTCCCTGGCCCTCGATCGTGTACCAAAAGACGTGCCCCACCCCCGTGGCGTCAGGGCCAAGCGTCGGCACAACGCCCGATGGCAGCGCCTTCGTGAGCAGGTTCAGCCGCTCGAGCACCCTGGACCGGGCGAAGTAGAGGTCGACCGAATCCTCGAAGATCACGTTGATCATCGAGAACCCGAAGGCGGAGGAGGAGCGCACCACCCGCACGCCGGGCAGCCCCTGCAGGCTGACCGTGAGCGGATAGGTGATCTGGTCCTCCACCTCCTGGGGCGAGCGGCCAGGCCAGTCGGTGAAGACGATGACCTGGTTGTCCGACAGGTCCGGAATCGCATCGATCGGCGTCGTCACCAGCGCCCAGTACCCCCATCCCGCCACGAGCACGAAGAAGGCGATGACGAGGAAGCGGTTGCGGATCGAGACGCCGATCAGCCAGTTGATCAAGGCGGGCCTATCTACGGTTGCCGGCGAAGCCGCCCGATGACGACCCAGAGAAGCACGATCAGACTCGCGAGCAGCGCGAGACCCAAAAGCCCGGCCACCCACATCATCACCATCAGTCCCATCCCACAACCTTCCATCATCATGACAAGCCTCCTGTCGAAAGGCGTCTTGACACACGCTTGGCACGCTCCTGTGTCAGGCGTCCGGGCGCGGAAAAGACACGGGCCCAATGGTGAGTTACGACTCGGAGCGTGAACTACGACGAACTACGAGAGGGTGGGAGCGGGCTTGGGCGGTGAGTCGGGAGCGGACCAGATGTTGTGCGGTGAAAGCGCGACGCTACCAGGCACGAGAGTCGAGCTCTGGGAAGACACGACAGTCGCCACCATGGGGGCAGCAGAGGGAACGCTGCAGAGGGCATCGCACCCGTCCATCATCATGCACCCGGAGAGCGCCATACCCACGGGTCCGAGCAGGACCCACAAGACAAGCACGGCTAGGGTGGCGCCGCGACGACCTCTCATGGCTCGAGAGTATCCCGGAGCGACCCTGTGGAGTCAAGTTTCAAGCTAGTGCTTGTGCTCTTGCGGCGATGAGGCACCGTAGCCTCGAAGTTGATTATAGTGCTGGATCTGTTGCTCGGAGAGAACCGGGCGCATCTCGAGGTGCGTTTTTAGACGCACGGCACGGAGCTGGCCCTGGAGCGCAGCGATCCGTGTCACGCCCGCCTGAAGGTCGGACTCACTGATAGTGCCCTTCCGGAATTCCGCCTCGAGGATTCGCTCCTCCTCGAGGATCGTGTCGCCCAGGCGCTGCGCTGCCCGCGCCATGTCGTCGAACAGCCGCTGCACGGCCTGGAGCTGGCCGGGACTCAAATGGAGTCGGCCCTCTCGCGCCGCATCGAGCACGTGACGCGGGCCCGGGTATCCGTTCAGCTCGGCGGCCCGGGCCAGACCCATCCCGCGCCCTTCGCGCAACTCCGAGATCTCCTTCTCGGTCAGGCCTCGAATCTCGGTGAGTGTCTGGTCGCGATAGGGCGAAGTCAACGCATCTTGCGCGGCCGACGGTGCCGCGATCGACAGGACGAGCACGCAGGTCATGAGACAGCG
>VAYJ01000078.1:0-12507 GCA_005888465.1 Actinomycetota bacterium
AAGAAGCTCGGGTCGGCGCCGAGCGGGTACGACGCGCTCGCGAACCCGGAAAAGGGATCCCTCGTCACTCGCCGCCCTTCTGGACGTAGGACTTCACGAACTCCTCGGCGTTCTCCTCGAGGACCGAGTCGATCTCATCGAGGATCTCGTCCATCTCCTCCTTGAGCTTCTCGCCCTTCTGGGTCGCGCTGGTCTGGCCGGCGTCGCCACCGTCGTCGCCGTCGCCACCGCCCTTGCGCTGGGATCGCTTCTGCTCCTGGGTCACCTTCGCACCCCTTCGTGTCGCGGACGGCGCCTATTCTATGAGCCGCCCTGCAGCCCGCTGATGAGGTCGGCCGCGGTCTCCGAGACGTCGAGCAGCGCCTCGACGTGTTCCCTGGTGCCGCGCAGAGGCTCACGCGTCGGGACGCGCTGGAGCGAGTCGGCGCCGGTGTCGAAGATGACCGAATCCCAAGACGCCGCCGCGATCGAGCCCGGGTACCGGCCGATGCAGCGCCCACGGAAATAGGCGCGGGTGTCCTCGGGGGGGTCCTCGATCGCCTGCTCGATCTCCGCCTCGGTCACGATTCGCTCGACCCGGCCGCTCTCGGCCAGGCGGTGGTAGAGGCCGCGGGACCGCCGGACGTCGTGGTACTGCAGGTCAATCGCGGCGAGCTTCGCGCTCGACCAGTCCAGGCCGTCGCGCTCCAGGTAGGCCTGCAGCAGGCGGTACTTGGCTGCCCAGTCCAGCTCCCGATGCATGGAGAACGGATCCTCCTCGATCCCGGAGAGCACCGACTCCCACCACTGCAGGACCTCGGCGTGCTCGGGCGTGGGCTCCGACTCCTTCACGTACTTCTTCGCGTGGTCCAGGTACTCCCACTGCAGCTCGAGCGGCCGCACGCGCCGGCCGTCGCGCAGGCGGACGGTCTGGCGGCAAGACGGGTCCCAGGAGATCTCGTGCAGCGCCTGGACGGGATGCTCGAGCGACAGGTCCGGCAGCAGGTCGTCCTCGATCAGCTTCAGGACGAGCGCGGTCGTTCCCACCTTCAGGAACGTGGCCACCTCGCACAGGTTCGCGTCCCCGACGATCACGTGCAGGCGGCGGTACTTGTCGGGGTCGGCGTGCGGCTCATCGCGCGTGTTGATGATGGGGCGCTTCAGCGTGGTCTCGAGGCCGACCTCGGCCTCGAAGAAGTCCCCGCGCCCCCCCTCGCGCGAGCCCTCGGCGCCCACCTTGCCCGCGCCGGTGAAGATCTGCCGCGTGACGAAGAACGGCGTCAGGTCCCGAACGATCCTGGGGAACGGAGTCGCGCGGTCGACCAGGTAGTTCTCGTGGCAGCCGTACGAGTTGCCCTTGCCGTCGGTGTTGTTCTTGTAGATCGCCAGGCGCTGGCCGGGCGGCAGGATCCGCTCGACCGACTCCAGCGACCTCTCCAGGATCCGCTCGCCGGCCTTGTCGTGGGCCACCAGGCCGCGCGGCGTCAGGCACTCCGGCGTCGAATACTCGGGGTGCGCGTGGTCCACGTAGTACCGCGCGCCGTTGGGCAGGATCACGTTCGCGAGCCCCAGGTCCTCCTCGACCGGCTGGCGCTCCTGGACCGGCTCGAAGCCGCGCGCGTCCCGGAGGGGCGACTCCTGCTCGTAGTCCCACCGGATACGCCGGAGCGTCCCGGCGTAGGAGTTGATGAGGAGCGAGGAGGCCAGGACCGGGTTGAAATCCGTCACGGCGAGCCCGGAGATGCCGTACTCCGTCTCGATCCCCATGACCTTGGCGATCGCCATGGGAGGAAGGCTACAGGTACTGACCAGCGTTGACGCGTTCGACCTGCCGGCCCTCGCCGCGCGCGTCGGCCATCAGGGTCCGGACGTAGACGATCCGCTCGCCCTTCTTGCCCGAGATGCGCGCCCAGTCGTCGGGGTTCGTCGTGTTCGGCAGGTCCTCGTTCTCCTTGAACTCGTCGCGGATGGCGCCCAGCAGGTCCTCCTGCGTGATCCCCTTCTCGCCCTGCGACAGGAACCGCTTGATCGCCGACTTCTTCGCCCGCGCCACGATGTTCTCGATCATGGCGCCCGAGTTGAAGTCCTTGAAGTAGAGGACCTCCTTGTCGCCCGACTGGTAGGTCACCTCGAGGAACCGGTTCTCATCGCTCGTCGCGTACATGCGCTCGATGGTCGCGTCGATCATCTTGCGGATCGCCCGCTCCCGCGCCTCGCCGTCCTCGCCCCTGACCTCGTGCGCGTGGATCGGCACGTCCGCCGTCAGGTATTTCGCGATGATCTCGCGGGCGGCATCCGCGTCCGGGCGCTCGATCTTGATCTTCACGTCCAGGCGGCCGGGACGAAGGATCGCCGGGTCGATCATGTCCTCGCGGTTCGACGCGCCGATCACGATCACGTTCTTCAGTCCTTCGACGCCGTCGATCTCCGAGAGGAGCTGCGGGACGATCGTGTTCTCCACGTCGCTCGAGATCCCCGAGCCGCGGGTGCGGAAGAGCGAGTCCATCTCGTCGAAGAACACGATCACGGGGAAGCCCTCGGCCGACTTCTCCTTCGCGCGCTGGAAGATCAGGCGGATCTGGCGCTCCGTCTCGCCCACGTACTTGTTGAGGAGCTCTGGGCCTTTGATGTTCAGGAAGTACGAATGCGCGCCGGCCATGCCGGTCTTCTCCGCGACCTGCTGCGCGAGCGAGTGCGCGACCGCCTTTGCGATGAGCGTCTTGCCGCACCCCGGTGGCCCGTAGAGCAAGACGCCTTTCGGCGGCTTGAGGCGGTGCTCCTCGAACAGCTCGGCATACAGGAACGGCAGCTCGACGGCGTCGCGGATGTCCTCGATCTGCGTGCCGAGCCCGCCGATGTCCTCGTAGCTCACGTCCGGGATCTCTTCGAGGATGACCTCCTCGACCTCCTCCTTCGGCAGGATCTCCAGCGCGTAGCCGGAGCGCGCGTCGAACAGCACGGGGTCGCCGACGTGCACGTTCCCGCGGATGGAGGCCGCCAGGACCGCGACGGCCTGCTCGTCCCCGCGACCGACGAGGATCGCGCGGTCCTCGCCCAGGAGCTGCTTCACCGATGTGACCTCGCCCTGCTCGTCCTGGTCGAGCACCTCGACCACGTTCAGGGCCTCGTTCAGGATGACCTCGACGCCGCGACGGAGGCTCGCGTGGTCGACCTCGGGGTCCACGTTCACGCGCATCTTGCGCCCGGCCGTGAAGACGTCGACCGAGCGGTCCTCGTTCTCGCGCAAATACACGCCGAAGGTCGCCGGCGGCCGCGTGAGCTTCTCGACCTCTTCCTTCAGGCTCTCGATCTTCTCGCGCTCGGCCTGGAGCACCGAGACGAGCTTCTCGTTCTGGGCGGCGGCCTTCGCGAGGTCGGAGCGCGTCTGCAGGATCTGCTCCTCGAGCACCTTCACCTGCCGGGGGGAGTTCGTCAGCCGCCGTCGAAGGAGCGCCGTCTCGTCCTCGAGGAACTTGATCTGCGTCTGGAGCTGGTGAAGCTCCTTCTCGTAGCGCTCCTGCAGCTCCCGACGGTCCGGCTCTCCGATCTGCTGCGGCATGGGTTTCGAGCTCCCTTCCCGTTGGGGCCGAGCCTCCACTCTAGGGCCCGGCTCCTGATACGACCATACGGGCATTCTCGACCCGGGGGATGGCCGACCTTAGCCGTTCGCCGGGTCGGACTCCCCCCGGTCCCCGGCGGCGAGGCCCTTTCGCCCTAGGGTCAGGAAGCCCGTGTGCGCGACCATGCGGTGGTCGGGCCGCACGCTCTGCACCGTGACGTGCCACGACCGGACCAGGACCTCGAGGGTCTGCACCTCCGCGAACCCGCCCCGCTCCATCGCCAGGACCGACTGTTGCACCTGGTTTGTCGTCGGCAGGTACGTGCACACGATCCCGCCCGGCTCGAGCGCGTCGCGCACCTCCGCGAGCACCCCCCACGGCTCCGGGAGGTCGAGCACGGCGCGATCGAAACGCTCAGCGGACCCCATCACCTCGCGCACGTCGCCCTGCCGAAGCGTCACCCACGCGGGCACCGCACCGAAGAACGCCTCCACGTTCGCGCGGGCGGTCGCGTGGAAGTCCTCGCGCGCCTCCCACGACGCCACGCGGCCCGTCGGGCCCGTCGCGCGCGCGAGCGCGATCGTGAGCGCGGCCGATCCCGTGCCCGCCTCGAGCACCCGCGAGCCCGGCGCGATGTCGGCGAACACGAGGATCGCGCCGAGGTCCTTCGGGTAGATGACCTGCGCGCCGCGCGGCATCTTGAGGACCACGTCGGCCATCGTCGGACGGTAGGCGGCCAGGCGCGCGCCCGTGTGCGTGTGCAGCACTACGCCTTCGTCGCTTCCCAAGATCGCGTCGTGCTCGAGCGCGCCGCCGTGGAAATGGAAGGTCGCGCCGGTCTGCAGGCGGATCAGGAAGCGGCGGCCCCGACCGTCCAACAGCAGGACACGCTCTCCCGGCTCGAACGGCGCGCTCACGGCCCGAAGGCTATCGCACGCGATCAGCAGGACCGGGCTGCCCACTCGGGCAGGTCGACGATCTCTACAGGGCCGGGGCGTAGGCGCACCGTCCCGAGGTGCGGCAGGTTCGTCGCGTGGTAGGTGGCGAGGCTGCGGCCGCTCCCCAACAGGTAGGCGGCGACGAGCGGCGCCTCGTGCGTCACGCCGAGGACCTGGCCCTCCGGGAATGCGCGCTCGGCGTCCGCGGCCCAAGCCAGCACGCGCGCACCGGCGGCCTCCAGCGGGTCCTGGGGCCACGCCGACGCCGGGTCCGACGCGTAGCCCTCCAGCAGCTCGGGGTCGCGCTCGCGGATCCTCGTCCAGGGCAGGCCTTCCCAGTGGCTCCAGAACGACCACTCGAGCAGCCGCTCGTCGAACACGACGTCCAGCCCGTGCGGCTCGGCCAGGATGCGCGCCGTCTCGACAGCCCGCTCGAGCGGGCTCGCCTGGATCGAGGCCACCCCGACGGGCGACAGGTCCCGCGAGAGCTGCTGCGCCTCGGCCCGTCCGGACTCGGACAAGTGGAATCCCGGGAGCCGTGCGTAGACCACGCCCTCGGGGTTCCACACCGCGGCGTGGCGAACCCCGACGACCATCGGCCTAGCGGTTCGTCACCGCCACGTTCACGGGCTCCATCGCCGCGTACGCCGCCCACGCGGCGCGCCACCCGTCGTCGGTCCTGGGGAAGCGCTGCAGCGGCCCGCCGGCGATGTTCCGGTCCCAGATCCCGAAGAAATCGGCGCCGTAGCCGAGGAGGTAGCGCGCGCCCGAGTGGCTGAACTGCTGCGCGCCCTCACCCACCCTCGCGGCCTGCGGGGCGGGGGCCGGAGCGGGAGCCGGCGTCGGCATCGGCGCAGGCGACGGGACCGGCGTCTGCTGCACGGGCGGGGACCACGCTTGCGTCGGCGCCGGCGCGCTCGCCATGGTGGGCGGGGGCTTCGTCAGGTCACTCAAGCAGTAGCGACACTTGATCGCTTCGTCCTTGATCTCTTCCGCGCAGTACGGACATTTCTTCATGCCGCAGAGCCTACCCGACCGCCTCGGCGACCGTCCTGGGACGCACCTCGATCATCCCGTCGGTCTCCCGCACGTCGAAGACCGGCTGCGGCGCTGTCGCCGGTCCACGGACCACCCGCCCGTCGGCGAGCCAGAAGATGCTCCCGTGGATGGGGCAGGTTACGGTCGGCTGTCCCCCACCCGTCGCGCGACCCTTGTGCAGCGGCCCGGCTTGGTGCGTGCAACGATCGTCGAGAGCGAACAGGCGCTCACCCGTTCGATAGAGGAACAGCACCATCCCCCCGGCCTCGACCCGAAACGGCTTGCCGTCCGGCACCTCGTCGGCCCGGGCGACGGTCGTCCACGCTTCGCCCATGCCTCAGGTCGCCGCGGCGAACGTCCCCGTCACGCTGATCGTCTTGTCCAGCGCGTCGGTCTTCAGATCCGTGCAGGTGAAGGTGCCGGAGAAACCGGTGTCGCCGAGCGACGTCACATTGATCGTGCACTCGCCGTGCCGCCCGTGGAACAGGTAGGTCGTCGTCCCCTCGACGACCTGCAGCGTGAGGGAGTCGCCGGCCGTTACGATCGCCGGGTTCACGCCCTCCTTCACCCCGTCCATGTGGAAGGTGAGCTGCTGACCGGTCGTGTCCTCCCATGTGGCCTCGGCAACCGGGATGAGGGTGTCCAGGCCGACGATCGAGACGCTCTTCTTCGGCAGGTCGATGGTGAGCGCGACGTCACCGGTCGTGACGACGTGCGCCGTGTTCGCTCCACCGCCGCCCCCGCCGCCCGAGCCCGCCTTATTCCCCTTGCCGGAACGAGCCACGACGATCGCCACGATCGCGACCACGAGGACCACGCCCACAATGATCCAGCGGCGTGCGTTCGAGTGGCGTTCCGGCGCGGCGTCGGCCGCGGCGGTCCCGGGGACGTAGGGAGAAGTGCCCGGCTCGAGCTCGACGAACCGGCGCCACCCGACCTGCTTGCCTTCGACCGTCGCGGGAAAGCGCTCCATCGGGGGACCGGACGCGTGCGCGTCCCAGATCCCGTAGAAGTTGGGGCCGAAGCCGAACGCGTACCGCGCCCCGGTCTGCACCACCCCGAGCCGACCGTCAGGATCCATCCGGACTCCCTCCCCCGCAGGTTGGGCATATGAAACGGGCCCTGAGCAGGGATGTCAACCCGTGCGGATGGGCAGGAGCAGATCGATCTCGTTTCCCCGCCGATAGAACTCGATGCCCGGCCTCGACTCGTCGACGGCAGCGTCCTTGATCAACTCCTCGAACGTGGGAGCGATCCGCAGATAGACCCCGGGCGGCTCCCCCCGCAGCGTCGTTCGCAGATAGGGGCCACCCGGCAGCACGCCCATCTCGAGCCCCAGGCGAATCGGGTCATCCCCTTCCACGGGCTCGACGCACACCCAGTACTCGTTCGCCACCGCGTGGAACGCGCCGTAGAACCTCCGACCCTTGGGCGGAACGACCGACTCGAGCCGCTCCCAGCCGTCCTCGATGGCGGGGACCTGGTCCGCGACTCGGAGGAACATAACGCGAACCTCGTCACGGTCGACGACCGATGCCTTCATGCCCTCCATCGAGGCAGAATCGTAGTCCGGACGAGATGGGAGGGTCAGGTGGACGAGACGAAGAAGGCATGGGATGAGGTCGGGGAGGGCTTCGCGAAGCTCGGGCGCATCATCTCGGAGCGCTACCGGCGGAACGCTGCGGCACCATCTCCCGCCGAAGCGGGCGCCGCGAGGGACTCGATCCGGCGGGCGACCGAGGAGCTGGACCGGGCCTTCACGGCCTTCGGAGACACGCTGCGTGATGATGAGGCCCGCGAGCACATGCGGGACACGGGACGCAAGCTGGCCGACGCCCTGAAGGTGACGATCAACGAGGTGAGCGAGCAGATCCGCCGCTCGGTCGGCAACCAGTCCCCGGGCGAGCCCAAACCTCCTGTCGACCCGGGCACCTGATGGGCGTTCGCGAATCGCTGGAAACCTATGTGCCAGACCCCTTTCGGGCCTTCGGGGGCTGTTAGTCGGCCGTGGCGACCTGGGCCGAGTTCGCGAGCGCCGAGCCGGATCTCGCCGCGTTCGGTCGGGAGCGGATGCAAGGTCGGATCGCGTACCAGGCGACCCTCCGAGTCGACGGCGGACCGCGCGTGCACCCCGTCTCTCCCTGGATCGCGGCCGGGCTGCTGTGCGTCTCGTTCCGCGACACAAGCCCGAAGATTCGCGAGGTGGCGCGCGACGCGCGTTACGCGTTGCACACCGCGCAGCCGTGGGACGACCACGCCGGCAACTACGGCGAGTTCATGGTGCGCGGACGGCTCGAGCAGCTCGCAGCGTCGCATCCTGCCGTGATGGCGCGTCCCGGCCAGACCCCGTACGCGCTCGTCCACTACGCCTGCTCGATCCAGGAGGCAGTGGCGACGGCATACTCGGCCGAGGAGCTGCCGGTCTATCGAAGGTGGAAGTCGGGCTAGGCGGGGAGCCGCTGGACGGCGGCAGCCCCGAGCTTGGTGGTCGAGTGGGCGAGGCGCAGGCCCACCATCCCGATTCGACCGGGGGCCCAGGCGCCGCTCCGTAGGATTTCGACCTTCAATCCGCCATCGACCGACTCGATGACGCGGAAGATCAGACCGAGGCGAGTGCGGTAGACACCGGAAGCCGGCACCCTTCAATTCTACTCCCCCAGACGGGAGGCTGAGGCTGGACGTGCGAGGGGCCGCCACGCGAGCGTGGCGGCCCCTCAGCGATCGATCAGGTGGATCAGCTTGCGGGTGCCGGACGAACGTTGGACGCCTGCGGACCCTTCGGTCCCTGCGTCACGTCGAACTCGACCTGCTGGTTCTCCTCCAGGTTCTTGTATCCCTCGCCCGCGATCGCGCTGAAGTGCACGAACACGTCGGGACCATCGGACCGGGTGATGAAGCCGAAGCCCTTCTCGGCGCTGAACCACTTCACGGTGCCAGTTGTCACTGCAATTCCCTCCTTCCGTGGCCTGACCGGACCTGCGTGCTGTCCGTCGGCCGCCGGCTGGATCGCCGGCCAAGGGAACTGCTCGTAGCGAACTGCGCGCCGAACCCTCACAACTATTTTACCCGACCCGCTCCTCGATCGCTGGCGGCTCGTCGTGATTGGGCGGATCCGACAGCCACGTGTCGGCGAGCTCGCCAGATGCGCGCGCCTCCTTACGAGTGTTCCGTGCGATCCGGCGTTCCTCCCTGGCAGCGGCCTTGCGAGCCTTGACGCCCTCTCGCTGGCGCTTTCCGAACGTCTCCGGCATCAGGACCTCCTCACCGATCCGCTACGGACGGATCGCTCCCGTCCTGCGGATCCACGGCTCGTGCAGCGAGCAGAACTCCGACCCGTTGTACATCGACAGGACCGTGGCACACGCCGGCGCCGCGCAGACGCGACCCGACGGGTGGCCAGCGACCCCCCGACCCGAGTGACCCAACAGCGGGTTCCCACCAACCTCACGGTTCATCGGTGAATGCCTGTGGGCGGCCATGACCCTCCTCGCTGTCGGCGATGGACGCGAACCGGTTCGAGATCTCTCCCCGACGGGACCCGCGGACCCGAAGTTCGGTCCACCGGCCAGCCTAACAGGTCGGCGCCTGGCTCAGCCGACGAAGATACAGGAGGGCCACCCCCGCGGATCAGCATAGGCGCGCAACGACTCCTGCGGATCGTTACGATGCGCCGATGACGTCCCCGCTTCGCGTGCTCGTCGAACAGCCCACGAGAGGCAAGCGCTGGGTCGCCGTTGCGGCGGACTGGCCGGGTCTCGAACGTGGCGGCAAGACCGAGACCGATGCGGTCGAGAAGCTCGCTCGCTACGTGCCGCGATACCTCCCGGTCGCCAAGCGCGTCCGCCTGGGCTCGACGCTCGCGACGCAGACCCACGTCGACATCATCGGCCGGTACCGGGGGGTCGGCTCGACCGACTTTTGGGGCATCTCGTTCGCGCCCTCGCCACTCGACCGCGAGCCGTTCGACGCGCCGACCTTCGACCGCCAGGTGCGGCTGCTGCGCGCGGCGTGGGCCGAGTTCGACGAGACGGCCGCCCACGTCTCGGCGGAGCTCCAGCCGGGTGTCCGAGGCGGCGGCCGCTCCCGCGACCAGATCGTTCGACACGTCCTGGCGAACGAGGGTGGCGACTTCTCGAAGCGCGTGAAGGCGAAGGCCGAGCCTGAGGACCTGATGACTCCTGGCGGGCTCGCCCATCACCGCGACCGCTTCGTCAAGGCGATGCGCGACTGGTACAAGGAGGGCAAGCCGCTCGGCAACTGGACGATCCCGTACCTGCTCCGCCACACGGCATACCACGTGCTCGACCACACCTGGGAGATGCAGGACCGGGACCTGACGGACGATGCTGGGTCGGGTCTCTGATGACCTCCAAAGATTCGTAGGGTTCGTTGTTGAGCCGACGGATCATCCCGCTCTGCCGGGTCAGATGTGGGGAATCAGCGGCACTCCCGATCGCCCTCGATCAAGGTGGTGCCCTCATTCGTGTTGCCGACGGCCCACAGATGCCCATCGCCAACGCTGGTCACCGACTGCAGCTGACCCGCCCCGGGCGAATCGACCAGTGACCAAGAGGTCCCGTCCCAATGCTCGATCAGCGTGGAGTAGGGATAGGGATCGTGGAGGCCGACGGCCCATACGTCAGTCGAGGAAACGGCCGTCACGCCTCGAAAGTAGCTCACGGTGGCTCCCGGAACGGGTGGGGTTGGGACGATCGTCCACGACGTGCCGTCCCAGTGCTCGGCCAGCGCGGACCCTTGCGAGGCCCCGGTGGTGCCAACGGCCCAGACGTCGTCGGGGCCCACTACCGACACAGAGAACAGGACGTTCCCCGTCCCCGAGTCCTCTGGGGTGACGATCGACCAGGCCAGGCCATCCCAGTGCTCGGTGAGAGGGTGCGTCGTCCCTGTCTGATCGTCGGTGTAGGAGCCCACCGCCCACACGTCGGAGGCGCTCACGGCAGCGACGGCATACAGGGTGTTCTGACTCGAGCCGGAGACGATGGGAGTCGACACTGGCGTCCAGGTAGACCCATCCCAGTGCAGGCCTAGGGTGTAGCCGAAGTGGTCGTCGAAGTCGTATTTCTGCCCAACGGCCCAGGCGTCGTCCGCGGCGATGGCGGTCACGCCGTACAGCGGGTTCGCGGTCGGGCCGCCGATCAAGCTGGCCATCCTCGCCCATCTGGACCCGTTCCAGTGCTCGATGAGCGGTTGGGTCTCCGGGGCTCCATTGAAATCCGCCCAGTCCCCGACCGCCCATACGTCAGCAGCCGTGCGGGCGTCCACGGCCCTGAGCGTGTCGGAGTCGTTTCCGGGGTTCGGGTGAGGATCGGTCCGCTACGCCCGACCGGTCCACCGCTCGATCAGACTTGGGTAGGACGGCACCGAGTATGCGTTCCCCACTGCATGGACGTCGGACTGCGTCGCACCGGAAACGCCAAACCGGTATGCCTGGGTGCCGGGACTGGGGCTCGGCACCACTCTCCAGACCCCGCACAGCGCCGGCGCCGTGAGGTGGGCCGCCGAGGCAGGCAGCCCTAACCCGAGCACGAGCCCGAGCGCGGCACTCGTGAAACCGATGCGGGTCTTGGTCGTTCTCACGGTGCCTCCATTCCGAAACCGCGCGATGCCGACCTCCAGTTCGGACCCTAGACCAATCTGTTCGACCCCGCAAGCGCTCGCCCGGTTGCGACCTCTCGAAGACGACGGTTGGCGCGTCGCACACTATAGGCGCCGGCATCCTCCGTGCCAGCAGATAGAGGCGATGCGTCTCAACGAAACGCCTCCAGCGCCCGACCATGATGCCTTGCGCCGGGGCGACGTTCTCCGAGTAGGGGACGTGGGAAGCCTGTTCGCCGTCGTGCGGAGAGCCTGGCGACGTCTTGACTTTCGTCTGCGCTCCCGAGGATGCTAGGTCCGAACCTAGGCGGTACTGGGCCGCAGGGGAGAAGGAGGAGATCATGCACGCCGTTGTGGTCACCGTGACGCTCCAGCCAGGTCGTGAACAGGAGTCCGCCGATCACCTCAATGCCAATGTCATCCCTCGGGTGAAGGAAGCCCCCGGGCTCGTTGCTGGATACTGGGCGCAACTCAGCGGCGCGCACGGCTCCTCCATGGTCATCTTCGAGACCGAAGAAGCTGCACGGGCGGCTGCCGAGATGGTTCCCTCGGGGGTGCCCGACTTCGTCAAGCTCGATTCCGTCGAGGTCGGCGAGGTTGTCGGTCAGATCTAAGGCGCAGGTTCGCCGGTCGAAGGCGATCACGTTTCTCGTGGTCAGAGCGTGTCGGAGGGCCGACCACCACAAAATGCCACCCGGGCTGGCGGCTCCACCCGTGGCCAACGCGGGCTGACATCGGCCTGCGAGTCGAGAGCCAGTAGGCCTGCTGGACCGGCCTTGAACTTGTTCGCTCCCTGTTGCTTTTCCCAAGGCTGTCATGCCAGGCTGCCCCGTCGGACGTGCCATGACGGCACAGGCTGGGTTGGTCCGGGGTCCCTCGTCCTTGCCGGACCGAAGGAAAGGGGGTGGTCGACGAGACTCTCCCTCGTCTGAGGGATTGGTCGAGGCTCGCGGACCCGCTTGCTCTCCTCCGGGCGGGTGACCGGATCGGCCATGGAGGATTCCTATCGGGAGGCCTGATGAGACGTGTGATTGCATTTCTTGCTGGAGTCCTGCTGATCTCTTCGCTCGCGGCGACGGCATCAGCCAGCCCTTCTCCAACGGCGACGCCTCGGGCTGGGAAGGCTGAGAACTACGGCTCCAAACTCGTGTGTGGCAAGGGCAGCCCGCTCTGCGCCGAGGCCACCGACGCGCTTGGCTACCATGGCGGATATACGGGCCATGATGAACCTTCGCTCCTCTTTTATTCAGATACGGCGGGCTCGGGCAACGAGACCAACTACCGGCTGGTCATCCCCACGGAGCCGCCAATCGTACCGAAGCAGAACGGCACCGGTGGCACCTTCAACTTCCAAGACCGCATCGCCTTTTGGTTCG
>VAYJ01000078.1:12556-13768 GCA_005888465.1 Actinomycetota bacterium
CGGACAGCGACACCAACATCTTCGACGGTGCCGATCCGGCTCAGCCCGACTACATCGGGTATCACCCGGGGACGGCGTTTCTCGAGGTCCAGTTCTATCCTCCGGGATGGGTACCGTTTCAGGAGGCCATCAGCTGCGATCCGACGAAATGGTGCGCAGCAATGGCTATCTTCAGCTTCAACCGCGACCAGAACACCTTCATTGACAATAACGCCAACTGTCTGGACACGGTGGGCATCGAGCCGGCCAACTTCGCTTTCATCACCAAGAGCGGCGTTCCACACGCGCCGGCCGCTCCACTGGACCTGACGCTTGATTCGTTCACGCCGAACCCGACCACCGACCTCTTCATGGACCCTGGTGATCAGATCGACATCTCGATCCACGACTCGAATGAGGGACTTGTCACCGGGCTCGACGACCTTACGACTGGTGAATCGGGCTCCATGACCGCCAGCGTTGCGAACGGGTTCGCCCAGGTCAACTATGAACCGGATGCCGCGACGTGTTCGCAGACGCCGTACGCATTTCACCCGATGTACGCCACTTCGAGCGAACACACGAGGGTGCCGTGGGCGGCACACTCCTACAACGTGGCCTTTGCCGACGAGATCGGCCACTTCGAATACTGCGACAAGGCAAACCACCACGGGAAGTGCATCAAGCCCGGGCTCGGCGAGAAGAAGGATGGGGACGATACGTCCTGCTTCAACGCTGACGAATCGCTCAACATCCAGATCGGTGGCTGCATCGCGACCGACAACGACTTCGATGGGGTGTCGTACCAGACCACGTGGCCGGGGACGTTCACGGACCCCCGCCTGGACTCCTCTCGTCACCCCAGCTCGGTCCTGTTCTCCAGCCCAACGTTCGGCGACGGGCAGAACTTTGACCGGGTGGCGTTCGAGGCCGACCTCCCACGGATCGAGGCAGCCGACTTCGGAGGTATCTGCGACCGGAACACCGGAGTGAACTGCGTGAATCCTCCGCCCGGCGCGAACTTCTACCCCATCTACAGCACGAGGGACGATGCTTCTCTGGGCTGTTTCTGGCAACTCGGGGGGCCGTATATCCCGGGGACGACGAACACATTCGGGGGAAACTCGACCGCGGAGTATGGCCCGCTGCTGTTCCTCGACTACCCAGGACCCGGGCTTGTCCCGATCCATCGCACGAACGATTTCAGACAGGTGTTGACGACCAATCCGTGTG
>VAYJ01000228.1 GCA_005888465.1 Actinomycetota bacterium
CCTCGCGAGCGTCATCGGGGTATCGAGCGCGTATCTCGGCGGGGCCTACGACATCGTGGTCCAGCGCGTGGTCGACGCCTGGATGTCATTCCCTGCGCTGGTGATCGTGCTCTCGTTGCTGGCCGCCCTGGGACCTGGCCTCCTGAACCTGATCCTCGCGCTGTCCATTCTCGGTGCCGCGGGCACCTCCCGCGTGATCCGCGGCGCCACCCTCTCGACGATGCAGATCCCCTACGTCGAGCCTGCCCGCCACCTCGGCGCCGGGCTCGCCCGCGTAATCCTGTGCCACGTGCTTCCCAACGTAATGGCCACCGTCATCATTCTGGCCACCATCGGGCTCGGCACGGTCATCCTCGCCGAGTCCGCGCTCTCGTTCCTCGGCTTCGGCGTCCCGCCGCCCTACCCGTCGTGGGGCGGGATGCTCTCGGGCTCGGGCCGCTCGTTCATGTACCACGCGCCGTGGATGGCGCTGTTCCCGGGAGCAGCCATCTCCCTCGCGGTCTTCGGCTTCAATATGTTCGGCGACGCGCTGCGCGACCTCCTCGATCCCCGCCTGCGTGGGGGCGGGGGACGGCCGATGAGCTGAGCGGCGGCGTCCACTGCCCCGCCCGCCAACCCGACATCTTGGCGCGCGGGAATTCCGCTCGTGAGCTTTCCTCTTTCTCGTATTTGAAGGACACGTTCACGGGCGGGCGCGATAGGCGGTCACCATGCCCTTGTCTATTCAGGAGCGACGCAACATAGACATTATGACTTCCGAGCAGAGAGGCTGACCTCCGGCTCAACGCGCGTTCGCCTTTTGGCCAGAGCCGCCATGTGCGCCCGGCCCACGAAACCGACCGCCGTAGAGGGCTCACAATCGACGATCGCCAAGGGGGGCGCTATCTCGATATCCTCCAGAGAGCTCCATCGTGCTTACGATCACCCCGGCGTCCACGAAATCGGGGTCGGTACACAACGAGGCGACGGCGCGCCCGGTCCTGGCGTCACCGGGATACTTGACAGCAGAAGTCATATCAACGCGCATTCTCAGTCACGGCCGCCGCCGGCCGATAGCTTCTGGGAGCCTTGTCACAGGACGACGGCCACCGACAAGCAGGGCGAGCTCATCGCGCCCGGAGACATCGTGGAGCAGACGCGGGTCATCTTCCGGAAGATCGAGCGGCTGCTCAAGGCCGCCGGCGGCGGGATGGAGCACATCGTACAGACCACCGACTACATCACGACGACCGAGAACTATCGCCGCACGGCGGACGTCCGCCGCGAGTTCTTCAAGAGGCCCTATCCGACTGCCACCGGCGTGATCGTTCACGGCCGGCTGCGCCCCGGCGCCGTGATCGAGATCTCGGCCGTGGCGGTGCTGCCCGGCTGAAGCTCCCGACATGACGAGGTCGGTCCTGCGGCACCGCTGGTTCGTGATGGGGATCATTTTCCTCGCGCGAACCACCATGGCTATGCAGTTCCAGTCCATCGCGCCCGTGGCTCCGCTGCTCATCGCCGATCTCGGCATCAGCTACGCCGAGCTCGGGCTTCTCATCGGCCTCTACCTACTCCCGGGCACCGTGCTCGCCCTGCCCGGCGGTCTGCTCGGCCAGCGATTCGGGAATCGCCGCGTCGCCCTGTGGGGGCTGGCACTCATGGTCGGCGGCGGGCTTGTCACCGCCGCCAGTCACTCGCTCTGGGCGGCCAGTGCCGGACGGCTCCTGAGCGGGGCGGGCGGCGTGCTCCTGAATCTCATCCTGGCGAAAATGACGGCGGAATGGTTCGCGGGCAAGGAGATCTCGACGGCCATGAGCATCATGTTGACCGCATGGCCGCTCGGCATCGGCCTCGGCGCCGCGCTCTTCGGTGCTGTCGGAGCGGCCTCCTCCTGGCGGCTCGTCCAGCGCTTTGCGGCGAGTCTCGCCGCCGGTGCCTTCGCTCTCGTGGCGCTCTTCGGTCGCGACGCGCCAGGGGTCGGCGCTACGCGCGCAGCACTCCGCTTCCTGCCGAATCTCACCCCGCGCGGATGGGCCCTGGCCCTCACCGCCGGCGCCGCCTGGATGCTGTTCAACGTGGGCTTCATCGTGATGGTGGGCTTTGGGCCGGGGCTCCTCCAGGCGCGGGGCGCCTCGCTCGGCCAAGCCGGATTTCTGGTGAGCCTGGCCATCTGGGTCAGCTTGATCTCGGTGCCGCTGGGCGGTGTCGTGGTGGATCGCACGCGCCGTCCGGATCTCGCCATTGTGCTCGGCTGTTTGCTGACCGCGTTCGCCATTGTGGCCATACCGTTGCTGGGCGTGCCGGTCGTCTGGCTCTTGCTGTCGGGTGTCGTGGTGGGTCTGGCGCCCGGGGCCCTCGTGGCGCTGGTGCCGGGGAGCGTGCCACCCGCGCAGCTCGCGGCAGCCCTCGGACTCTTCTACGCCGCGTTCTACCTCGGGATGGCGGCGATGCAGCCCCTGGCGGGGCTGCTCCGCGACGTCACCGGCAGCCCCGCGGCGCCGCTCTTCTTCGCGGCAGCCACGATGGTGCTGACGGTCGTGGCCCTGGGCGCGTTCCGGTGGATCGAGCGGCGGCGCTCTACGAGCCCGAGGCCTTGAGCGCGGCGGGTTGCTGTCCTCGAACGGGAGTGCCGCCAGTTCCCTGAGCGCGAGCGTGTCCTGTCCGGGCTCGCCCACAGTCAGCGGGACGGGACATACCACGAAGGCGCAGGGGTTTCCAGATAGATCGTCAGATGACGAGTAACATGAGAGCTACTTTGTGCTACTTTAGCGACTTACTTGTGGTGTGAGCGCGAGCAGAT
>VAYJ01000047.1 GCA_005888465.1 Actinomycetota bacterium
GGATCTCATCCGGGGTGCCGTCAGCCAGGATGGTGCCCTGGTGCATGGCGACGATCCGGGGGCAGTATCTGAAGACCACGTCCATGTCGTGCTCGACGATGACAGCGGTGATTCCCCCGGCCCGGACCACGGAGGTGATGATGTCCATGATCGGCGCCTTCTCGCGGGTGCTGACGCCGCTGGTGGGCTCGTCGAGGAAGAGGAGCTTGGGGCGGAGCGCGTAGGCGACGGCCACGTCCAGCAGCTTGCGCTCACCCTGGCTGAGCCCGCCCGCCACCATCCCGGCCTTGCTCGTCAGCCCGAATTGCTGGAGCACGGCCACCGACTCGTCCCGGACGGCCCCGTCCGCGTCCGACAGCGAGAACAGCTTCCGCGTCTTGCCGTCCCGCGAGAAGATGGCCAGGGCGAGGTTGTCGAGCGTGGTCAGCTGATCGAAGAGATTGACGAGCTGGAAGCTTCGCGCGATGCCCCGGGCGATCTTCTCGTGGATGGAGTCGCGGGTGATGTCCGTCCCCTGGAACACGATCGCGCCGGAGTCCACGGGAATGAGCCCGCTGATCAGGTTGATCAGGGTGGTCTTCCCCGCCCCGTTGGAGCCGATGAGGGCCAGCACTTCGCCCTCGGCCACCATGAAGTCCACGTGGTCAACCGCGTGCGTCTCGCCGAAATACTTGGTGAGCCGGGTCGTCTGGAGCAGAGCGCTCACGCCGTCTTCCTCCTCTTGCCCCACAGCCGGATGGCCGTGCCCACGATGCCCGTGGGCAGCCCGAGCACCAGCAAGACCAGCACCACGCCGAGGAACATCTGCCAGTACACGGTATAGCCCACCGCGAAGGTCTTGAGGTAGTTGAAGACGACGGCGCCCACGATGGGGCCCGCGAAGGTGCCGAAGCCGCCGAGCACGGTGAAGAAGACGATCTCGCCCGAGAAGGTCCACAGGAGGATGTCGGGTGTGGTGAGCCCATTGAGCGGCACCCAGAGCGCCCCCGCCAGGCCCGCGAAGACCCCGGAGATGAGGAAGGCGATCCACCGGTAGTGCCACACCTGCACCCCGACGAACTCCGCCCGGGTCTCGTTGTCGCGGATGGCCTGCAGCGCCTTGCCGAACGGCGAGTGCACGATCACCCACATGACCCCCACCGCGGCCAGGAAGATCACGAGGACATAGTAGTAGTACCGGTGGGCCAGGAAGGTCATCTTGTCCTGCCCGGCGCCGATGGACACGCCGAGCAGGGTGGGCGTGGGCACACGCAGGCCGTCGGTCCCGCCCGTCACCCAGAAGAACTTGAAGGCCAAGCTCCACAGCACCTGGGACAGGGCGAGGGTGAGGATGCTGAAGTAGATCCGCGTGTAGCGCACGCAGATCAGGCCGAAGAGCGCCGCCACCACGGCCGAGGCAAGGACGCCGGCCAGGACGAACAGCTCCATCGAGCTGACCTTCAGGTACTTGAGGGTGAAGGCGACGGCATAGGCGCCCACGCCGAAATAGGCCGAGTGCCCGAAGGAGAGCAGGCCCGTGTAGCCCAACAGCAGGTTGAAGCCCAGGGCCGCGATGGCGAAGATCAGGCCGTAAGAGAGGAGCACCGTGTCGTACGGGTCCACCACGTACGGCAGGACCGCGAGCGCGACGATGATGGGGCCGGCGGCGAGGAGCAGGCGTCGGGTGGCCGCGGGCATGGAGCTCATGCGCGGCCGAACAGCCCGGCGGGCCGGACGAGGAGGACCCCGGCCGCCATCAGGTAGAGCACGGCCAGCTCGACTTCCGGGAAGAACGTGATGCCGAGCTCGCGGACCACGCCGACCATCAGGGCACCGATCAGGGCACCCTCGAGGCTCCCGAGGCCGCCGATGACGACGACGACGAAAGCCAGGATCAGGGCGTCCACGCCCATGCCCAGCACGGCGCCCTGCTGGGGGACGACGATGGCGCCTCCCAGACCCGCCATGAAGCAGCCCAGCGTGAAGGCTTGGACGTAGACGCGGTTGACGTTGACCCCCATGGCCTGGGCCATCCGCATGTTCTGCGAGGTCGCCCGCAGGACGATACCGAACTGGGTGCGATAGATGAAGGCCCAGAGCCCCGCTGCCGCGAGACCACCGACGACGATGACGGCCAGATTGTAAGTCGGGTAGATGGACTCACCGATGTTGAGGCTCCCCATACCCTCGTAGAGCGAGCTCACGGTCAGCGGGTACGGACCCCAGATCAGGCGTACGAGGTCCTCGAGGATCAGCTGCAGCCCGAAGGTGATCAGCAGCTGGTACTCCTCGGGACGCTTGTAGAACGGCCGCAGGAGAGTCGGCTCGATCGCGGCCCCCAGCGCGGCCGCGACGAAGGGCCCGGCGAGCAGCACGAGATAGAGGAGAGGGGTCGGTGTGGGGCCGCCCACGAGCCGCCCCACCGTCCAGGCGGCCACGAAGGCCCCGAAGGCGAAGAGGTTGCCGTGGGCCAGATTGACGATCCGCATGACGCCGTAGATGAGGCTGAGCCCGCCCGCGATGAGGAAGAGCACCGCCGCGTAGAGCAGCGAGTTGAGAGCGTGAATCAGGAGCGTGTCCATGACCCGGTACGATGCCTCAACTCAGGGAGCGGCATCAACCCGAAACTGCGCCACCGCCACCTCGGGGTTGACCCAGTTGTCGCGCAGGGCGAGGGCGACCAGGGCTGTGTACGCGCCCGGCTTGAGCCGGCCCCTGAGATTGACCACGAGCCGGGCGCCCTCACGCTCGCGCGACAGGCCGGCGTCGGCCACCCCGCCGTCGGCGCCTACGATGACGTAGCGGCAGACGGGCACGTCCGCGCGGTCCTCGTCGGAGACCGGCTTGCCCAGCGGCTCCCTCACGATGCGGTACTCCCGCAGGAACCTCTCGGCGCGCTCGATCTCGGGGGCGATCTCCAGCCGATCGCCGCGCGCGGTGAGCCGCGACACGAAAGCCCGGCGGGGGATGGCGAAGCGATCGTAGGTGCCGACCCCGTTCGGGTTGGTGAAGTCGCGGAATGCCGTGACGACGACTTCGCGATCCGACCACTTGTCGAGGGCGTAGGGCCCATTGGTGACGAGGAAATGGCCCCGTCTGGTGTAGAAGGTCTTGAGGGCGGCCCAGCGCGTCTGGGCCTCGTCCGCCGTCACGAGGCGCTTGAGGGCGGGCGGGATGTACGCCTGCGCCGCCAACGTGTCCACCAGCGCGGCCAGGGCCGCCTTGGTCTTCGGATCCCGCGCCAGGTCGAGCCAGGGCACGCCGCGCCGCCTGGCTTCACCCGGCGAGAAGGCCGCGACGCCCCGCTTCACGGCCTCCTCCATCAGCACCATCACCGGCCAGGGCAGCGCGCTCCAGGGCGGGGCGAGAGCGGCCAGGGACTCGGCCTCGAGGGCGCCGCCGGTGACGTAGACGTCGATCACCGGCACGACGTAGGTGAAGGTGTTGTCGCTGTACGTCCGGACTTCGGCGTCCACCTTGACCAGACGAAAGCCGACCAGGGCCTGCCGGAGAGGCGCCGTGGCAGCCTCCACGACGGGGTCGCCCGCGCGTCCACTCCAGCGATAGGCAAAGCTGTATGCGTAGGCCGCGTCCGCCGGAGTCATGCGCGTGCTGTCGTGGAAGGCGGAGGCCACGAGGCGGTACGTGAGGCGGGCCCGCGCGCTCTTGCCCTTCCCCGCGTCGCGGAGAAGCCCGGTACCGGGCTCGGGGACCAGAGCGTCCTCCGGCACCTCTACCTCCGAGGTCGGCGGCCGGCTGACCGCCACGAGCGTCACTCGATTGGCCACCCATCCGGATCCGTAGGGTGCCGGGATGAGAGCGGGGTCGCCGACGGCCGCCCACAGCAGCCGGCCCGCCGGATCGGAGAAGCCCGCGATGGGATTCCAGGCCGCGGCGGGCCGGCTCGTCATCCCGAGTCTGAGCCAGCCGTTCCACGGGAAGTCCTTGAGCTTGACGGTGCGGAGGAAGATGGCGGAGTTGAACCCGGTCTGCGAGTCCCAGGCGATGTTCTCCACACCCTGGGAGAACTCCGCGTTGAAGTACTCGCGCCGGACCGAATAGCCCAGCACCACCCGCTCGCAGCCCGCCGTCAGTCGCGAAACGAGCTGGCGCTCGAGCTCGATCCGCGCGATCGGGCTGTCGAAGGCGCCGGTGACGAGCCGACGGTAGAGCGCCTCCACGGCCTGGCGGGCCGGGCCGGGGGCCTCGAGCAGATAGGCGTGGAACCAACCGTCCTTGAGCCACGGGGGACCGAGCCAGCCGTCCAGGCTCAGGCCGTGAGTGGCCAGCAGGCCTTCGGCGTCGATGTCCTCCACGGTGGCGTCCCAGTCCCTGGCGCTCTTGGCCTGCGCCTTCACGAGGCGCTCGGCCAGCGGGCCTTTGGCCTGGACCCGCAATGTCGCGCTCGATCCGCTCGGCGCGGCGGCGTAGGCCTGCCGCGCGAACTGGGCGAGGTCGAAGTGCTCGAGGTAATCCATGTGATAGGGCGTGACAGGGTACGGGTGAGGGACGTACAGGCCGGGAGCGGCGCCGAGGCTCCGGGCGATCCGGCGCGCGGCCTCGCAGCGGCTCTCGCGGCTGGCCGCTACCGGGGACGCAGAATTGAAGCTCACGACGAGATAGCCGCCCAGCGACTCGAGGGGCTTGATGTCGGCCGGAACACGGCCGCCCGCAAAGGGGTCGCCGCCGACGTAGGCGTGGAGCTTGGCACTCCTGAGCAGCGGCGCCGCCGCGGCCGGCGGCAGAGCCTCGAGCCGGATTTCCTGCGGGTAGTAGGAGGGATAGAAGGGCAGCTCGTGGCCGGCCCCGGAGGGAGCGGCCCAGAGCAGGCAGAAGACGACCAGGACGAGCCTGCGCCCAACGCGCGCACCTAGACGAAGCCGCGGGCCCTTCATGAACGTGAGAAAGGGGGAGGAGGGCGGTTGCCGCCCCCCTCCCCCGAACCCGTGAGCCGAAGCGCTAGAGCTTGACCGTCGGCCAGGTCTTGTCGATCCAGGTGTAGGTCCTGGTGTCCTCACCACTCGGCGCCGGCCACCCCGGAGGCGCTGTGATGTTGCGGATCGGGATCGTGATGATCCTGTTCGGATCGAGAATCTGGAACGGATAGTCCGGCGAGTTCACGCTGAAGCCGGTCATGGCGTCCTTGTAGCCCTGGTGGTTGTCCGGGCGGATGTGCAGGTAACCCGCCGGTCCGGAGATGGACGCTCCTTCCAGCTGGCTGATGATGGCCTCGTCGTCGGGCCAGCCCCCCGTCAGCTTGTTCGCCTTCTCGACCGTCTGCTTGAGAAGCATGAGCGTCGTGTACGCGCCTTCCGACTGGAAGTTCGGGTACTCCTTCCACCGATCGAGGTACTTCTTCACGAATGCCGAGTTCAGCGGCCAGCGGTCTTGCGGCGGATAGTTGAAGTAGTAGTTGGAGTGGACGCCCGCAATGACACCCTCCGGGTGATCCTTGCCGATGGCGTGCGGGGCCACGCCGAAGGCGATCATGCTCGTGAACTTCATCTTCTTGAACATGTCGTAGCGCAGGGCCTGCTTGTACATGGCCACGTAGTCGCCACCCCACACCGAGGCGACGAGCAGGTCCGGCTTGGCCGCGATGGCCTTGGTGATGTGGGAGGTGAAGTCCGTGGTGCCGAGCTTCGGCCAGCCCTCGGAGACGACCTGGGCGCCGGGGACCATCTTCTTCATCACGATGTTGAAATGCGCGAAGGCGTTGCGCCCGTAGGAGTAGTCCGGATGGATGTGGGCGATCCGGCGAACCTTGGGCCAGGTCATGGCGGTCGCCACGGCCGCCGTCACGCCGTCGGCCGACTGCATGTTGGTGATGCGGAAGATGTAGTGCGGGTTGAGCACCGCCTTGTCGAAGAGGAAGTCGGTGCACCCATCGACGAAGATGGTGAGCAGCTTGAGCGACTCCGCCTCGGGCCCGAGGGCCGGCGTGTTGCCGCTCGAGATGACCCCGGTGAAGAGATCGATCTTCTCCGAGAGCTTCATCCGGCGCATTTCCTTCACGTTGGCGTCGGTGCCCGCGGCCTCGTCGGCCTTGATGGTCTCGATCTTGCGCTTGCCCAGCAGTCCGCCCTGGGCGTTGATCTCCTCGGCGGCCAGGATATGGCCCTTGTACGAGGGCTCTCCGAGCACGGCGGCCGCGCCCGTGAAGAAGGTCATGTGCCCGACCTTGTACGGCGTGTCGGGGATATTCCCCTTGGGCTGCGCGTGGGCTCGCTCGATGAGAGCCGGTGCGCCGACGAGCGGCACGCTGGCCGCGGTCGCCGCGGCGCCGACGGTGACGCCGAGCCGGCTCAGGAAATCGCGACGGCTTACTTCTGCGGCCATATGGAGTCCCTCCTTCGTTGGGTGGACCGTTTCTCGGCCAGTGAGGCCAGGCGCCGGTGGGTCAAGGCGCCTATGGGACATGAGGCCATGGAGCAAGACCTGTGGAGCGAGCCAATGATAGCCGGGGTTGACGCCAACCTCAAGGCGTAAGCGCGCCGGGCGGGCCCTCTCCGCGCGCCACACGTCAGGGTGAGAGCCTCGCCGCCGGGGGCCGGCTCCGCCTATAATCGGAGCAGCGGGGTGAAGGGAGCATGAGGGCGATCGGGCGGGCGCTTCGAGGTCTCGGGGCCGCTGTGAGGTCACGGCCGTTGCCTTTCTGTGCCATCGCGCTCGGCGTCTTCGCCCTCGACCTCCTGGTGCCGCCGCTCGTCCTCACCGTCGCCCGCAAGCCGGTCACCGCCTTCACCATCAACCCCTTGCTGCCCACTCTGCCCGGCTACCTCGTGTCCGGGCCTGGGTCGCTCGGGGAGCGCCTCGCCAAGGCCTGGGGTCTGGCCCTGTTCTGGTTCTCCGCGGACAACTCGTTCGGACTCGAGTGGGGCTTCGCGGTGACGACGGCGGACCTCGCGCGCTTCGCCTTCATGGCGCTCCTCGTGGCACTGTACTTCGCGCTGTGGATGGAGCGCCGCGCTCGGTTCGCCGTCGTTCCGTGGGGTCGCAGAGCCGGCGGAACGGGGGGCGTGCTGGGCGCCCTCGGCGGCGTCTTCGGGCTGTCCACCGGCGGCTGCACGGTGATGGGCTGCGGCGCGCCCGTGCTCCCGGTCATCGGGCTCGCCTTCGTGGGCCTGAGCAGCACCACGATCAAGTGGATGTCCGAGCTGTCCGCGTTCGCAACCGCAGCGGTGCTGATCGGTCTCGCCACGGCCGTCCTCTGGCTCGGCTGGCGAGTGGGCGCCCGCGACGCGGCACGGCCAGGCTAGCCCACCCCATCGATGCCCGGTGTACACTCGCCGGGTGATCAGCCGTCCGTTCGGAATCACCGGCGTCGAGGCCGCCGTCGTAGGCCAGGGCACCTGGCACATGGGCGAGGACCGCAAGCTCAGGAAGGATGAGATCGCCGCGCTGTCCTTCGGGCTCGACCTCGGCCTGACCCACATCGACACGGCCGAGATGTACGCCGACGGGGGCGCCGAGGAGATCGTCGCCGAGGCCGTGGCGGGCCGGCGCCACGAGGCCTTCATCGCCACCAAGGTCATGCCCTCGAATGCCTCCTACCGAGGCACCATCGAGGCGTGCGAGCGCTCGCTCAAGCGCCTGCGCACGGACCACGTGGATCTCTATCTCCTCCACTGGTGGAGCGGGCGGCACGCCATCGCCGACACCATGCGGGCCATGGCCGAGCTCTGCGCCGCGGGAAAGACGCGCTTCGTCGGGGTCAGCAATCTCGACGTCGCCCAGATGGAGGCCGCCCAGGGCGCGCTCGGCGGGATCCGCCTCGCCTGCAACCAGGTCCTCTACCACCTGCGCGACCGCGCCATCGAGACGGACGTGCTCCCGCACTGCGAGCGCGAGCGGATGGCCGTGGTCGGCTACACGCCGCTCGCCCGCGGCGGATTCATGCGGGGAACGGTGGCGGACATCGCGAAGCGCCTCGGCAAGACGCCGCGCCAGGTCGCCCTCAACTTCCTCACGCGCCGGCCCGCGCTCTTCACGATCCCGAAGGCGGCGCGACCCGAGCACGTGCGCGAGAACGCGGGCGCCCTCGACTTCACGCTCACGCCTGAAGATCTCTCGGCCGTGGACGCCGAGTATCGGAGCTAGACATGCCCCCTGCCTCGACCATCGGACAATCGCTGCCCCGCGTGGACGGAGGCGAGAAGGCCGCGGGTCTCACCCGCTTTGCCGCCGATCTCGTTCAGCCCGGCATGCTTCATGCGCGGCTCGTGCTCTCGCACCATGCGCATGCGCGCGTGCTCAAGGTGGATGCGCGCGCGGCTCGGGCGGTGCCCGGCGTGGTTGGTGTCTTCACCGGGCGCGATCTGCCCCTGCCCCACCAGGATCCCTCGGACCGCAACCGCTGCCCGCTCGCCCTCGATCGGGTACGCTTCGTCGGCCACCCGGTGGTCGCCGTGGTCGCGGAGAGCGAAGCCGTGGCCGAGGACGCCGCCGCTCTCGTCGAGGTCGAGTACGAGATCCTGCCCGCGGCCGTCGACGCGCTCGAGGCCATGCGTCCCGAGGCGCCCCTCGTGCGCGAGCGCGCCGGTGAGGGCGATGACGCCGAGCTGGGTCAGCACGGGGCGGCCGGCGGAGGCTCCACCCTCACGGAAGCGCTTCCCCCCAACGTCGCGAGCACGCAGCACTTCACTCGGGGTGACATCGTCAAGGGCTTTGCCGAGGCCCACATCGTGATCGAGCGCACCTACCGCACGAGCATGGTCCACCAGGGCTATCTCGAGCCCCGCGTGGCCGTCGCCTCGGTGGACGCGCTCGGCAGTGTCACGGTGTGGACCACGACGCAGGCGCTCTTCTACACGCGCTCGGAGGTGGCCGAGGCGCTCGGACTGCCCGAGCATCAGGTGCGCATCGTGGCCACGCCGCTGGGCGGCGGCTTCGGCGGCAAGTTCGTGCTTCTCGAGCCTCTGGCCGCCGCATTGACGGTGGCGCTCAAGCGTCCGGTGTCCCTGGTGCTCACCCGCACCGAGGAGTTCCTGACCACGACGCCGGCGCCGCCGAGCGTCTTCGAGCTCAAGACCGGAGTGGCCAAGGACGGCCGGCTGACCGCTCTCCAGGCGCGGGTCATCTTCGATGCAGGCGCCTTCACGGGCGCGCCCCTGGGCATTGCCTGCCTCATGCTGGGGAGCTGGTATCGACTGCCCCACATGGACATCCGCGGCTACGAGGTGCTCACCCACAAGCCCGGCAACGGCGCCTATCGCGCGCCGGGCGCCGTCCAGGCCGCCTTCGCCCTCGAGTCGCAGATGGACGACATGGCGCGGGCGCTCGGCATGGACGCGCTCGACTTCCGCCTGCTCAACGCCTCCGACGAAGGCGACCTGATGGCCAACGGCAACAAGTGGCCACGCATCGGGCTGCGTCCCTGCCTCGAGAGGCTCAAGTCGGAGCGCGATCAGCGCAAGGCGGCGGCACCGTCGCAGGGCCGGCTCCGGCGCGGCGTGGGCGTGGCGCTCGGCGGCTGGCTGGGCGGGATCGAGCCGGCCAATGCCGTGTGCCGGCTGGAGCGCGACGGCACGATGTCCATCATCGTCGGCACGGTGGACATGAGCGGCACCAACACCACCTTCGCCCAGATCGCTTCGGAAGCCTTCGGCCTGGACCCAGGTCTGATCCGCGTGGTCAATCCCGATACGGAGGCAGCCCCGTACGCCGGGTCGAGCGGCGGCAGCAAGATCACCTACACGGTCGGCGCGGCCGTGGAGAAGGCGGCCCGCGACGCGCGCCAGCAGCTCTTTGCCATCGCGGCCAGGCACCTGGAAGCCGCCGTGGAGGACCTCGAGATGGTCGACCGCGCCATTCAGGTGCGCGGCGTGCCGAGCAAGGCCGTGCCCATCGCCGAGCTCGCCAAGGCCTCCATGCAGTTCGGCGGCAAGTACGAGCCGGTCTATGGCCGCGGCGCGACGGCGACCATCGTGCGCTCTCCCGCCTTCGCGGCCCACCTGGCCGAGGTGGAAGTCGACACGGACACGGGGCAGGTGCGCGTGCTCGATCACGTCGTCGTGCAGGACGTGGGGCGCGCGCTCAATCCCGCGGCCATCGAGGGGCAGATCCAGGGCGCGGCCGCCCAGGGCCTCGGCTGGGCGCTTCTCGAGCGCATGAGCTACGATCCGCAGGGCCAGCTCCTCTCGGCCACCTTCATGGATTACGCCATGCCGGGGAGCGAGCAGGTGCCGCCGGTACGCGCGGTGCTCGTCGAGGTGCCGTCGGAGCACGGCCCCTTCGGCGCCAAGGGAGTGGGCGAGCCGCCCGTGGTCGCCGCGCCCGCGGCCATCGCCAATGCCGTGAGGGACGCCACGGGGCATCGGTTCACGGAGCTTCCCATCACCACCCAAGCGGTGCGGCACGCCGTTGGAGAAACACGATGAGACTCGGCATCTCGCTCACGAGCAGCCACACCGTCAAGGATCCTCACGAGGGCGCGCGCTGGATGATCGAGCGCGCGGCCGCCGCGCAGCGCGCCGGCCTCGACTCTCTCTTCGTGGGCGATCACCATGCGACTCCTGGTCCCTACTACCAGAACGTGCCCATGATGGGCCGGCTGCTCGCGGAGTGGAACGACAAGCCCGCGGGCTGCCTCTTTCTCTTGCCCCTGTGGAACCCCGTGCTCATCGCCGAGCAGGTCGGCACCCTGGCGGCCATCGCGCGCGGCCGCTTCATCTTCCAGTGTGGTCTGGGCGATGGCCAGGCGCAGTTCTTCGCCATGGGCGCCAACATCAAGCAGCGCCCGTCGGCCTTCGAAGAGTCCTTCGACCTCGTGAAGCGTCTCCTCGCCGGCGAAACGGTGTCTTCGCAAGGGCGCTTCGTCGTGGAGAATGCGCAG
>VAYJ01000221.1 GCA_005888465.1 Actinomycetota bacterium
ACCATCGCGTAGTCCATCCGCCCGTACTCGATCCGCGCGAGGGCGAAGATGGGCCGCAGCATCCCCTCGTGCGGGTTCGTGCGGACGTACTGGTCCTCTGCCGCCCGGAATTCCCCGTGCGCGAACTCGGGCTGAAGCCGCTTGACCATCCAGTCCCGGCTGAAGAAGAGGTTGCCGGCGAAGATCCTCGCGCCAATGATGTACGCGCCGTAGCGGTGGTGAAGGCCGCGCGCGTCGGCCACATCCCGATACTCGACGATGATCTTGTCGTCACGGCTCATCCCATC
>VAYJ01000222.1 GCA_005888465.1 Actinomycetota bacterium
CGCAGCGCGTCCCAGAGAATCGCCGCCCGCTCCGTCTGCTCCGGATTCAGCCGGTCGAGATCAGTGAAGATGTACGACCCGATCGGCAGCGCGTTGAGACGAAATGCCTCCTCGTACGACAGCAACCGAAGCCTCCGCAGGAGCTCTTCGCGCAACGGCAGGGGCATGGCGAGATCCCGGAGGCGCGGGCGCATGGTGTACTGGTGATGCTTCTTCGAAAGGTAAAAGATCATGGCGTGCGGCCCGGGACCCGGCCGTGCTCGTGGTGACGGAGAGCGAGGCGGGCTGGCCCCCGCGCGACGAGGTCACGCCAGACGCCCAGCTGCTTGCCCGATTCGAAGACTGCGTGGAACAGGCTGTGGGACATGAGGTCGGGCCGCCGGCACCACGCGCTTCGCGCAAGCGCGGCGAGGTGGGCTCCGATGCTCGCGTACCGCCGCCCGTCCAGGCATCGTTGCCAGGGCGTCTGGCCGAGCTCGCGCGAGTACTTCTCGAGAAGCCGTGCCACCGCATGGCCATGCTGGAGACCCTTCGCGAACACTTGCCGAAGATTTCTTGGATTCACGTGGCGGACCACCGCCGTGTCAGCAAAACCGAAGCGCGCGCCTCGAAAATGAGCGCGGTAGGAGAGGTCGACGTCCTGACCGCGCAGCAGAGCTTCGTCGAACATGCCCAGCTCGAACAGCAACATCCTACGAACGAGGAGATTTGCCGTGATAGCATACGGGGGCTGAGCGTGAAGCGCGCGCTCTTGATCCCACAGCCACTCGGAAAATCGCTCGATCCGGGACCGGGGCTGGTGAGCGACGATGGGGCCGCCGATGAAATCGGCCCACGGGTTGCGGGCCGCGTAGGCCATGAGCTCTCGCAACCAGCTCGCGTCAGGGACGCAGTCGGCGTCGGTGAAAGCAATGTACGGGTAGGATGCCACGCGGAGGCCTGCGTTGCGCGCCGCCGCCGCCCCTTTCCTCTTCTCGTGCACCACCCTGATACGTGAGCCATGGCTCGCGAGCAGGCTCGGCGTGCGGTCCCGGGAGCCATTCTCCACGACGATGACCTCGAACCGGCCGAGGGGGTACTCCTGCCCGAGAAGGCTCTGGACCGTCCTCTCGATGGTCGATTCCGCATCGCATGCGGGAACGACCACGCTGACGGGGGACATCCACTCCAACGAGTCGTCCCAAGATGTTGGTGCCACGTGATGTCCGAGGCTCGAGCCCGGCCTCCGTCAGGTGAGAGAAGGGTCGGACTGCTTCGCGACAAGCCGACGCACGGGACGTGCCAGGTAGGGAACGACGTCATTCTCTTGGGATTTCTGTCAGCCCGCCATTCGAGCCCGGCGGCGATTGTAAATGCCGTCGACACTCACGAGCACGACCATGCTGCCGATACCTCCACGCTACCGGCGACTTGGGAGCGGCGTGGAGGGTGGTCAGAACCGCCGAGGTGCGGGAGGACTGCCCGCGCGGGGTCGGGCCGCGGGCGGCTCGCCGAGCATTCCGGCGAGCTTGGCGCGCTGCTCCGCCGTGAGCTGGGCCTTGCCGCGCTCGATCGCGCGGACTCTGCCCACGCGGAAATCGGCCTTCAGTCGCTCGACCTCGCGGATCTTGGCCTCGACCCTGGCGAGGTCCACGGGATCGGCGCGAAGCAGCTCGGCCAGATCCATCTCGGCCACGCGCTGGTCTGCGTCCAGCTTGATCGCAACCTTCTGAAAGTCGCTCCGGATCTTCTCCAGCTCCTGGACCTGGGTCGGCGTGAGGCCGAGCTCCACCCTGCGATCGAGCATGAACGTGACGAGCGGGCCCTCGGGGCCGGCGTCTCCCGGGGTGAAGTGGCGACGGAAGCGATCCCCGAGTGCGTGGAGCTGGACGGCGAAGTCATCGAAGGCGCGCCCCATCTCCTCGTGTGTGGCCGGGACGATGTCGTCCGCCGCCGCGGGCGAGGCCGGGAGCATCAGGGCGACAAGCAGGACTCCAAGCAACGCGATGGTCACACGCATGGGTGGTCCTCCCACGTATGGGTGATCTCGATCTGGCCGGAGTGTACCGCAGGTCGCCCTCGCTGGACTATTCGCGAGACAACGCCACCCTCACCCTGCCCTCTCCCTCTCCGAGGGAGAGGGATGATCTTGTTCCCTCGCCCGTAGCAAGGGGGGAGAGGGCCGCATTTCGAGCTGAGCAGCGTAGCTGCGAGGCGAGAGCTGAGTAGATCAGGGGAAGTCCAGCCCGGCCTACAGAGCGTAGAGGCGCTCGGCGTTCTGCCTCGCGACGAGTGACGCGACGCGGAGCGCGTTCGCCAGGCTCCAGTCGCCGGCTTCGATCCACTCGCCGACCACGGCAGAGAACGCCCG
>VAYJ01000229.1 GCA_005888465.1 Actinomycetota bacterium
GACCTGGTTGCTCCCCGTGACGTCCATGGTAAAGACCTCGGCGTTGCCGGTACGGGTGCTGTCGAAGGCGATCCGCAGGCTGTCGGCGGAGAAGGCCGGCCGGTCGTCGGCCGCCGCGTTGTTCGTGATATCGGCCTGGCCCGTGCCGTCGGCGTTCATCGTGTAGATGTCGTGATTGCCGTTGCGATCGCCTTCGAAGGCGATCTTCGAACCGTCGGGCGACCAGCTGGGCTCGGTGTCGTTCCCCGAGCTGTTGCTGAGGTCCGCCAGGAACGTGCCGTCGGACTTCATGAGGTAGACCTGGTACTTGCCCGAACGGTTGCTGTGCCACACGATCTGCGAGCCGTCGGGGGACCACGCAGGAGCCCCGTCCGTCCCTGGATCGTTCGTCAGTCTCGTCTGGAAGGTACCGTCGGTGTTCATGGTGTAGATCTCGGAGGTCCGCTGCCCGAAGGGAGCCCAGGCGGGGAGCGTGTTGCGGCCAGCCGTCGTGAGCTGCGTCACGTTCGTCCCGTCGGCGTTCATCGTGTAGATCTGGTACGTGCCCCCGCCGGTGCAACAGCCGGAGAAGACGACCTGCGTCCCGTCCGGGGACCAGGCCACGTCATAGGTGGAAAGGCCGGTGACGTTCACGAGCCGGGTCACCGCCGTGCCGTCCGGATTCGACGCATAGTCCTGCGTCCCACTGGCCCGGTTGCTCTGAAACGAGAGCATCCCGACGATGGCTGCGGGCGCAGCCCCGGCGTGTGCAGGAGATGTTTGGGCGATCGTGCCAAGGACAGTGGCGCCGAATGCGAGCGCACCGACGAGACGCTTCATCTGCATGGTGACGTTCCCTCCAATGAGCGGGCGTGCGGGCTGGGACCACGACGGTACGAAAGGGGTCTCGGAACGTCAACGGGAACGGAGGAAGATCAACCTAGGTCTTTCGACCTAGCGGAGCGCCGCGGCCGCATCCGGTCCGGGACGTAGTGCCGCGAGCCGTTCGCGGGGTCGATCCACACGCGCACGGTTCGGTTGGTGAACGGGTCGCGGATGACCTCGTTCGTCCGCTCCCATCGTGCCGCCGGGAGACGCGCGAGCATCGGCTCGACGCGACGCCGGGTCCGGCGAAGGAGCACCAGGAGGAACACGACGAGCACGGGCGCGAGGACAAGGAACAGCACCTAGGATTCCCATTCCTTCGGGTAGCGCCTGCGAAGGTCTGCAACGAGCTGCGTGAGGTCGGCCATGATGGCGTCCGTCACGGCTCGGAGCGCCTCGGGGTCGTCGCGACGGTCCTCGAACTCCGAGAAGTCCCTGGGAGCACCGGCCTTCAGCCAGATCGGCCGGCCGAAGCGCGGGCTCCGCGCGCCCCGCTGCCAGACGTGCTGCGAGCCCCAGACGGCGAGCGGCAGGACCGGCACCTCGGAGGCGAGCGTGAGCCGGGCGATCCCCGTCCGACCCTGCATCGGCAGGTGGTCGGGGTCCTTGGTGACCGTTCCCTCGGGGTAGACCATGACGGCTTCGCCAGCCTGCAACGCCTTCACGGCCGCGTGCACGGGGGCCATGGAGCCGCTCCCGCGTTCGACGGGGATCTGACCCGCCCCCATGAGGGCACGGCGCAGCAGCCGGTTGCCGTACAGCTCCTTCTTCGCGAGGAATCGGGCGTGCCGGCCCGCCTTCACCAGCATGTACGCGTGCGCCAGCGGGTCGAAGTAGGAGATGTGATTGCCGGCGATCAGCACTGGCCCTTCGCGAGGGATGTGTTCCATCCCTTCGAATCGCCAGTTGAACCAGAAGGCCATGCCCGGCCGCAAGGCGAGGTGGGCGACGTCGAACCATGCGTCAGGCTTCTGCACGCCGCCTCCAGCCTCTGTCGAGCGCGGCTATTCTAGCCAGCCATGCAGGTGCTGGCCGTGCCGGTCAAGTCACTCGAGCGCACGAAGAGCCGCCTGGCGAAGGTCCTCTCCCTCCCGGAACGCGCGACGCTTACCCTCGCGATGGCCGAGGACGTGCTCGACGCCTGCACCGCGCAGCCGTCCTGGGAAACGTGGGTGATCTCACGGGACGAGGCCGTGCTCGAGGTCGCGGCGCGGCACGGGGCTCGGCCGATCCCCGAGGCCGGGCGCTCGCTGAACGAAGCCGTGCGGCAGGTCGAGTCACTCGTCACGGGACGAACGAGCACCCTCGCCGTGGTGCTGGCCGACCTTCCGCTCCTCACGCCGACGGCGCTCGCGATCGCGCTCGCATCCGACGCCAGGGTCACGGCGGCGCCGGCCGCCTCCGACGGCGGGACGAACCTGCTTGTTCGTCGGCCGCCATCCGCGATCCCGCCGCGCTTCGGCCCCGCGTCGCTTGCCCGGCACCGGTCGGCGGCCCGTCGCGCGCGGGTCTCCTTCCACGAAGCGCGAAGCGCCGAGCTCGCCTTCGACCTCGACCGGCCGGAAGACCTCATGCGGGCGCTGGCGGAGAACCGGCCGGGACGCACGCTCACCGCGTGCCGGGAGCTCGGGCTCCCCGATCGCCTGCAGAGCCGCTCCGAACGGTAGGATCGGCCCATGCCGCAGGGAACGATCAAGGACTACGACCCCGACGCCCGCGCCGGCTCGCTGCTGCAGGACGACCGCACGGAGATCCTGATCGACCAGGACTCCACGGAGGGCTCGGGGATCCGCACGCTCCGGATCGGCCAGCGCGTGGCCTTCGACGTGGCCGACGACGGCGGCCGGCAGGTGGCGCGGGGCCTGCGACTGGTCACCTTTAGCTAGTCCATCCGAATCGCCCAAAGTTCCTACGTCACTCGACGCATAAAGGGCGGGGGGCCTGGATAGGATCCGGCGCGTTAGGGATGAGAGCGCCCACTCCTTTCCACCTTCCGCGTGCGCTCGCGATCGCCGCGTTCACGCTTGGCATCGCGGCCACCCTGGTTACGCCTGCCTCGGCGGATCGGACGCCGTCGGTGGACGTTGGTCACGCGTCGGCGGCCGATGCGCCACCCCTTCCAACGTGGCCGATGTTCCATGACAGCGTGGACCGCCTCGGTGTGCAGACCAACGAGCCGATCCTGAACGCTTCGAACGTCTCCCACCTTGGGATCAAGTGGTCCGCCCAGACAGGGGACGACATTTGGTCTTCCCCTGCGGTGGTGAACGGCACCGTCTATGTGGGCTCGTACGACCACAAGATCTACGCGTTCGATGCGAGTACAGGCGCCACGAAGTGGACGTATGCCACGGGCGACGCTGTGGAGTCCTCGCCGGCGATTGTGAACGGGATCCTCTACGTCGGATCCGACGACCACTACCTCTACGCGCTCAACGCGGCGAGCGGGGCGTTGGTCTGGAAGGCCGCCACCGGAGATCGGATCGCCGAAGACTCCCCTGCGGTGGCGAACGGCATCGTCTACATCGGCTCGTACGACGGGAACTTCTACGCGTTCGACGCCAACACTGGGGTCCTCAAATGGCGTAAGGACGCGATCTGGAAGGCGTGGGAATCCCCTGCCGTCGCGAACGGCATCGTCTACATCGGTAC